>JAPPNO010000019.1 GCA_028873845.1 Gemmatimonadota bacterium | reverse complement strand
TCTCAAAAACCTTTGCCCTTGCGGGCGTGAGGGTTCGAGTCCCTCCCTCGGCATTGGCGGGTCAGGCGAAGCGGGCCCGCGGGACCCTGTCCGTACACGTCGCGCACCGGCGCGGGCCACCGCGGGTGAAGCCCGTCGACATTCCGCCGGTCGGCGCCCTGCGGAAAGGCCCCGATGCGGGGACCTTTCTGCGGACGTGCCGGTCCAGCTATCTTCCAGCCCTGGGGCATGCAGGCCACGCGGCACCGCCATCGGCGCGGGCCGCGGCCAGGGATTTCCAAACCGCGGAGAATGAAGGATGAACATGAAGAGAATCGCGGCGGCCGGCCTTCTGGTCGCCGGCGCCCTGCTGGTGGTTTCGTTCCGGTCCCCGGATGCGGATCTCGGCGCCGACCCCGAACTCCACGTCTACAAGACGGCCACATGTGGATGCTGCGGCATCTGGGTGGATCACATGAAGGAGGCCGGTTTCAAGGTGACGGTGGAAGATGTGGAAGTCGAGGAACTGTGGGGGGGCGTGAAGGTCCGCCATGGCGTCCCGCGGGAGCTTTCGACCTGCCACACGACAGTGGTCGGTGACTACGTGATCGAGGGCCACGTGCCCGCCAGCGTGGTCAAACGCTTCCTGGCGGAGGCCCCCGAGGTGAAGGGCATCAGCGTGCCGGGGATGCCGACCGGCTCACCCGGCATGGAGGGGCCCAACCCCCGGCCATACGCGGTCATCGCCTTCGACGGCAAGGGGAACCGGACGGTCTACGAGGAAGTCGATCCGCGCACGTCGCGGTAGTGGGACGCGGAGTTCAACCGCGCCTGGTGGACCCGGTCGATCCGTTCCTGCAGCGGTTGGGGCACCGGCCTGTGCCGCTATCGTTCCGGTCGCTCGATTCCTCGCCACGCGTGAGCAGGCGCGCCCCGCATGGCGGGATTGCCGCGGGGGCGCGCCAGGTGACCCCGCACCCCTTCTCCGGGAGCCTCGTTCTCTTGTAGAATAAGGGTTGGACTTCACTTCCCAGCCCCCTCACCCGGCATCTCGCCGGCCCCGGAAGACCCAATGCCCAGCCACGACACCAGGAACACCCTCAGCATCACCGACAACCGCACGGGACGGCAGTACGAAGTCGACGTCCTGGACGGCGACGTCATCCGCGCCATGGACCTGCGCCAGATCCGGGTCAACGACGGCGACTTCGGAATGATGGCCTACGACCCCGGCTTCACCAACACGGCCTTCACCACCTCCCGGATCACCGACGTCAAGGGCGGCAAGGGGATTCTGGAGTACCGCGGATACCCGATCGAGCAGCTGGCGGAGCATTCGACCTTCCTGGAGGTTTGCTACCTGATCCTGAACGGCGAACTCCCCACGCAGGCGGAGCTCGACGAGTTCGTGCACCAGGTCACCTACCACACCTACGTCCACGAGAACGTCACGACCATTCTGCAGGGGTTCCGCTACAACGCCCACTCCATGGGGATGATGATCTCGACGGTGGCGGCGCTGTCCACCTTCTACCCCGAAGCCAAGCAGATCGACGACCCTGACGTCCGGCGCGCCCAGATCGTGCGACTGCTGGCCAAGATGCCCACGCTGGCCGCGTACACCTACCGGCATCACAAGGGACTGCCGTACGTCTACCCGGAGAACAATCTCTCCTACACGGCGAACTTCCTCAACATGCTCTTCCGGATCGGCGGCCGCGAATACCAGCCGCCCCCCGCGCTCGTGCGCGCGCTGGACATCCTCTTCATCCTGCACGCCGACCACGAGCAGAACTGCTCGACGACCGCCATGCGGGTGATCGGGAGCTCGCGCCCGGATCCGTACTGCGCCATGGCCGGGGCGATGGCCGCGCTCTACGGGCCGCTGCACGGGGGTGCCAACGAGGCCGTGCTGCGGATGCTCGTCGAGATCGGCACCACGGACAACATTCCGGCCTTCATGGAGAGCGTCCGGCGCGGCGAGAGGCGGCTCATGGGCTTCGGCCACCGCGTCTACAAGGCGTACGACCCGCGGGCGACGATCATCAAGAAGGCGGCCGACGAAGTGTTCGAGGTGACCGGACGCAACCCGCTCCTCGACATCGCCCTGGAGCTCGAGAAGATCGCGCTGCAGGAGGAGTACTTCGTAAAGCGCAACCTGTATCCGAACGTCGACTTCTACTCGGGACTCATCTACCAGGCGCTGGGGTTTCCGGTCGAACTCTTCCCCGTGCTCTTCGCGATCCCGCGCACGGTGGGGTGGCTCGCGCAGTGGGAGGAGATGGTGGTCGACCGGGAGCAGAAGATCGCGCGGCCGCGCCAGGTCTTCAAAGGGCATCCCCGGAGGGACTACACGCCGATGGAGGAGCGTGGCTGACCGGCGATTCCGCGCAATTGGGGCCGACCGGCCGGCGGACGGGCGGACGGTATCGGTCCTCCGTGCCGGCAGGCGGGAAAAGGCGGATCGTTTGAGGCCCGGAGGGGTATATTCAGGGACAGGACCACATTCAGCCACAAGGGTCTCATCATGTTGAGTCAGCGCCCCCGCCTCCGTAGCCTGTTGAAGCGCCAACACCATCTATTCGCATTGCTTCCGGCCGTCGCCCTGGCAGGTTGCCTGGGGACCGGGGGGCGGGCGGACAACCCGCTGGGGCAGGACGAGTCCGGGACGGAGGAGATAGAAATCCTGGTGCGGAACCACAACTTCAGCCAGGCGACCGTCTACATCGCCCCTCAACTTGGCACGAAGCGCCTGGGCATCGTCAGCGGCAAGAGCGACGCCACCTTCAAGCTCCAGTGGCACCTTCCCCACATTCAGCTCCGGGTCAAGTACCTGGCCGGACGCGAATTCCTCACCGAGACGCTCGCGGTCAGTCCGGACGACCTGCTCGAGCTGCAACTGCCGGCCGGCCAGCAGTAGCAGTCCACAGGGGATCCCCCTGCCGGCCCGGCAGGCCGCCCGGAACGCCTTCCTGCAACGCCGAGGGGCTGTCGGGCCGCCCTCACGATCCCGATATTCGGGGTCCAGGCAGCCCGTGGCGACTCGCCGGCCCGTTGTCCCCGCCGCTTTCCGTACGCGCCGGGATTCGTCCGCGGACCGACACGCAGTCGGAGCACATCATTCCGGGAGGATTCTCATGCGTTTGCGCGCCCGAGCACCGGGTGGCGGCGTTCTCCACCGCCATCGTCCCGCAGTCCTCACAGGGTCCACCGCTCTTCTGGCCGCCATCTCCGGCGCGCCGCTCTCCAGCCAGGAGAACGGCAGCCCCGAAGGTGCCAACCCCGCCTTCACCGTAGACGACGCCATCGACATGGTGCGCGTCTCCGGGCCGCGGATCTCTCCCGACGGTTCGCGGATTCTCTTCACGAGAAGCGAGCTCGACTGGGAGAAGAACAAGCGGGTCAGCCGAATCTGGGTGGTCGGTTCGGACGGGCGAAACGCGCGCCCCTTCACGGGCTCGCCCGACGACCGCTCCGCCGAGTGGTCGCCCGATGGACGCTGGGTGTCGTTCACGCGTCCCGCCGGCGAGGGGGACGGCAGGCGCCGGCAGCTCTTCCTCCTGCCGGTGGACGGCGGCGAGGCCGCCCAGCTGACGAAGCACTCCACGGCGGTGGGCAGCTACCGCTGGTCCCCGGACGGGGCCTCGATCCTCTTCCTGGCCAGCGACTCGCTCCCCGACGACCTGGACAGGGAACGCAAGAACGGTGACGACGCGATCTTCATCGACGAGGGGCCGAACGGCCAGACGCGGGGATCGTGGAACGGGGTGTGGCGGGTGACGGCGGGGATCGACGGCGGGCCGCGCGCGGCGACGCGGCTCACCGAGGCCGGGCGCATCGTGGGCAACTTCGCGCCCTCCCCGAACGGGAACTTCCTGGCCTACACCTACCGCACCGAAAACCGCCGCAACGCCGGACACCTGGCCGAGGTGGCGCTCCTGACCATCCAGAGCGGGGAAGAGGAGCGGATTACCGACAACGACGCGCCGGAGTCGCAGTTGGCGTGGTCGCCCGACGGCCGCGCGATCACCTTCGTGGCGCCGGACCTGGAGACGTGGGAGCTGGACCAGGGCAACCTGTACCACCACTACATCCCCACCGGCGAGACCCGCCAGCTGATGCCCGACACCGACATCGACATGCGGAGCTACCGCTGGAACCCGGGCGGCCGCTCGATCGACATCGTGGCGCTGGACCGCACCGTGGCCAACATCTACCGGGTCGGTGTGCGGTCGGGCGGAATCGAGCAGCTCACGCACGAGACCGGCGTGGTTTCGGGCGCGTCCTTCGACCGGCTGCACCGGACGGCGGCGTTCCAGTTCGCCGGCCCCACCGAGCCGGGCGACCTGTGGCTGGCCGACCTGGAGGGTGGCACGAAGGTGCGGCTGACCGAGGCCAATCCGGGTATGGCGGAGAAGGACCTGGTGCAGCCCGAGGTGGTGCGGTGGACGAGCTCCGACGGACTCGAGATCGAGGGGCTGCTCTACCGCCCCGCAGGCCGGAGTTCGCCCGGGGCGGCCGTGCTGGAGATTCACGGAGGTCCCGCCGGCGTCTTCACCCGCGGATTCGACGCCGACGCGCAGATCCTGGTGGCGCAGGGATACGCGGTGCTGCAGCCGAACGTGCGGGGATCGTCCGGGTACGGGGACGCGCTGCTCAGAGGCAACATGAACGACATCGGCGGAGGGGACTACGAGGACCTCATGACCGGCGTGGACGCGATCATCGAGCGGGGCGTGGCGCACCCGGATTCGCTGGCCGTGAAGGGGTGGAGCTACGGGGGGATCCTGGGCGGATGGACGATCACCCGCACCGACCGGTTCAAGGCGGCGAGCCTGGGCGCCATGGTCGCGGACTGGCGCAGCGAATTCGGCAGCGGCTTCAACTTCGACGTGGTGCGCTGGTACCTGGGCGGCGACCCCTGGTCCAACCGGGACCACTGGGCCGAGCGGTCGGCGTACACCCACCTGGACCGGGTCACGACCCCCACCATCCTCTTCCACGGGGCCAACGACCGCACCGACACGATGGAGCAGTCCATGAACTTCTTCGCGGGGCTGCGCCACCTGGGGGTCGAGGCGCGCTTCATCCTCTTCCCGCGCGAGGGACACGGGATCGCGGAGCCGCGCCACCGCCGCACGCTCATGATGGAGGAGATGCGGTGGCTGCACCGGTACGTGAAGGGACTGACGGACTGGGAGCCGCCACCGCGCGAGGCGGCCGACGAGAAGAACGATATCAAGGTGATATCATAGTGATACTGGGCACCGACGCTGCGATGGGCCCGCATGCGCCGCGAGGGCGGTGGCTGCCACGGCCGGCCCGGTCCGATCCGGCTCCCCGTTCGGCGGCACCGTGAAACTGCCTTCGCTGGATCAGCTCGCGGCCTCCGCGGCCTCCGTACTGCGGCGCTTCCCCGAGGTGGTTGCCTGCGCGGCGGTGGCGGGCCTCGCGGCGGTCGAGGCCGTGGGTCAGGAGACGATCGGTTTTGCCGCCAGGCTCGCGTTCACGTCCACCCTGGGACTGCCGCTCTTCATCACCCTGACGCTGGTGAGCGAACGGCGCGGCTGGGCGCCCCGGTTGCGCTGGGCCGTCTCCGCCCTGGGCATGGCACTGCTGGTCTTCCTCTACTACCGCCTCCGCCCGTGGGACGACGAGGCCCTGGGCCAGCGCTGGATGCACCTCGTCCTCACCTTCCACATGGCGGCGACGGTGGTGCCGTACCTGGGGTTCAAGGCGTCCCACGGTTTCTGGCAGTACAATCGCGTCCTCTTCTTCAGGTTCCTCCTGGCGACGCTCTATTCGGGGGTGCTCTTCGCGGGTCTCTCGCTGGCCCTGGCCGCCATCGACAACCTGCTGGGCATATCCGTTCCCGACCTGCACTATCCGCGGCTCTTCTTCCTGATCGCGTTCTTCTTCCATCCGATCCACTTTCTGGCCGGCGTGCCGGCCGACTTCGAGGAGCTGGAGCGGAGCCGGTACTACCCTGGTGCGCTGAGGGTCCTTTCGCAGTTCGTGATGCTCCCGCTGGTGGCCGTCTACGTCACGATCCTGCTGCTCTACCTGGGCAGGATCGTCGTGACGGGAACCTGGCCGAGCGGCTGGACCGGATACCTGGTCTCATCGCTCGCCGTCGCGGGGATCTTCTCGCTGCTGGTGGCCTACCCGGAACGCATCGCGGGGGGGAGGGCGTGGCTCGACCGCTATGCGCTGGCCTTCTGGGTCGCGATCTTGCCGGCGTCGGTGATGGTGCTGCTGGCGCTCTGGCAGCGCATCGAACAGTACGGCGTGACCGAGAGGCGGTATCTGCTCGGGGTCCTGGCGGTGTGGCTGGGGGCCACCGCGCTGCACCGCGTGATCACCCGGACCCGGGACATCAAGGGCATCCCGCTGACGCTCACGATCATCGGCGCCGCGACCTTCGTGGGGCCCTGGTCGGCGTACGCGGCGGCCGAACGGAGCCAGGCGGGGCGGGTGGAGGAGATCCTGGCGGCGCACGGGGGGCTGGTGGAGGGGCGGGTGGCGGCCGAGCCGGTCGAGATTCCGTTTGATGAGTGGGAGCAGGTGGAGGAGGCGGTTGGCTACCTGATCGACAATCACGGCACCGGGGTGGTGGAGCGGTGGGTTGGTGGTGACGCGCTCATGCTCGCGGGCGCCGAGGGGGTGCAGCTGGATCGCGACGAGCGCGTCGAGCGTGTCATGGAGGCACTGCGTGTGCTGCCGGAGCTGCGCGACCGGGCGGTGGACGTCGAGGCCCGGGGCCGGGGGGAACCGCTGCCGGTCGAGGGATTCGACCTGGTGGTCGTCGCCGGCCGGGCGGGGCCTGTCCGGGTGGGGGACAGGGACCTGAGCATCCGGCTTTCGGAGGATGGCGGCGAGTTGGAGGTGCGATGGGGTGATGAGGAGCAGGGACGCGCGTCGCTGGCCGCCCTGATCGCATTCGTGGACGAACGGTCGCGATTCCTGGAGTGGTCCGAGGATCTGGAGGTTCCCCGGGCCTCGATGACTTTCGAGGCGCCCGGCGAGTCGCTGTCCGTGCGGCTGGTGCTGCGGAGCATGCGGTTGGCGCGCCGCGACGGCCGCCTGGCCGCTACGGGCTTCGACCTCGAAGCCGTGCTGCTGCGGTGGGAAGCGGCGGTCCGCTGAGCGTCGCCCGCCGGGGGAGGGGCAGGGCGGAGAGAAGAGTGGATGTGCGGTGAGAACACGTGTCATCCCGCAGCAGGTGATCGCCCGCAAGCGCGACGGACACGCGCTGTCTTCGCATGAACTGGAGGGATTCCTGAAGGACTACCTCGACGGACAGGTGGGCGACGACCAGATGGCCGCGTTCCTCATGGCGGTGTTCTTCCGGGGGATGGGCGACGGGGAACTGGACGTTCTGGTCGACGTGATGCTGCACTCGGGCGAGGTGCTGGCGAGGGATGGGGTGGGGGCGCCGCGCGTGGACAAGCACTCGACGGGCGGGGTGGGGGACAAGGTCTCGCTCGTGCTTGCGCCCCTGGCGGCCGAACTGGGACTGGTGGTGCCGATGATGTCGGGCAGGGGGCTGGGGCACACCGGAGGCACGCTGGACAAGCTCGAGTCGATTCCCGGTTTCCGGACCCGCATATCGCTCGACCGCTTTGACCGGATCCTTCGTGACGTGGGGTGCGCCATGATCGGCCAGACGGAGGAGATCGCGCCGCTCGACCGCAGGCTCTACGCGCTCCGCGACGTGACGGGCACGGTGCCCTCGCTGCCGCTGATCACGGCGTCGATCATGTCGAAGAAGCTGGCCGAGAGCCTGGACGGACTGGTGCTCGACGTGAAGGTGGGCGAAGGCGCGTTCCTGTCGGAGATGGATGACGCGCGCGCTCTGGCCCGGGCGATGGCCGGGGTGGGGTCTGCGCGGGGACTCGCGGTTACCGCGGTGTTGACGGCGATGGACCGGCCTCTGGGAAGGACTGTGGGCAACGCGCTGGAGGTGCGTGAGGCGGTGGATTGTCTGGCTGGTGGGGGACCCGGCGACCTGCGCGAAGTGGTGACCGAACTGGCCGCGGAGATGGCGCTGGCGGGAGGCGTGGTCCCGGAGCTGGGGGAGGGACGGCGGCGAGCCGCGGAGGGGCTTGCGGGGGGTGGGGCGCTGGCGCGCTTCGAAAGGCTGGTGGCCGCGCAGGGAGGCACCCTGAGGCTGCCGCAGGACGGATATGGCCTTCCGGCGGCCCCCGTGACCAGGGTTGTCGCCGCAAACCGGTCCGGGGTGGTTTCGCGCATCGACCCTCATGCCCTGGGGTACGGGGTCATCCCCATGGGTGGGGGAAGGACGCGCCAGGATCAGGAAATCGACCCGAGGGTCGGGTTCGAATTGCAGATCCGGGTCGGGGACCGGGTCTCGCGCGGCGATCCGTTGGCCGTCGTCCACGGCGCCTCCAGGGACGACCTGTTCATCGGTGCACGGGTGATCCACGAGGCAGTCACGGTCGCGGACGGTCCCGAGACGGCTCCGCTGCCGCTGGTGTTGGAACGGATCACGGCCTGATCGTGGGGCGGGAGTCGGCAACGGTCGCCGCCGGGCCCAGCAGCCCGTGGACAAAATCCCCCCGGCATTCGAGCGGCGATGCATCCGCGCTGGCCGCTTCGCCTCACCTGCTCACGACGTAAAGACTACTTTACATTTTGTCAACCACAGTATACATTTGACGGGGCCAATGCTTCGCTCTGCGTTGCTCCTCGGGCGAATAGCTCTGCTATTCACCTCTCGTCGCGCCTTGCCAGCCCGGCGCCTCACCGCTCTCGGTGCTCGGGCGGCTTTATCCACGGACCGCCAGGACGGCCTTCAGGCCTTCAATACCCTGTAGAGAATCCGCTCGTCGTCGAGCGCTTGGGCGAGTTCGTCGGCACGGTGCACCGGCGTCCGCAGTGCGACACCGCAACGGGCCCCTCCGTCCGGCGGCGCGGGGACCACCTCGGCGGGAATCGCCTGGTCGCGGGCCACATCCTCGGCCCACATGGCGTGGTGCGTGGTCTCGAAGACGAAGGTGCGGGTGGAGGATTCGTCGGTCATGGTTTGTAGCGCGGTCGCGGGTCAGGGGTTGCGGCGGGGCGAGGTCCTTCGGAAGCGTGCGGAATCGCAGTCCTGGGTGGGCTCGGTTCCCGGGAGGTAGAGTTCGTCGTAGGCATCCTGCACGGAGCACCACCTGGATGCCAGGAGGCCGGTCTTGCCGTCGACCCGGCGGGTGATGAGGCCATCGGGGATCGGCCATCGCTCGGGGATGGAGAGGAGCGCGGTGTGAAGTTCACCGTTGCCGGCCCCGTTCGCCGCATCGCCCACGGCGTCCGGATCGGCGAGATCACCATAGTATATGCGCCTCATGAATTCGCCCCAGACCGGCGATGCGAGACCTCCGCCCGAGGCCCGGGGAACGATCGGCTCAGGGAGGTCCATGCCGAACCAGACGGCTGCGGCCAGGTTCGGGGTGAACCCGAGGAACCAGACGTCGCGGCCTTCGTCGGTCGTCCCGGTCTTGCCGGCGGCCGGAACTTCTCCGGGCAACCCGGCCGTACCTCGGATCCCGTTGTATCCGGTTCCCCCGGGGAACGACGCCACGTCTTCCATGAGTGAAACGGTCAGTCTGGCCACGAGCGAGTCCAGCACCACCGTACGCTCCGGCCGGGGCTCCCAGAGCAGTTCCCCATCGGCGCTCTCCACCCTGAGGATCGGAAAGGGGCGCACCCTCGTTCCCAGCGTGGCAAAGGCGGAATACGCCTCCAGCATCTGGAGCGGAATCACCTCCGCAGCCCCGATCGCTGTCGACTCATACGGCTCGACTTCCGTACGGATTCCCAGGTGACGCGCCATCTGGGCGACCGATTCCAGGCCGACGGTCATCCCCAGTCTGACCGCAACCGTGTTGATCGACTTGCGAAACGCATGGCGCATCGTGATGGGTCCCAGGAACTCCTCTTCGTAGTTGCGCGGTTTCCACAGCGTACCGTCGGGCTGTTCCAGGACGATCGGTGCGTCCACGATGATCTCGGAAGCCGGAATCCCGCTCTCCAGCGCCGCGGCATACACGAACGGCTTGAAGGCCGACCCGGCCGGACGCATGGCGTCGGTGGCCCGGTTGAACTTCGAGTGCACGTAGTCGCGCCCTCCGATCATGGCCCGCACGTGGCCTGTCGCCGGATCGGCCGCGACGAACATCCCCTGCACGTAGGGGATGTCGACGATGTTGAAGGTGTCGTTCTCTTCGGAGAAATCCCGGTAGGTGGAATGCGCGAATCCGAACCGGTCCTCGATGCGTGCCCACCCCTCCTCCATGGCATCCCGGGCCGCCGCCTGCATATCCAGATCGAGGGTCGTGTGGACCTCCAGGCCGGCCGTGTAGAGTTTGCCACCGAAACGATCGTCCAGGATCTTCCGCACCCATTCGACGAAGTAGGGCGCCTGCACGGTGACGTTCCGAGCACGCTCGAGCGGTACCGGTTCCTCCTTCCACCGCTCCGCCTCCGCTGCGGTCAGGTAGCCTTCCTGCGCCATCAGGTCGAGGACCAGGTTGCGCCGGTTGGTCGCGGCATCGGGGTTGTTCAGCGGACTGTACCGTTCGGGGTAGTTTGCGATCGCCGCCAGCAGCGCCGCCTCGGCGGGGTTCATGTCGATGGCATTCTTCCCGAAATAGTTCCGAGAAGCTGTCTGAAGTCCATACCAGCCATGAGCATACACGATTTGGTTCATGTATGCCTCGATGATCTGGTCCTTCGAATACGCGTCCTCCAGCGCCAGCGCTACCTGCCATTCCCTGAGCTTGCGCACGACCCGCTTCTCGAAGCCGATGCGCTCGGTGAACATGTTGCGTGCGAGCTGCTGCGTGATGGTGCTGCCGCCGGCACCGGAGAGCGAGCGCGTCTTGAGCGCCTCCATCCCGGCACGCGCGATGCCCTTCCAGTCGAGGCCTCCGTGCGAGTAGAAGCGCCGGTCCTCGATGGCGATGAAGGCCTGGGGAACGTGGGGCGGAAGGCTCGCGAGCGCGACCGGGGTGCGGCGCTCGAGCCCGATCTCGCTGATGAGGGTCGAGTCGCGCGCGTAGATCTTGCTGGTCTGCTGCGGCTCGTAGGTGTAGATCTGGGCAATGGAGGGGCAGTTCGCGCAGAGGTTCCTCCACGCGCCCACGGCGAGTCCGGTGCCGCCGGCGACCAGGAATACGAGCGCGAACCAGACCCAGCGCGGGATCCGGACCCTTCGCAACCTGTCCAGGGTGGCCCTCAACACCGTTGCATCGCCTCCCGTTTTGCGGATTCTCGTCCTGGGGCCGCCTGCCCACCGCGGCCGGGGCGCCCGCGCACGTCTGCGGACCGGGGCCGGATGGCCTTCCGTGGGGACTGCGGCGCCCGCTTCAATGTATCACCATTCGCGGGACGGCAGAGCCGGCCTCCATGCGTCGGCCCGGTTCGCGACTGCGCGCGCGGCTCAGCTTGACAGCGACCCTGTCGCGGTGCCTGCTTCGTTACTGTGCGAAATCCACGCTACAGCGAAGTGCTCGTCGCTTCCCTCCCGTGCGGCTATCCGGTGCGGGTCGGAAGCGGCGTGCGTGCCCTGCTTCCCGAAGCGGTGGCCGGCTCGGCCCCCTCGGGTCGTTGCGCCCTGATCACCGACGACAGCGTCGGCGCGCTCTGGGGACGGGAGGTCGCGGGGTCGCTCACGGCTGCGGGAATCGATGTGGTGACGGCCTCCTTTCCGGCCGGGGAGGCGCACAAGACGCGCGAGACGTGGGCCGCGCTGACCGATGTGTTGATGGAGGCCGGGCTGGGGCGCGACAGCTGCGTGGTGGCGCTGGGGGGAGGGGTTGTGGGGGACGTGGCCGGGTTCGTGGCCGCAACCTTCCTTCGCGGGGTCCCCGTCATCCAGGTGCCCACCACGACGCTTGCCATGATCGACGCGTCGGTGGGGGGGAAGACGGGGGTGGATCACTCTGCCGGGAAGAACCTGGTGGGGGCTTTCCATGCACCGGTGGCCGTACTGGCGGATCCCGAATTCCTCGGTACGCTGAAAGCCGGGGTCCGCGCCGAAGGGTTTGCCGAGGCGCTCAAGCACGGGGTGATCGCCGACGCCGGCTACGCCGAGTGGCTCGCGGCCAACGCGGGGCCGCTTCTCGGCGCCGCCTCGGGACCGGTGGAGCGGGCCGTCCGCCGTTCCGTCGAGATCAAGGCCGACGTCGTATCCGCGGACGAATTCGAGGCGGGCCGGCGCCAGGTCCTGAATCTGGGGCATACGGTGGCGCACGCCATCGAACTGCATTCGGGGTACGCGCTGCCCCACGGGCACGCGGTCGCGGTGGGAATGGTGGCCGAGGCCCGGATCGGCGAGTCGCTGGGGGTGACGGCTCGGGGAACCGCCGAAGAGGTCCGGAGACTGGTGCGCGCCTTCGGTCTTCCCGACTTTCATTCGGGGTTCCTGCGGCCCGGGCGCCTGGCCCGCCTGATGACGCGGGACAAGAAGACGCGGTCCGGGGTAGCACATATCGTGCGCCTGTTCGAGGTTGGGCGCGGAGGTGAAGGGGACGGGACGACGATCCCGGTCCCGGACGAGGATCTTGTCCGCATCATGAAGGGTTGGTCCTGATGGATCCAGAAGGAGGCGTCACGCCCCGGACGATCAACGCGATCCTGGCATACCGGGCGGCCGGGGATCCCGCCGCGCCGTACCTGCGCACCGACGACGCCGTCCTGTCATTCGGCGAAGTGGACGACCAGGCCGAGGCGCTCGCCGCGTCGCTCGCCAACCTGGGGATCGGCCCGGGCGACAGGATCGCCCTGGTGCTTCCGGCGTGGCCGGAGTTCGCAGTGACCGTCTACGCGGCCGCGAGGATCGGCGCGCTGGTCGTACCGGTGGATCCGCGTCTCCGGCTCCCCGAACTCCGGTACGCGCTGAGGCACTCGGGCGCGGCTTGCGCGGTTACTGCCGAGAACGCCCACGGGATCGATTTCCTGCAGATCTTCGAGGACCTGCTGGTCGAACTGCCGGCGCTCCGCCGCCTGGTTACGGTGGGCGAAGAGGATCTCTGGTACGACGACAGGATCTTCCAGTGGGAGGATTGCCTGTCGGCCGGGGTGGGACGCGATTTCGACGCGCCTGCGGCGGCGGCCGGGGATCCCTTCGCCATCCTCTACACCTCGGGCACTTCGGGAAAGCCGCGCGGGGTCGAACTCACGCACGCCAATCTCCTGCACGCCGCCGCCGAGACCACCCGTGCCATCGACCTCGCGCCCGGCGACGTGGTGGCCGGAGTGAGCGCACTGCACCACGTCTTCGGGCTGGGCCCGGGGCTGCTGGGGACGGCGCTCGGCGGCGCGTCTCTCGTACTGTGCGACGACAACGGCGCGGACGGTGCCCTGAAGGCGGCGACGCGCCACGGCGCCACCGTCCAGTACGGTGTGCCCACCGACTTCGCCACGCTGCTGCGGCAGGTTGAAGCGGAAGGGGGAACTCCGCCGGCCCTGCGGCTCTGCCTGTCGTCCGGCGCCCCGATGAGCGACGACCTCGCACGCCGGCTGGAGGCGTCGCTGGGCGTGCCGCTCGTGATCGCCTACTCGCTGACCGAGGCGGCGTCCACATTGGCCATGTCCCGCCCCGGCGACCGGGTCGAAAAACGGCTCTTCACCGTGGGCCGTCCCATCGGCGGCACCGAGGTGCGGGTCAGGGAGCGCGACGGCACGGCTCTACCGCGCGAGAGCGTGGGCGAGATCGCGGTTCGGGGTCCCGGCCTGATGCGCGGCTACTACCGCCAGCCCCGTGAAACGGCCGCCGCCACCGATCCGGACGGGTATCTGCGCACCGGCGATCTGGGGCTGGTCGACGAGGACGGATACCTGCATCTCGTGGGACGGCGCGAGGACGTGGTCATCCGAGGCGGCTTCAAGGTGCACCCCCGCGAGGTGGAGGACCGGATCATGGCGCACCCGGCGGTGAACCGGGCCGCCGTGGTGGGCGTTCCCGACGAGATCCTGGGCGAGGCGATCTGCGCATGCGTCGTCCGGGTGGAAGGAGGCGTGGTGACCGAATCCGAGATCCGGGCGTGGAGCGCGGCGACGCTCGCCGGATACAAGGTCCCCGATCTTGTTAGCTTCATGGAGGAACTTCCCCTTACCGATACTGGCACGGTAAGACGGCGCGAGCTGGCCCGCCGGGTTACGGCGATGCCCCCGCACGCTCCCGCCGAGAGTAAGCCAGGCGACGATTGAAGACTGAACGCCCATGCAGAATCCATATACCAAGGCTCTCCACACCGGCCCCGGCGGACCCGTATCCCAGGAGGCCCCCAACGCGGCGCTGCTCATCGACTTCGACAATGTCACGATGGGCATGCGCAGCGACCTGGCCAAGGAGCTGAAACACCTCCTCGAGTCCGACATCATCAAGGGCAAGGTGACGGTGCAGCGGGCCTACGCCGACTGGCGCCGCTATCCGCAGTACATCGTCCCCCTCTCCGAGGCGTCCATCGACCTCATCTTCGCCCCCGCCTACGGCAGCTCGAAGAAGAACGCCACCGACATCCGCATGGCAATCGACGGGATGGAGCTCGTCTTCATCCGGCCCGAGATCGGCACCTACATCCTGCTGACCGGCGATTCCGACTTCTCGAGCCTGGTGCTCAAACTCAAGGAATACGGCAAGTACGTGATCGGCATCGGGATCCAGGAGTCCAGCTCCGACATCCTCGTCCAGAACTGTGACGAATACTACTCGTATACGGCGCTGACGGGCCTCAGCAAGACCTCCGAACTCGAGACGGGCCTGCCCGACGCCTGGCAGTGCGTCGAGGAGGCCGTGTCCCGCATGGTGTCGCGGGGCGACGTCATGCGCTCGGACAGGCTGAAGCAGGTCATCATGGAGCTGTCGCCCGGATTCAACGAGCGCGATCTCGGATTCAAGAAGTTCTCGAAGTTCCTCGTTGAGGCGGCAAACAAGGGGCTGCTGCAGATCGAGCGGGCCTCGAACGGACAGTACCTCATTGCACCGCCTTCGCGGGGAGGCAGGGCAGCCGGGGCGCGCGCACGCGGTCCGGAGCCCGCCCCCAACGGGGACGACCAGCGCGGAAGGGCCCGTCGTGGCCCGCAGGGCCGCCGGCCGCCGGCGCGCAGGGAGGCCCGGGGCGACGCCGCCCCCCGGGCCACGCGCGATACGAAGTCCCGGCCGCCGGCGCCGCGCGACCGGGGGCCCGCGCTCGATCTGCTCAAAAAGGCCCTGCGGGAGGTGGCCGGAAGGAACCATGGGCCGGCTCGCGATTCGGACGTGAAGCGCAAGATGATGGCGATCGACAGGAGTTTCAGCGAGAACGCGATCGGGTTCGGCAAGTTCAGCAAGTTCCTCCAGTTCGCGGCCGGCGAAGGAGTCGTTTCCGTGGACCGTGCCCGCGACGGCAGTTTCCGGGTCCGGCTGGCGGAGGCCGCCGGACCGGCCGCTTCGCCGGAATTCGACGCGAGGGCTCTGGGGCTGCCCACAACCGCCAGCTCCATCAAGCGCTACCTGGCGCATCGCTACAAGGGTGTCGGCGTCAAGACCGCCGAGAAGCTGGTGGATCAATTCGCGGCTGACGTGTTCCGGGTACTGCACGACGAACCCGAGCGCATCCGCAAGGTGCTGCCCCGGTCGCGCGCGGACAGCGTCCTTACGAGCTGGGCCGCCGACTACGAGCGCAAGCAGGCGGTGTTGGCGAAGACCGCCCCCGCGCCGGACGGGCCGGTTCCGCGCCCGAACAGGGACGGAAGGGGCCGGCCGGCCGGCGGGACGGCGAGACACAGGGGCCCGGCACCCGACGACCGCGCCCGGGCCGCGTCGGCCGACGCCACGGCCTCGAGCGGCCCCGCCGGGCCCGGAACCGCCTCGCCGGCCGTTTCCGACGCCCCCCCCTCCGAGACCGAAAAACCGGCGCGGTCCGGTCTGTTCGGCCTGTTCCGCCAGGGCCGCCGCTCGCGCTAGCGGTTGCCGGAGGTGTCCTCCCCCGGCCTGCTCGAGCTGGTGGACGGAGGAACCGTCCAAGTCGCGCGGCGCCTTCCGGGTTCCCTCGTCGTTTCCACGGTGGGCGGCCACGAGGCGAGCGGCCGCATCGTGGAGACCGAGGCCTACCTGGGGCGCGACGACCCGGCCTCCCACGCCTTCAGGGGACGGACTCGCCGCAACGGCACGATGTTCGGCAAGCGGGGCGCGCTCTACGTCTACGTCTCCTACGGGATCCACCACTGCATCAACGTGGTCACGGGGGAGGAGGGGGATCCGGGGGCGGTCCTGATCCGCGCCCTCGAGCCGGTGTCGGGACTCGATGTCATGGCTCGGCGCCGCGGCCGCACCACCGAGCTGTGCAGCGGGCCGGGCCGGCTGGCCCAGGCGTTCGGGATCACGATGCGCCACGACGGTCACGACCTGTCCCGGCCCCCGATCCGCCTCGTTGCGCAGCCGGCACCCGCCGGGGCGGTCGTGGGGATTTCCGGCCGCATCGGCGTGTCCCGCGCGGCGGACCGGCCGTTGCGCTTCTTCCTGAAGGGGCACCCGGCGGTGAAGGCGCCGAGGTGGTAGTTTTACAGACATGAACGATCCGACGTGGGTTTCCATTCTTCCGCCGCTCCTGGCCATCGGGCTCGCCATCGCCTCGCGCCAGGTCTACCTGTCCCTCGCCGGGGGCCTCTGGCTGGGCTGGACCATCCTCAACAGCTGGAACTTCGGCACCGGGCTGATGCGGACGGTGGAGTCCACCGCCGAAGTGTTCCGCGACACCGACAACGCGATGGTCATCATGTTCACGCTGGTCATGGGGGCGCTCATCGCAACCGTCAGCGCTTCGGGTGGCGTGGCCGGCTTCGTGGCGGCGCTGGAGCGCCGCAGATGGGTGACGGGCGGGCGCGGCGCTCAGCTGCTCGCCTGGGTCATCGGGGTCGTCGTCTTCATCGAGTCGAACCTGACGGTGCTGGTCGCCGGATCGGTGTCGCGCCCCCTCTTCGACCGCTACCGGAAATCGCGCGAAAAGCTGGCCTACCTGATCGACTCGACCAGCGCGCCGATCTGCATCCTGATCCCGCTCAATGCGTGGGGAGCGTACAATCTGAGCCTGCTGAGCGAATCGGGGGTGCCGGATGGGGACACGCTGGGCATCTTCGCGCGCTCGATCATGTTCAATTTCTACGCCTTCGCGGCGGTACTGCTGGCGCTGGCCGTCATCCTCTTCAAGTTGGACTGGGGACCGATGAAGAAGGCCGAGGAGCGTGCCGCGAGGGGCGAAGTGCACTGGCCCGACGCCACCCCGATGATGGACGAGGGCGTCCTGGAACAGACCGAAGAGCCGCCGATTCCGGCCCGCGCCGCCAACATGATCGTTCCCATCGTGGTGCTGGTCGCGATGATGCCCGTCATGCTATGGCTGACGCGCACCGAGGTGCGCCCGTTCGGAAACGGATCCATGGCGGTGCTGTGCGCTTCGCTGGCCGGGCTGGCGTCCGCCTGGATCATGATGCTCGTCCAGAAGGCCTACAAGATCGACGATCTGGTGCGCATTGCGCTGCGCGGGGCCGGCGGTCTGGTGCCGCTGGCGGTGATCCTCATCCTCGCGCTGGCGCTGGGGGGCGTGACGAAGGAGCTGGGCACGGGGCTCTACGTGGCCGGGATCGCCCGCGAGGTCCTTTCGCCGGCCGTATTCCTGCCCCTGGTCTTCGTGGTGTCGGCGACGATCGCCTTTTCGATCGGGTCAAGCTGGGGGACCTTCGCCATCATGATCCCGATCGTGGTGCCGGCCGCCGCCGCCCTGGGCCTCGACCTGTCGCCGTTCCTCGCGGCGGCGCTGGCCGGGGGCATCTTCGGCGACCACTGCTCTCCCATCAGCGACACCACCATCATCTCGTCAATGGCGGCCGCCACCGACCACGTCGACCATGTGCGGACGCAATTGCCGTATGCTCTGGTGGCCGGAGGCGTGGCCACCGCCTGTTTCGCCGTGGTGGGCGTGTTCCTGTAAGCCGGGACGGGGAGACCAGCGTTGAACATCACCGTGTGCGTGAAGCGCGTCCCCGACACGGAGACCCGCATCCGGATCGCCGAGGACGGCCGGGACATCGTCGCCGACGGCGTCAAGTACGTGCTCAGCCCCTACGACGAGTTCGCGATCGAAGCCGCTCTGCAATTGACCGAAGAGGCGGGCACCGGCGAGGTCACGCTCCTGAGCTTCGGGCCCGAGGCCACGAAGGAGTCGCTGCGTTCGGGGCTCGCGCTGGGCGCCGACCGGGCCGTGCTGCTCAAGGGCGAACCGACCGTGGACGGATGGGCCACGGCGCGCGTGCTGGCGTCCGAGCTGGCGGGGGGCGACGCCGGGCTGGTGCTCTTCGGCGTGAAGGCGGTCGACGACGACCAGCAGCAGGTCGGACCCATGGTGGCGGAGTTGCTGGAACGCCCCTGTGCGACCTCGGTGACGGCGATGGAGGTGGGGGACGGGATGGTCACCTGTCGAAGGGCGGCCGAGGGTGGGCAGGAGGTGATCGAGATGGACCTTCCCGCGGTGGCAACGCTGACGAAGGGGAAGTACGAGCCCCGCTACGCCTCGCTGAGAGGGATCATGATGGCGAAGCGGAAGCCGCTGATCGAGAAGGAGGCGCCCGCCGTGGAGCCCGGGCTGGTGGTCGAGGGACTGGAGTACCCGCCGCCGCGCCCCGATGGACGGATCGTCGGGGAGGGGGGGGAGGCGGTCGGCGAGCTTGTGAGGCTGCTGCGCGAGGAAGCGAAGGTCCTGTAGTGCGAATGCACGTTCTCCGTGAGGGATTCCAGCCGGACCGTCGGCAGCCGCCTCGGGAGGCCGCATCATGACGGATGTTCTCGCGGTCGCCGACGCGAAGCGGGGGACGGTTGCCGGCGTGTCCCGGGAGGTGGTGACGGTCGCCCGAACGCTGGCGGACCGCCTGGGCGGCTCGGTCGATGTTGCCGTGCCGGGGGCTTCGGGCGCTGGGCTCGCTGGATGGGGCGCCGACCGCGTTCTCCAGTTCGACACGGGAGACGACGGGGGGGGCGGCCCCGCCCCCTTCGCGGCCGCGCTGGCCGATCATGTCGGCGGGCACGGCTACGCGGCCGTGCTTTTCGCGGCCACCGCCACCGGCAGGGACCTTGCTCCCCGGGTGGCGGCCGGACTGGGTGTTTCGCTGCTCACCGACTGTACGGCGGTGGAGGTGGCGGACGGAGCGATCGTGGTCACCAGGCCGGTCTTCGCGGGTAAGGCCCTCTCCCGGGTCCGCGCCCTTGCGACCCCCGTACTGCTCTCGATCCGGCCGAACGTCTTCCCGCCCCGCAAGGAACCCCGCGAGGCGGCGGTGCGGCAGATGTCGATCAGTGCGAACCGGACGCCCGCCGGCTACCGGGTGGTCGGCTTCGAAGCCTCCCGGGGCGCGGCGCTGGACGTCTCCGAGGCGACGATCGTGGTGTCGGGCGGGAGGGGCATGAAGGGGCCCGAGCACTGGCACCTCCTGGCCGGTCTTCGGGACGCGATCGGCGAGACGGCGGCGCTGGGCGCATCGAGGGCCGTGGTCGACGCCGGGTGGCGCCCGCACGCCGAGCAGGTGGGCCAGACCGGCAAGACCGTCACCCCGAAGCTGTACTTCGCAATTGCGATCTCGGGGGCGATCCAGCACCTGGCCGGAATGCGCACCTCGGGGGTGATCGTGGCGGTCAACCGCGATCCGGACGCCCCGATCTTCGGTGTCGCCGACTACGGGATCGTCGGAGACGCCTTCGAGGTTGTGCCGAAGCTGGCCGACGCCATTCGGGAGCTCAGGCAGGACTGATCCGGGCGGCCGGCCCTCGGGCCCGTCATCTCGACGGCGGCTTCCCCAGAACCTTCACCGGATCCACCTCCCGCCCCCAGCGCCAGAACTCGAAGTGCAGGTGCGGCCCGGTGGCGTTGCCCGACTGCCCCGTGCGGCCGATCACCGTGCGCTGGGTCACCTGCTGGCCTTCCCTGACCAGGATCTCCGAGAGGTGGGCGTACACCGACAGCGCATCCCTGCCGTGGTCTATCCGGATCACCTTGCCGTAACCCCTCATCGTGCCGGCCGAACGCACCCGGCCGCTCAGGACCGGGCGCACCGGCGTCCCCACTCCGACCGCGAGGTCGATCCCGCGGTGGACATCGCCCGTAAGGCCGACCCCGCGCACGCCGAACGGGGATCCGACCGGGCCGCGGACGGGCCACTGGGGCGTCTGGCAGGCCTGGAGCGCGGCCAGAGCGCAGATCAGACCCAGGCGCCTGGTCATCTGCCGGGCAGCAGCATGACCGAGACCGGCTCGCCCTGCTCGACACGCGCCACCCCCTCCGGTACCACTGCCAGGCCGTCGGCGTCGCGAAGGGAGCGAACGAGCCCGCTCCCCTGCGGCCCCGTCAGGGAGCAGCGCAGGACCCCGGGTCGCCCGGCGGGTTCCGGTGCGGCCGCCTCTCCGGACGCCTCCTCCCCGACGTTGCCGGACAGCCTGACGCGATAGAACTGGGTCACGCCCGCCGGCGAAGAGAGAGCGGTGTCGGTTCGGGCCTCGACGGTCGTCCCGCGCGGCCGCGACGACCCCAGCCGCGCCCTGAGGTAGGGAGCGACGAGGACGTGAAAGGTGACGAACGCCGATGCCGGATTGCCCGGAAGTCCGAAGACGGGCAGGGAAGTCCCTTCCCCGGGCAGGTGGCCGAAGGAGACGGGGCTCCCCGGGCGCACGCGGGCCCGCCAGAATTCGAGCTCGAAACCGAGCCGCAGGAGGACCCGTTTCAGCAGGTCCCTGTCGCCCATCGATGCGCCCCCGGTGGTGACCAGCACGTCGATGTCGCCGACTGAATCGAGTTTCTCCAGCAATGCGCCCGGACTGTCCGCGGCCACCCCCAGGTCGACCGGGACGGCCCCCGCCTCCACCACCGCCGCGGCCATCATCGCCCGGTTGGTGTCGGGTACCCCCCGCCCCGCGGCCACCCGGTCGAAACGATCGATCCCCACCAGTTCGTCGCCGCTCGACAGCACGCCCACGCGCGGCCGCCGGTACACGGCGACGGGGTCGCACCCGCTGGCCAGCAGCACGGGCAGCGACCCGGAGTGCACGACGGTACCTGCCGACACCGTCACGTCTCCCGCCCGCATGTCCTTGCCGGCCGCGCGAATGTGCTTTCCCACGTCGTCGGAGCGGCGAATCACCACGACACCGGGCTCGACTTCGCCATCGGTGTGCTCGACCCGGATCACCGAGTCGAAGCCGTCGGGCACCGGGCCTCCCGTCATCACGCGCACGGCCGCCCCCTCCGGCACGCCCGCAAGCGGGACCGCGCCCGGGTACGACTCGCCCGCGACCGGCAGCCGCATCGCCCCGTCCCTGAATCCTTCGAGGTCGCCGCTGCGCACCGCGAACCCGTCCATGGCGCTGTTTCGCCAAGCAGGGAGGGTGGCGCGGGCCCGGACCGGCTCGGACACGCAACGGCCCAGAGCCCGCGAAACGGCAACCGAGGTGGCGGCCATGGGACGCGCATGCGCCAGAATGCGGGCCAGCGCCTCGTCGCAGGAAAGCCAGTCGGCCTCCAGGCGGTTTTCTTGGAAGGCGCCCAAGCCCTGTCTTCCGTCAAAACCGCCAGGCGAGACTCAGCGTCACACCGTAGCCGCCGACCCACTCGCTCTCTTCGGGAGCGTGCAGCGGATCCATCTCGTCTTCGGGACGCCTGGCCGGGTCGTCGAAGCCCGTAGGGGTGCCGAGTTGCCACAACTTCAGGCTCGCGTCGGTGACCACCATCAACTTCTCACCCAGCAGAAACCGCGCCCCGGTTCCGGCATTGGCCGTGAAGGCGGTCCCGAAACGGAAGACATCCTCGGGCAGGAGGATGTCCTCGAGGTCGTTCCCGCGTCCGGCGTCGTAGGCGACCCCGGCCCCGGCGAAGAGGTACGGAGCCATCCGGTTCCACGTCTTGCGCCCGGTCAGGCTGAACGATAGCCGGGCATCGAGCATGAGAAGGTGGACGTCGGCCTCTCCGATGGACCGGTCGCCCAACTGCCGGCGCGGGTCGACCACGTCACGACGTGTGGGCAGGTAGCTGAGCAGTCCCTCGAAGAAGACGGGACCGCCGGTTTCGATCGCGTACCGCCCCCCTACCAGCGTCCCCGACTTGGGCCCCAGGTCCAGGGACCCGGTGGGGAGCGACATGTAGCCCCCGAAGATGGATCCCGTCTGGCGGTGCTCGATCGGGCGATACGGGGAAGGGATCCTCTGGGCGGCGGCGAACTCTCCGCCTGACGCCAGAAGCGCAACGAAGAAGACCGGCAACCCCCGGCGGAGGCGGGCATGAACGCGACCCGGGGTGCCGAAGCCGGCGGCCGGAACGATCCAGGAGCGGGTTGGGGTCATCGATCTGTTTCGGGAGCGGTGTTTGCGGAAGGCTCCAGTGAATGTAATGTCATTGGTCCGTTGTACGGTCATGGGGCCGGAAGCGTCCCGGCGGCGCGGGTGCCGGAGTGAATCCCGGCAACGGGTCTCTCGTAAGAAAGAGTTGGGTCCATGAAGCCAAAAGGTTGCCGGAGGCGCCGGTGAAAGAACCCCGGAAGCGATGAGGTGTTCCACCTGCGGTGAGACCCTCTTCGACGGCGAGGATCGCTGTCCCACCTGCGGAGCGGCGGTGGCGCGCCGCCGCACGTCGCTGGTCGAGGACAGGGTGCGGCAGTGTCCCCGTTGCGGCCACCGCGGCGAGCCGGTTCCGTATTTTCAGAAGCCGGGACATATGGCGCTGCTGATTGGCCTCAGCATCCCCACCTACGGTATCGGCGGCCTGATCTACTATGCTTCCCGGCGCGCGTACCGCGTGTGCCCGGGTTGCGGATTCGGGTGGGAGCATTCGCGCAAGCCCGAACGGGACGGCGGCGAGTGGGGATCCCCGGCGCGTGTCCCGGCGCGGCGCAGGCCGGCTCCTCCCCCGCCCGACGCGCCCCTGCCTCCCAGCGGAATCGGGAGGCGCATATTCGGCGGGGCGCTGGCCGCGCTGGGCACGGTGTTGATTACCGTCGGCATCACCACTCAGGTGGCCGAACCCATTCTGGCCGGTTCGCTCTTCGGCATGGCCGGGTCCGCCACCTTCCTGTGGGGATGGAAGTCGCTGCAGGAGCGCCGCCAGTCGGTCATCCAGTCGCTGAATCGCAAGGTGCTGAGGCTGGCCACCGAGCGCAGTGGCGTTCTCACCGTGACCGATGTGGCCGCCAACCTGAACCTGACCCTGCCGGCCGCCGAGAAGATCATGGTCGGCATGGACGACGGCTTCCGGGTCCGGTCCGAGATCAGCAACGAGGGGGTTCTCTACTACGAGTTCCCCGAAGTGATGCACCAGAAGAAACTTCGAGCCGGTGACGGTGAATAGGGACGCCGGCCTTCACACAACCAGCAGAGAGGGGTTCCGTGCGACGATTCCGTGACCGCGATGGAAGAGCCTGGGTTGCGACGGTGGCGTGCGAGGACGGCGGCGACTACAAGGGACGCTTCCACTTCGTCGTGGACGGCGAAGGGGACAACGAAGGCCGTCGCGTCTCCCTGACCGACGTGCGCTGGAACTCGTCACGCACGGCGGAGCGCACGCTGGCGACCATGTCGGAGGTGGAGTTGCGCAGGCGTCTGCGCTCGGCACTCGGCCGGGCGACGCGGGCCGCCGCCGTCTGAACCGGGCCTGGCAGCCCGTGGAAAAAATCCCCCCGGCATTCGACCGGCGATGCATCCGCGCTGAACGCTTCGCCTCACCTATTCACGAGGTAAAGATGACATTACAATATGTCATGTATAGTATACACTTGGCGACCCTAAGGCTTCGCTCTGCGTCGCTCCTCGGGCGAATAGCTCTGCTATTCACCTTTCGTCGCTCCTTGCCAGCCCGGCGCCTCACCGCTCTCGGTGCTCGGGCGGCTTTATCCACGGACTGCTAGGCGCAGGCGGAGCAGACGCCGGTGAGTTCCAGCCGGTAGCCGGTGACCTGGAAGCTGGGGCACGATTCCAGCTCCGAAACCACCTCCGGAGGCAGGTTCCCGGGCACGTCGCGCACCGTTCCGCACTGCTCGCAGCGCGCATGGTGGTGAGGGTCGGTGCGTCCGTCGTAGCGCGAAGAGCCGTCGGAATAGGTCAGCTTGAGCGCCATGCCGCAGGCGACCAGGGTCTCGAGGTTCTTGTAGACCGTGGCCAGCGAGATCGCCGGCAGTTCACCCCGGACCCCGTGGAAGACCTCTTCGGCGGAGGGATGGGTGTCCGTGCCGGCCAGGAAGCGGTGCACGGCGCCGCGCTGCTCGGTGAAGCGGTGGCCGTGGGTCTCCAGGGCCTCCCGCAACCGGTCCCGAACGACGGGTTGTGTGGAAGTGGGCAAGGTTGGCGCTCCTCTTTCCGGCGACCCGGGGGACGGCGGGCCGCACGCCAACAACTTGCCAACGCAGCCGAACCGTGTCAATCGAGTTGCCGGGTGGCGGCCGCCCGGTTCATACTCGGAGGCCCGCCCGGGTTGCACGCGGGCCCGTTGCCCATCAGGGAGTCCCGTGAATGACGCATGACCGAGCTGCACTCGACGCGCTCCTCACCGAGAAGCGCAGGTTCGCGCCGCCTCCGGAATTCGCCGCGGCGGCCGTCGTCTCCGACCCCGCCGTGTACGAGAGGGCCGAGGACTTCGAGGCCTACTGGGCCGGTTGGGCGGAGGAGCTCGACTGGTTCGAGAAGTGGGACACCGTGCTCGAATGGAATCCTCCGCACGCGCGCTGGTTCGACGGAGGGAAGCTCAACGTGTGTCACAACTGCGTTGACCGGCACCTGGACGGGCCGCGGCGCGACAAGCCGGCCCTGCTCTGGGAGGGAGAGCCGGGGGACAGGCGGACCTTCACCTACGGCGAGCTGGCGGAGGAGGTGGGGCGGTTCGCCAACGTGCTCAAGGGTCTGGGGGTGAAGAAGGGCGATCGCGTCGCCATCTACCTGCCGATGATCCCCGAGGCCGCCTTCGCGATGCTGGCCTGCGCGAGGATCGGGGCCCCGCATTCGGTGGTTTTCGGCGGCTTCAGCCCGGACTCGCTCGCGGACCGGATCAACGACGCCGACGCCAGGGTGCTGATCACGGCCGACGGGGGACACCGGCGCGGGACGATCGTGCCGCTCAAGGCCAACGCCGACCGCGCGGTGGCGCGTTGTCCCGGCATCGAGCACGTGCTGGTTGTGGCGCGGGGCGGCCTCGACGACCACGGGGTCGAGATGGTGCCCGGCCGCGACCACTGGTACCACGACCTCGCCGCGGTCGTGGACGGCGACTGCGCCGCCGAGGTGATGGACGCCGAGGACATCCTCTACATCCTCTACACCTCGGGCACGACGGGTAAGCCCAAGGGCGTGGTGCACACGACCGGCGGCTACCTGACCCAGGTCCACGCCACCACGAGGATCGTGTTCGACCTGAAGGACGACGACATCTACTGGTGCACCGCCGACGTGGGCTGGGTGACCGGCCACAGCTACATCGTCTACGGCCCCCTCGCAGCCGGCGCCACGGTGGTCATGTACGAGGGGGCTCCGGACTGGCCCGACAAGGGCAGATTCTGGAAGATGTGCCGGGACTACGGGGTGACCGTCTTCTACACGGCGCCCACCGCGATCCGGGCCTTCATGCAGTGGGGCGAGGAATGGCCCGGCGGGTACGATCTCGGACGGCTGCGCCTCCTGGGCACGGTGGGCGAGCCCATCAACCCCGAGGCGTGGATGTGGTACCACCGGGTGATCGGCGGGGAGCGCTGCCCGATCGTCGACACCTGGTGGCAGACCGAGACGGGGGGGATCATGATCACGCCGCTCCCCGGGGTCACCCACACCCGTCCGGGCAGCGGGTGCCGCGCCTTTCCAGGGATCGCGGCGGCCCTGCTCAACGATGCGGGAGAGCCGGTGGACGCCGGCTACCTGGCCATCACCCGTCCCTGGCCGTCGATGCTCCGCACGATCTGGGGGGACGACCAGCGCTACCGCGACACCTACTGGTCGAAGTGGGACGGCGTGTACTTTCCCGGCGACGGCGCCAAGATCGACGAGGACGGCTACCTGTGGATCCTGGGGCGGGTCGACGACGTGCTGAACGTGGCGGGCCACCGCATCGGCACCATGGAGGTTGAGAGCGCGCTGGTGGAACATCCGGCCGTGGCCGAGGCGGCGGTGGTCGGGAAGACTCATGCGGTGAAGGGGCAGGCGATCGCGGCCTTCGTGACGCTGATGGGGGGCAGGGAAGGGGACGAGGACCTGGCCGCCGAGTTGAAGAAGCACGTGGCCGGCGCCATCGGTCCCATCGCCCGGCCCGAGGCGATCCTCTTCACGGCCGACCTGCCCAAGACGCGCTCGGGGAAGATCATGCGGCGGCTGCTGGGGGACATCGCGGCCGGAAGGGCGCTGGGCGACACGACCACGCTGGCCGACCCGGCGGTGGTGCGGAGCCTGAAGGAGCGCTACGAGGCGAAGGAGGGGTGACTGGGGCCGAACCCTAACGTTACGTCAGGGTTGGAGAGGGCGCACGACGCGGCGAGTCCCACCGTTACGTCAGGGTCTTGGGGGCCACGGTGGGGCGGCCGCACCGGATTTTCGCGAACTACCCCTCCGCCAGCGGATCCCGCGTCTGCGACCGCCGCTCTCCCTCCGGTTTCCGCACCGCAGGCCTGGCAGGAACCCCCACGTGCACCGTCCCCGGCTCGGTATCACGCGTAACCAGCGCCCCCGCGCCCACCATCGAGTCGGGCGCGAGAGTGGTCCCGGCCAGCACGGTGGCGTGATAGGCGATCCGCACCCCGTCCCCGATCACCGTCCGGGGGGTGCGGACATCGCGCGCGTCGCGGATGTGGTGACTGTGCGAGTAGACGTTCACGAAGTCCGAGATCGAAGCGCGGTCGCCGATGCGAATGCCCCCCCGGTCGTCCAGCAGGACGTGTCGGTGGACCACCACGTCGTCGCCCACCTCCAACCCGTAGCCGAAGGTCAGCTTCACGAAATGGAACGCCTTGAAGTTCCGGCCGCACCGCGCGAAGATCCGCCGCGCGAGGATCCGGCGGAACTTCACCCCCAGGTGCACGTTCTCGCCGAGCAGGCTCTTGTCGAACATCTCCCACAGCCAGATCAGGGGCTTGACGCGTTGGTAGCGCTCCAGATCGGTCTCGTGGTAGTACTCGGGCTCCAGGGTGACGTTGCGTGGGTCGAGCTGGTCGAGGAGCACCCGCGTGGTCGGGGGCAGGGACTCCGCGGGAAGCGTGGCCGCAACCGCGCCCGGTCCCCCGGGGAAGTAGATCTCCCCGAGGACGCGGCGGCAGAATTCGTTGCGGTCGGTACCGGGATCCGCGAGCTCCTCGTCGAGCCGGGCCAGCCAGCGGTCGTACCGCTCCTCCGAGCCGCCGTGAAGGCGAACGTTGCGCAGGGGGCGGAAACGGTAGTCGCTCATCATGTCGGAAATTAACCCCCGACTTGCAAAAACGGTCCCCAAACGGCTTCTTATCCGTCATGCACGATGTCCTGAGAGCCCGCGTGATGCGGAAGATCGAGAGCCTCCCCGAGGAGCAGGTCTACCAGGTGCTCGACTACATCGAGTTCCTCGACTCGAAGTACGCCGCACCGGATCGGCAGAAGCAGGCCGGGGGGTTCCAGCGGCTGGCCGAGGGGCTCGAGGACGGCCTCAGGAATCGTTCGCTGGATCCGTCCAGGCTGCGGGAGGCCTTCCAGGTCTTCGCGGCCGCCGACCGGGCGATGAGCGGGGTGGCAAAGGCAGGGCGGCAGCTTCTGGACGAGATCGCCGGGGGTGGGCGTGTCGAGGTGGAAAGCGGCGAGGAAGGGAAGGCGGGGCCGACGGTCGAGGGAGGGGGCGCCGGCGGAGAGGGTGGAGCGGCGGACGGCGGGGAGGACGACAGAGCCGAAGGGGGATGACGGAAGCCGCGGAGTGCGGCGGGGTCCGCGCGGACGAAACGCCTCCGGCCCCGCCTACCGCCCCGAGTCCCCGTTGACGCGCATTTCGCCGAGCGTCTATTTTTGCTGATGGAAAGCGGCAAGGAGCCCCGACTCCCGTTGCGAGGCACCGTCGTCAAGGAAGCGCTCACTTTCGACGATGTCCTCCTCGTTCCCGGTCACTCCCGTGTCCACCCGAAGGACACGGACATCTCGACCCGGCTCACCAGGCGCATCACGCTCCAGGTCCCCCTCGTCTCGGCCGCCATGGATACGGTGACCGAGGCGCGCATGGCCATCGCGGTGGCGCGCGAAGGGGGCGTCGGGGTCATCCACAAGAACATGTCGATCGACCGGCAGGCCCAGGAAGTCGACCGGGTGAAGCGGTCCGAGAGCGGCATGATCCTCAACCCCATCACGCTGGCCCCCGAGGCTTCGCTGCGGGACGCGCACCGGCTGATGGCACGTTTCGCGATCAGCGGCGTGCCGATCGTGCGGAACGGAGGTGTCCTGGTCGGGATCATCACCAACCGCGACCTCCAGTTCGAAAGCGACCTGGACCGGCCCGTTGCCGAACTGATGACTTCGCAGGGTCTGGTTACGGCCGCCGTTGGAACCACCCTTGAGGAGGCGCAGGAAATCCTGCACGCCCACCGCATCGAAAAGCTGCCCGTGGTCAACGCCGACGGCACGCTGGAGGGGCTGATCACCGTCAAGGACATCTACAAGCGCAGGCAGTTCCCCAACGCGTGCAAGGACGAGCACGGCAGGCTGCGCGTGGGGGCGGCGATCGGGGCCTCGGCGGGCGATATGGAGCGGGCGGCGGCGCTGGTGGGGTCGGGGGTGGACTTCCTGGTGATCGACACCGCGCACGGCCACTCCGAGGGCGTGCTGCAGGCGGTCGCGCGGGTGCGCGAGGCCTTTCCGGACCAGGATCTGGTGGCGGGGAATGTGGGGACGGCCGAGGGCGCGAAGGCGCTGGTGGAGCATGGGGCCGATGCCGTGAAGGTGGGGGTGGGGCCGGGGTCGATCTGCACCACCCGGGTGGTGACCGGCGTCGGGCTGCCGCAGCTGACCGCCGTGATGGACGCGGTGGACGGGGTGGAGGGGCTGGTCCCGGTCATCGCCGACGGCGGCGTCCGCTACTCGGGAGACGTGGTCAAGGCGCTGGCCGCCGGGGCACACTGCGTGATGATGGGTTCGGTGCTCGCCGGAACGGAGGAGTCTCCGGGCGAAGCCTTCCTGCTGGAGGGCCGGCGCTTCAAGACGGTGCGGGGCATGGGGTCGCTGTCAGCGATGGAGGAGGGGTCGGCGGACCGCTACTTCCAGGACGGCCCGGATGCGCGCAAGCTGGTCCCCGAGGGAATCGAGGCGCGGGTGGCCTACAAGGGCCCGGTGTCGGACACCGTCTTCCAGCTGGCGGGCGGGCTGCGCAGCGGCATGGGCTACTGCGGGGCGGCGTCGCTCAGGGACCTGCGTGCCACGGCCCGGTTCGTGAGGGTGACGGCCGGTGGACTGAGGGAGTCCCATCCGCACGATGTCACGATTACCCGTGAGGCCCCGAACTACAGCCACTGAGGGAGGACGGGACGCGGCCGCAAGCGTGCCTCCACCCGGTGACGGCCGTCGGCTTGCAGCCCGTGGACAAAATCCCCCCGGCATTCCTATGAAACAATGCCGGTCGCCCCGGCACGTTTCAGCCCCGCGGGGTGGCCGTTCGCGGCCATGGGAGATTCGAACGGCGATGCATCCGCGCTGGCCGCTTCGCTTCACCGGTCCACGCTGT
>JAPPNO010000106.1 GCA_028873845.1 Gemmatimonadota bacterium | reverse complement strand
GTCCCATGATTCAGATTCAGATGCTCACCACCCACCACGACAGGTGAAGAGCCCGTCGTGATTCATCGGTTCTCTCTGGATTTCTCGCCGACATTTGTGGGAATACATCATTTCAACATGAAAATGACACTATCATACACGATTTGTCCATAGAATATCCGCTACCTTAATTCTGGGGATCAGATGGGGATCCGTGGGGATTCGGTCAATGCCGTGGAATACGGCCGCAACTCACGATGCCCGAAGACGCCAAGGCAAGAGGAGGCGGGCAGCAGGGATGATGGAAGACCAGTACGAAATCTTCGAGCACGCCCTGAACCTCGAGTGGCCCTGGTACGTCGACAGGGTCGGGATCGACGACGAGAGCAGGGCGCTGCTCGTCCACCTCAACTTCGAGAAGGGCGGAACCTTCACCTGCAGCGGTTGCGGGACCGTGGGCTGCAAGGCCTACGACACCCGCTCCAAGCAGTGGCGGCACCTGGATTTCTTCCACTACCGGACCTTCCTGCGCGGAATGTCTCCTCGGGTTGTCTGCCCGTCTTGCGGAATCAGGCAGGCGGTGGTGCCGTGGGCGCGGGGGCGGCAGGGTCTGACCCGGGCCTTCGAAGGGATGGTGGTGTCGCTGGTCCAGGAGATGCCGATCCGTGCCGTGTCCCGGTTCCTCGGCGAGCACGACACGCGGTTGGGGCGGGTGGTCAGCTACTATAGGGAGTAGCGGCCCGGCTCGACCGGTCTCTTTTCGCAGCGGACACGGCTACCGCCGCTCGTGGTGCTTCAGCGCCAGGCCGGGTCGCCGGGCCGCCGAAGAGGTTACCTGAAGAATCTGCGTCCCCGGTTCGATCCCATCCGCGGGTTGACGATGTTGTTGAGGACCGAACCGAAGGTGAAGCTGAACCCGAGTTCCAGTTCGTACTCGAAATCGGTCCCCAGTTGGCGCCGCTCGAGGAGGATGTCCTCGTCGGAGATGTCCTCGCGGCTCACGTAGATCTGGTCCTTCACCCTGGCCACGCCTCCCTCCAGATCGAGGTTGAGGCCTCTCACGATACGATACTCGACGCGAGCGAACAGGTCGATCCGATGCAGCGACGGGTCTTGGAGGAACATCGAAGCCTCTGGCGGCTCTCCCCCTCGAGTTCGGCGCCGGCGCGCACGCTGAACACCCACAGATTCCATGGATCGGCCGTGGCCGCGGGCTGATGCCGAGCCTGAGCGGGTGCCGCGTAGCGGATGTCGAGCAATGGACCGGCGGACGTGGGCGCCGCGTGCCGGACGAGGCCCAGCTTGAAAGTCTGCGTCAGACCGGCCCGCACCTCCTCTTCCGAGTCGCTCTCCTGCGACACGAACCGGAGCGTGTCCTGCTGTCCGGCCCGCTCGTCGAGCCCCATGAAATACAGGTCGAATGCTTCGCCACCGGCTGCGGTTTCCTGCCAGGTGACGAGCACGTGAAGTTCGGCATCGGCCGGGTCCCGGACGTAGTTGACGAACGACACCTCGCGGCGGAAGTGATCGAAGTCGCACATCCAGGGCTCACAGTCCAGGAAGACCCGCAGGAGAGAGTTCGCCGGACCGGGATCGGGCGGCGGCTGCGGGCTTGCCTTCGAGGGTAGCAGGCACACCGCCAGGGCCGCCGGCAGCAACGCGGGACGAAGCCTTGGCGGACGCACCGCCGCACGGATGCCGGGGGGATCTTGTCCGCGGGCTGCCGGTGTCACGGGCTTCGCCGAGACCCCCGGCGCCTCCCGCGACGGCCGTCGGGCCGGCCCACGTCGGCGTCGGTGAGATCGAGACCGAGGTCGAATGTGGCGGCGTATGCGCCGCCCGTCTCGCTCACACGGGCCATCAGGCTCTCGCCGCCGTCACGGTAGATGCCGTCGTCGGCGTTGGTCGTGGTGCGCCGTCCCCGCGCTGCATAGGGGTCCATCGCGTGGACCTTGTCGGTCAGCGCCTCGTCGAAGTAGAGCTGGGAGGTGAACTCGTACGGTTGTCCGGCGACTTCGATGCGCACCTTGAAGTGAACGTGGACCGCGCGCCCGGGATACCAGCCCGGATAGATCGTGGTGAAGCGGGCGACTCCGTTCTCGTCCGTTCGCTGATGGCCCCGCAGGAACTTCCGGTCGCCGTTCCCGGCGGGGAATTCGTTGTCCGAGACACCCGAGTACACGCCGTCGGCATCGCACTGCCACAGGTCGACCAGCGCACCGGGCAGCGGAGGGCAGCCGCCGTCGGAGATCTGCGACACGTTGAACCTGAGCGTCAGCGGCACGCCTTCGCTCAACCTGCCGGTCGAGGGATCGGACCGGATATCGGAGCGCTCGAGTTCCGAGTCGACGAAGAACGGCCCTTCGGTCTGCTCCGGCCGGGCCACGCAGGCCGGAAGTGTGCGCGCGGTCCCGGCCCCCCGGGCGGCCGCGGCGATGTCCGCACCGGCTGCAAGAGCCCGCCGGCTCGTCGCCAGCGCACCGGCCAGACCGAGGGCGGCGAGAACCTCGCGCCGTGTCAGCAGCCGCCCCAATTCGATGTCATCGTGCTTCATGCCGTGCCTCCTGAGTGTTGGAATCCCGTTCCCAGCCGTCCCGGTTCGCTGCCGGGCTGCTCAATGCTAAGCGCCCGGCAGGGGAGAGTGGTGGGCTCCGGGTCAGTGTTTTGTCAGGGAAATGTGGGGGGCGGCGCCCGCTATCAGGCCGTGGAAGAAGTGGTCTGCCGGGAAGCCGGTTGTAGGAGCGGCGAAGCTG
>JAPPNO010000004.1:2548-2743 GCA_028873845.1 Gemmatimonadota bacterium | reverse complement strand
AGGATCGACGAACTCAAGTCTCCGAGGGGTACGGGTAGGGTCGAATCCGGGCCGCACGGCAGCGGGCACGGGCGTCGCACAGGGACACGACGGGTTGCCCGTCGCCCTCGCCGTCCATGAGGCTGGCGACGAGGAGGCCGAGGAGCTTGCCCGCGACGGCCCGGTCGAGGCTGTTCCGGGCGATGCCCGGTGGGA
>JAPPNO010000004.1:0-2538 GCA_028873845.1 Gemmatimonadota bacterium | reverse complement strand
GCTGGCTTGGCCACGCTAAGGTGGACAAGCCAGCATACCCCGTGTATAACACGGAGGCTGACGAGGGGGTGCTACGCCCCCCCTTCGATCCCCCTGAAGACGCGCCTCAGCGGCGACCGCAGGCTCTTTGCGGACCGCGATGGCGGTCGCTTACCGATGGTCAGCCCCGGCGGGGTAGCGAACACCCCGCCGGGGCTTTCTCCGTCTAGGCGATGCCCTGGCCCATCTAGTTCTCGCAGGAGCCGGTGCACTCTCCGGGGGTGGATGCCCAGATCGTCAACCAGAGCCGCTCCGCTTCGTAGTTGCGGGCTTCCTCGCGGATGTCGAAGCGCCAGACCTCTCGGCACCAGAACCAAGTGCATCCCACGGGGTTGGGCTGTGTCGCGTAGTCGAGGTCAATCCCCGTCGCGATAGGATACGGAGAACGTTCCACCTCGATCTCCCACTCGACATCGGGAGCAAGAGGAAACTGCGCGGTGCCTTCCGCCACGACATCGCCATCCCGGGTCAGGCGCACGAGCACCTGAGCGGTGCCCGACTCTGGCACATCAAACGGATCGGATGGCAGGTCGGCCGCAGTGAAGCTCCGCGACCTCCCGATCCCGTTCAGGTGGACCTCGATGCCCGCCAGCCCGTTCGGGTCCGACAGCGAGTTGTGGAGCGTTACCCACTCCTCTTCACGGGTGAACATCGCATCGTCGTCGTTCACCGACACTTCCAGCGTGGGCGTGTTGGGGTCCAGAATGCCGCACCCCGCACCTGACATGGCCGCGAGCAGGACGAGGATCAAGACTCTCTTCATCATCGTAGGTTCCTCCCTGTCGTCACCCGACATTCTTCTTCCAGGTCGAGCGGATGTCGTCGGCGTTCCAGCCGTCCGGCTTCGTTGAGGAATCGCTCACCGATCTCGGCGTGGCAACGCCCGGAAACGACTCCTCGTGGACATTCTGGTCAACCCTCTTCTCCAAGCACCATACGAAGTCGGACACCTTGTTGCGGTGGGATCTCCGTCCGGCCGAGTTGGTGACCCAGCAGGACTTGAACACGTCCGCGATGTACTTTCCGGGATAGGACGTGAGATCACCGGATTCCCTGCCATCGTCGATGAGGTCGTGAAACAGCGCGGCAACGTTCGCCTCGATCGTGCCGTCCTTCCCGTTGGCCGCATCGTAGTGCTGTTTCTCCCAGCTTCCGAACACCAAGTCGTTGGGCGCACCGACGTTCCCCGCGTAGTCCGCGAACCCCTCCTTGAAGGCACAGAGGTAGTCCGTTGGCTGGTTGTACCTTCGGTCACGCGAGATGCACTTGGACCCCGCGTCCCAGCCGCCCCCCAACGCCTTGTTGTGAAGCGCGTGGCCGTACTCGTGCGCGGCGGTCCACGCGCTGTAGTAGGTCTTCCTGAACGTGATCCGGTCGTAGAAGCGGTTGTAGGATGAGCCTTCGTTCTCCGTTGCTCTCGTCCTCCACTTCACGGCACCACGCGAGTAGCCGAATACGCTGTCGATCTTCGGGATCACATCGTTCAGATTCTTCCACGGCAGGTAATAATCAGATCGCGTGTAGATCACACGCGTTTCCCCGCAGTCGTCCCGATTTGCCTCGAACCGCCCGATGAGGTAGTCGGCGGCGACTTCCGTAGTGCTCGGCACCTTGACCGTGCCCTCGATCCACTCGCCCTCGTCGGGGCACGAGAAGGCCACGATCCCGCCCGTGGGCACTTCCAGCCTCTCCCTCCGTCCCACAGTATCGGACTGGCTGACGAAGTTGGCTTGAGCCTTGCCGCCCACCGCCGCGAACGTGCCCCGATGCCGGTAGACGATCTTGAGCTTCACGTCTTGGTTGGTGCCATCGGCTCCCGTGGCTCCGGCAGTGGCGGCGGCGCTCGCGTCCACGCCCGCCGCGCTTGCTCCCGTGGTTCGATCACGCATGCGCGTCCGGAAAGGCCCGGGTTGCGGCAGAATGCTGTCGGGGAAGACGGCTTCGTCGAAGGTGCGCGTGAGGCGACCGCCCGCGTCGGCTACGAACATCCATATCTGCTCGTGACTGGCGTCGATGACGTACGGACTCATGTCGTCGGCGGGCGCGGCCGCGTCCACCTCGACCTCCGCAAGGTAGTAGCCCTCCCCCGGCAGCTTGATCGAGTATTCCTGCCTCCACGCTTCACCGGCGTCCATCGTGGGCAAGTCCCACTGCTTCGCGGCCGCAACGCCCATTGCCGCCGTCGTCGGTAGCACGAGCCGTACCTTGCCTCCGGTCAGCCTCTCGTTGGCGACGCCCTCCAGAACCAACGTGACCATCGCCTCCGGAACGAGTTCACCATCCATCCGCGCATCGAGCCCCAGGCGGGGTCTGAAGGGATCGACCGCCATCCCTTCCTGTTCGTCCGCTGCGACCGCCAACGACGCCGCGAATTCGGCGTGCGCGTCCTGAGCCTCCATCCGGTCACCGCCGACCTCCACCGGATGATCCTGACAGGCCATGACGGCTAGCAGGCCGTGGAAGAAGTGGTCTGCCGGGAAGCCGGTTGTAGGAGCGGCG
>JAPPNO010000126.1 GCA_028873845.1 Gemmatimonadota bacterium | reverse complement strand
ACCATAAGGGAGAGGGAGCGCGAACAGGCACGGGAGCGGGAGCGCGCCCGGACCATCACCCGCATCGTTGTACCGCGACCGTCCCGGCCCAGAGGCCCCGAGCGTGGCGGGGGAGGGTTCGAGCGGTGAGTCGGCCATACAGTGAGGAATTGGCTCCTACGGTTGCTACCGTCATTCTAGCCACCGAGAGGATTCGCGGCACTCTCGAAGGGTCGGAGAGGTTCACCGTGGCCGCCACCGGAAAGCGGGTCGGATCGCCAGACCCGTGCGCGTGTGGCAAGCGCCGCGACGGGTGGCCCATCCCTTGCGCGGTTGCGGGACACGGCCACACACTTAGGATCGTCCGGCTTTCGGACACCTGATCCCCTAGACCATGGAGAGAGCTTCGGAATGCACGGTGTAACGCAACACCGTTCCGGTTGGGTAGATCGCCTCGCGGAACTGAGCGGGGAGTTCGGTGCCGACGCGGATGGCATGATGCAGGAATTGCGTACCGAGATACAAGGCCATCCACCCGTGTTGCTAGATCATCTTCGCCTCTGTGGCGCGATTCCCGAGAGCTATGGCCACGACTCATCCCAGGAGAAACTATATTCCAAGTACACCGATGCGGTGATTAGTGAAGCGCTAAAGGCCATTGGGCTGAATAGCGTCGTGCTGGAAACCCGTGCGGATTCAGCGGATGTACAGGCCCACGCTCCCTCCGGCTATTCGCTCGTTGCCGATGCCAAAGCGTTCCGCCTTAGTCGGACCGCGAAGAATCAGAAGGACTTCAAGGTTCAGGCCATGGACGGGTGGCGACACAATTTGGATCATGCGCTGATCGTGTGTCCAATATATCAGCTTCCGATCCGAACGAGTCAGATCTATCAGCAGGCCATCGTGAGAGATGTGTGTATCGCCAGCTTTTCGCATTTGGCCGCTCTCGTTGCCTTTTCGCAGCGGAGAAGCACAACGATGGCAACTTCTGCTCTGCACCATGTGCTGAACGCTACCGTGGCCATGAACCCAAGCAAGAGTGCCCAGTACTACTGGTCAGGTGTCAACCGTGTGTTGATGGACTGTCTGGATTCCGACATCGACTTGTGGCAGACCGAAAAGCGCGAATCGGAGCGAGCGCTGGAGATTCTCAAGCGAGAATCGATCAGCCACATCGTGGCCGAACGGGACAAGGTACTTGCAATGTCCCATGAGGAAGCCTTGGCGGAACTTGTCCGCGTGAAGCGATTTGACATGCGGATGGACTACATACGCCGTGTCCGCCACGGCACGCTCCTTGAGCACCTGTGAGCATCATGACCATTCCAGCGAATTCGATTCACCTCGCGGACGGTATAGATGCTACGAGGTCGTTAGACGATCACGATGTGCATCTTATTCTGAGCGATATACCCTACGGCATAGCCGCCGCTAGTTGGGATGTTCTTCATGACAACACCAACTCGGCACTCTTGGGGAAAAGTCCGGCGCAAGCCTCGGCCGGTGCAGTGTTCAGGAGTCGTGGCAAACCACTGAACGGCTGGTCAAAGGCTGATCGGCAGATACCGAAGGAGTACCAAAGATGGTGCAGCACCTTCGCCGAAGACTGGCTGCGAGTGCTGAAACCGGGGGGATCGGCCCTTTTGTTCGCCGGAAGACGGTTAGCGCATCGCTGCGTCGTAGCCTTTGAGGACGCCGGGTTTACGTTCAAAGACTCGCTGGCTTGGATCAAGAAGTCGGCACCGCATCGTGCGCAGCGTGTCGAGGTAGTACTGCGTCGGCGCGGAGACACGGCCAACACTGCAAAGTGGCAGGGTTGGCGGGTAGGGAATCTAAGACCCATTTATGAACCGCTGCTTTGGTTTGTCAAACCATATCCTATTGGTACCACGATCACAGACAACATAGTTACGCACGAAGTGGGTGGCTACAATGAAAGCGGATTTGTTGAGTATGAAGGCTTTCCGAACAATGTCTTGCAATCTAGTTTTGCATCTGGTGAACTCGGACATCACGTTGCGCAGAAGCCGGTTAGACTGCTGGAAGCTTTGATCGTCTTAACAACACGAAAGGGACATCTCGTTCTAGACCCGTTCTGTGGTAGCGGCTCGACACTTCTGGCTGCAAAGCGAACTGATCGGCAGTATATCGGGTTTGACAACGATCCTGAATGCGTCCGGGTCGCTGAGCGGAGGCTGGGTCACGCTGAAGAAGAGGAGTCCGATCTATGGGCAGGTAGCCGAGGTCTATGAGATGAAGTCGCGGCTTAGGGCACGTAAATCTGGGCAGGCGCGGTCTCGGCAGCGTAATCAACAATATTGGCGTCGCACTGAGACCAAGCGAAGATCTGGTAGTGTAACTGACTGCGTTAGTTAGAAGCCAGTGCAGGGGCGATTAACTGGAGTACGAATCCAACCACGACGAGGCAGATCGCCAAGCGACCGATGAGGATGTGCTGGTCGATCTTTCGTTGTTCGTGGTCGCGATTCTCGATGCCCCAGAGGATCACAGTACCGGCTTCCTTGCTTAGCACCCCCGGTGGTGGCCCGTGCGTGAACAGCAAGGTTGCGCCGATGATGTCCAAGATCAGGCCAATGGTGTTGAAGGCGATTTCGGTCATGGGCATTTGAGCTTTCTCCTTCGCCGGTTGCGGTCAGCTTGTTGGCGCCATATTGGGTTAAGGTAGTATAATAGCGTATGGTACCCGGGTTCGTGACCGTTGGACTGGTGGCGCGGTCGTTTTCTGGCAGATGTGCTGGGGGGCACGGACCTGTAACGAGAGGCTGGGATTCCCGCCAATCGACTCCCGCTTTCCCGCTCCAAGCACACGATGGATCCGGACCTGGTCAGGCGGCAGGAGTGGCAGATCGTGCAGTCCCAGTTAGACTTACGTGGTCTCCTGCCCTGATGTTGGCCGTTAGCAGTCCGCCTCGTCGGCGGTCACCGAGGGAGCCGACTCTCCACCCTCGAGGAGAAGACCCCTGAGGTGCTGGCGGTCCCGGTCGCGGCGGATCAGCTCGCGGATGTACGCGCTGCAGGTTCCGAAACCGCGATCGGCCACCTGGTCGTCAACGAACGACTTGAGTGTCCCGGGCAGGGAGACGTTCATGGTGCTCATGGACGAAGGTTAGAGGACATGGCAATAATTGGCAACACACGCCGTATGTCGGCCGTTTGTCGGCCACCCCCCCCTCAATCGATCCCGATCTCCTCCACCGCATGCACGAACAGCACATTGTTCGCCGCCCGGTACCGCTGCAGCACCTCCCCCGCATCCCCCTCCTCGATCTCTTCCCGCGCGATCCCCGCGATCACCAGGTCCGCCTCGGACGACCGCGCCCGCACCGCCTCCTCCACCCCCTCCCACGACTGCACCCGCACCGACTCGACGTTCTTCCTCGCGATCGGAAGCCGCCCCTGGTCGATGAGCGCCGAGAGCTCACCCGCCTCGTCCTCCTCGCCGTCCCGGCCCACGCACGCGAACACCCGGATCTCGGCCATCCGCCACTCCGGGTGCCCCACGATGATGTACGCCAGCATGAGCATCATGGCCGCGTTGGGCAGGGTCTCGTGGGTGAGCCAGATGTGGATCGAGGAGCGGTAGCCGAAGCGGAACGAGGACGAGCGCACCACGACCACGTTGAAATCGGAGCGGGTCGCCATGATCATCGCCCGGCCCACCTCGGCGATCTCCTCCGGGTGTTCGCGCTCGAACTCGAGGAGCATGCTGTTGTTCGGCAGTCCAGAGATGCCGGGGAACTGGAGGACCTGGGTCACCGCGGTCTCGAAGGACGGGGTGATGAGAGTGTCGACGAAGGTGCCCGCGCGGCTCACCTCGGAGCGGTGGACCAGCTTGTCGAGCAAGACGCGCGCCTCGCGTTCGGTCTCGGGCGAGTAGTCGCCCTCCAGGTGCTGCACGAAGTGTCCGAACCCATGCCGGTGGCTGATCCAGCGGAGCACGTCGAACTGGGCCACGCGCCGGCTCCCGTGCCGGGTCAGCGCGATGAACGACGGGCGCCAGCCTCCGTCCTGCTGCCGGCTCTGATTCTTCTGCAGCGTGATCTGAAGCCGTCGCACGAGCTGGAACATCGCCCCCTGGAGGATCGCGGCCAGGTCGCGCTCGTCCTGTCTGGACCGCTTGAGTCCCAGGTAGATCACGAGCATGATGCCGATGGCGATGAGGGCGTACAGGGGGCTCATCTGAAGCATCATGAGCAGGCACATAAGTGCGCCCAGCAGCGAGATATACCAGCGTGAACGGAAGGTGGGACGGTAGGAGGGATTGCCCGCGAAGTACTCGAGGAACGACACCGAACAGAGCGCGCCGTAGGTCACCATGAAGAACATGCTCAGGATGTGCGCGATGAAGTCGATGTCGCCGAACACCACGAACACGGCCGCGATCGCCACGGAGACGTAGGTGGCGTTGACGGGTTCTCCCGCCTCACCGCTCCCCGCGACCAGGAACCGGTTCACGCCGCGGCCCGGGAAGACCCGGTCGCGGGCGAGCGCCTGCAGGGTGCGCGGGGCCACGATCACCGAACCGAGCGCCGACGAGAAGGCGGCGGCTCCCAGCCCGATGTAGATGGCCGGACCCCACACCGCGATTTCGGACATGATGAACTGGTCCTCCGCCAGCGCCTCCGGCGTCGCGGACTGGGCCAGCTTGATGGCCACCAGCGCGTAGATGACCATGCCGGCCAGCGTCGCCCCGATCGTGCCCAGCGGGATCGAACGCTTGGGGTCCTTCAGGTCCCCCGACAGGCCGAGGCCCGCGATCATCCCGGTGAAGGCCGGAAAGCAGGTGGCGAAGACGATCCCGAAGGTGTCGGGGTTCTCGATGGTGGAGGTTAGGTTGAGGCCGTCGGGCCGAATCTCGTCAGGACCGGAGCCGAAGAGGAAGGCGGCGATCGAGAGGGCGAGCACCCCGCACACGATCCACAGCACCTTGACGCCCTGTCCCGCACCCCGGGTCAGCATCAGGACCACCAGGGCCGCGAGCGCCGGGACGCTCACCCAGTGCAGGGTGGGGACGACCCCGTACCGGTCGGCGATCCACTGCAGGACAGGCTGGAAGGCCTCGGCGAACGCCACCAGGTAGAAGGCGACCGAGATCGCCTGTGACAGGTACAGCGCGATGCCGATGGAACCCCCGATGGTGGTCCCGAAGGACCGGCTGATGATGAAGTAGGCTCCGCCCCCGGCGACGCGCCGGTTGGTGGCGATCTCGGAGACGGCCAGGACAGTTGGGATCGTCACCATGTGCCCGATGGCGATGATCATCAGCGCGCCCCAGAGCCCCGCATGACCGACCGCGTAGCCGAAGCGCAGGAAGAGGATGGCCCCCAGGATGGTGCTGATCGAGGCCAGGAAGACGGGCCAGGTGCCGAAGCCGAGGCCCGATCCCGCGGGGTCGGGTGGGTGCCGGGCGAAGAGCGCGGCCGTGCGGCTCGGGCCGGGTCCGGTTCGCGATCTCACGCGCCTCGCCTCGCCCTCGATGCCGGCCCGGCCACGCCCTCGGACCCGGGCAGTCGGATGGCGCCCGCGGTTCCGCAGCGTTGGAAAAGTGTTTCGGACATGTAGCCTGGGGGCACGAGTTGCGTGGCCGGGGCCGCCTGGGCGACCCCGCTCCAACGGTCACGGCGCAGAATCTGGCACATCGCACGCCCCCGCGCACCGAGTCTCGCGCCTCCGCGCACCCGAAGTCCCGCCCGGACTCGCCCGCCACCGCACTTCCGTGCTACTCTTCACGTTCGCCACCCAAGGCCGCCTCACGGCAGCCGATCCCCCGCACCCCGGAAGAGCTCGATGAGCGAGAAGACGACCAGGAACCGCCACTCCCAACACACCCCCGCGCCCGGCAACCCGGCGGGCGCCTCCGATGCCGCCGACCCCACCGCCGCGTCCGACACCCCACCCCCCTCCCGCCGCGCCTTCCTCTCGCACGCCGCCGCGGGCGCGGCCGGCGCCGGCCTCCTCGCCGCCTGCGGTGCCGACAGCGACGACACCCTCGAAGGCGCCCCAGCCGTCCAGACCGGCGAGCGCATCCGCTGGCGTTGCGCCTCCAGCTTCCCGCGCGGTCTCGACGCCATCTACGGCTCGGCCGAGAGGATCGGCGAACTCACGTCGGCGCTGACCGGGGGCCGCTTCGAGATCCGTGCCTACCCCGCGGGCGAGCTGGTCCCGGGCCTCCAGGTCATGGACGCCGTGCAGCAGGGCACAGTGCAGGTCGGCCAGAGCACGAGCTACTACTACACCGGCAAGAACCAGGCGCTGGCCTTCGACGCCGGCGTCCCCTTCGGCATGACCGCGCGCCAGCAGGACGCCTGGCTCAACGAGGGCGGCGGCCTGGACGTGGTCCGCGGCGTCTTCGCCGACTTCAACATCATCACCTTCCCGGGCGGCAACACGGGCGCGCAGATGGGCGGCTGGTTCCGCAAGGAGGTGAACTCGCCCGAGGATCTGGTCGGCCTCAAGATGCGCATCCCCGGGCTGGGGGGTGACGTGATGGATCGGATGGGCGTGACCGTGCAGGTGCTTGCCGGCGGCGACATCTATCCGGCGCTGGAGCGCGGCGCGATCGACGCCACCGAGTGGGTCGGCCCCTACGACGACGAGAAGCTGGGCCTCCACCAGGCCGCCGAGTACTACTACTACCCGGGTTGGTGGGAGCCGTCCGCCTCGGTGTCCTTCGAGGTGAACCAGACCGCGTGGGACAGCCTGTCCGCCGACTACAAGGCGGTCTTCGAGGTCGCGGCGCAGGCCTCGGCCCGCCGCATGCTCTACACCTACGACGCGCGGAACCCCGCCGCCCTGCAGCGCCTCGTCGCGGGCGGGACCCAGCTGCGCCCCTTCTCGGACGAGATCATGGCGCGGGCCCGGACCACGATCAACGAGATCCTCGAGGAGTACGCGGCGGCGGACGTCCAGTACCGCCAGGTGTACGACCACTGGCGCAACTTCAAGGAGGCGTCATACCGCTGGTTCGGCACGGCCGAGCTGAGGTACGCGGGGTTCGCGTTCGAGTTGTAGGCACCGCCGTCCATCGGTTCGGCGGCCGGACCCGGCCGGAAGGATTGACAAAATCACGCCTCTTTCGTCAGTTTGCCTGTCATTATGACGACTATACCGCGATTTCTCACCCTTCCGTCCGGCAGCTTCTTCCTATTGGCGATCGCGTTGTATACCCTTTGCCCCCTCAACGCACAACCTGAAAAGCCCGCGCCCGCCGAGGACCGTACCTATAAATCGCAAATCCGTTGTCAAAGGATGCAACACGTTCAAGGCCCAGTCTTTCCATGACGACAAAGCTGGTCCGGTTGACAATGGGAAAGTCCTGGTGCTGGAACGCCCGCCCGACGGCCCACGCGGCGTGCAGGTCCGCGGGCCCGACACTCTCGATCCGCGCGATGCCGCTGCGCAGGCCATCCCAGAACGTCTCGGCGGCAGCTCGGTGGATTTGCGCCCGAAGCAGCGTCCAGCATTCGACGAGCACGTGATCGGTGGTGACCAGCCGATCGCCCGCGCTCAGGATTTCGCATGCCCGCGCGTTGCTCCGGTCCGCGGAGTCCGCCGCGGCATACCACACGGTGGTGTCGACGAAGAGGGTCACTGCCCCAAGGAGCCCATGGACAAGATCCCCGCGGCATTCGAACGGCGCTGCATCCGCGCTGGATCGCTTCGCTCTTCGTTGCTCCTTGGGCGAATAGCGCTGCTATTCCCCCTTCGTCGCGCCTTGCCAGCCCGGCGCCTCGCCGCTCTCGGTGCTCGCGCGGCCTTATCCATGGGCTCCTGCCCGATATGCGCGGCTGATCATCGAACCCCTTTGCCCGGCGATGTTGGACGTCCGCGAGCGCCCGAGATTGAAGATCGCGCTGGGATCCGCTGACGGTTCGTCCCCTTCGAGATCCGCCGCCACGAGCCTTCGCACATATTCCGCCAGGGAAATCTCCAGGCTCTCGGCGCGTCGCCGCGCGTCTCGCAGCATCTCGCGTTCAAACGATAACTGAGTCCGTGTCATCATGATGTATGTATCATGATGTATGTTGGCGGATTCGTCAAGTTTCTTCAGGGTTTATGGGGACTGACCCGGTTTTCTCTGATCCACCGGCCCCTGTCGCGCGCACGACGGGCCAGCGACACCCTTGACCCGCCTCGCTTCAGTCCACCAGCCCCGTCACCAGCCCCGGCCACTGGATGATCAGCAGCAGCCCGATCAACTGGATGATGATGAACGGAATCACCGCGCGATAGAGATCCGTCGTCTTCACCTCCGGCGGCGCCACCCCGCGCAGATAAAAGAGTGCGAACCCGAAGGGCGGCGTCAGGAAAGAGGTTTGCAGGTTCATCCCGATCATGACGCCGAACCATACCAGGTCGATCCCGAGCACGGAGGCCGCCGGCGCCAGCAGCGGGATGATGATGAAGGCGATTTCGAAGAAGTCGAGGAAGAAGCCGAGGATGAATATTGTCAGGTTGGCGACGAGGAGCAGGCCGATCTTGCCGCCGGGCAGGTTGGTGAGCAGGTCCTCGATCCAGATGTCGCCGTAGAGGCCGCGGAAGACCAGGGCGAAGGCGGTCGACCCGATCAGGAGGAACATGACCATGGTGGTCAGCTTGGTCGCGCCCACGCACGATTCGCGCAGCACGTTCATCGACATGCGTCCGCGCGCGCCGGCAAGCAGGATCGCGCCGATCGAACCGATCGCGCCCGCCTCGGTGGGAGTCGCGACGCCCATGAAGATCGACCCCAGCACGATCAGGATCAGGAGCAGCGGCGGCAGCATCACCACGACCACGCGCTGCAGCAGCTCGCGCCACGGGATGTCCGTCATCTCCCTGGGCAGAGCGGGCGCGGCGTCGGGCTTCACCGAGGCCACGCCCCCCACGTACAGCGCGTACATCGTGGCCAGCATCAGCCCCGGGATCAGTCCCCCGATGAAGAGGTCGCCCACCGAGATTCCCAGCTGGTCCGCGAGCACCACCAGCACGATGCTCGGCGGGATGATCTGGCCCAGCGTCCCCGACGCCAGAATGACCCCCGACGAGAGCCGCTTCGAGTACTTGTATCGCAGCATGACCGGAAGCGAGATCGAGCCCATCGCCACCACGGAGGCGCCCACCACCCCCGTCGCCGCCGCGAGCATCGCCCCCACGACCACCACCCCCAGCGCCAATCCCCCCCTGTGCCGCCCGAACAATGTGCCGATCGTGGTCAGCAGGTCCTCGGCAAGCTTCGCCTTCTCGAGCACAAGTCCCATGAAGATGAAGAACGGCACCGCCAGCAGCACATAGTTCGACATCACCCCGAAGATCCGCTCGGGCATGGCGTAGAGCAGGTTCCAGTCGAAGATCCCCATCTCCACGCCGATGAAGGCGAAGAGGAGCGATGCGCCGCCCAGCGCAAAGGCCACCGGATACCCGCTGAAGATGATCAGGAAGACCACCACGAACATCAGCGGAGCAAGGAGGTCCTCCATTACAGCCCACGCGCCCCTATGTCCGCGTCGAGCGCCTCGCCCTCCTCGTCCTCCTCCTCATCCGGTCCCCGCAGCACCGCCACATCCTTGAGCAGCTGCGAGATCCCCTGCAGCACAAGCAGCGCGAACGCCACGATGATGACCGCCTTGAGCGGATACCGCGGCAGCCCCCCCGGATCCGGCGACCCCTCCCGCACGATCCACGAGTTGCGGATCGAGGGCCACGAGACCCACAGCACGAAGACGCAGAAGGGGATCAGCATCAGCACCGAACCGATGACGTTGATCTTCGCCTTCGCCTTGCGCCGGAGCCGCCCGTAGAGGACGTCGACGCGCACGTGCGCATCCTCCTTGAGCGCGTACGCCGCACCCAGCAGGAAGATCAGCGAGAAGAGGTACCACTGGAGTTCCAGGTAGAGGTTGGAACTCAGGCTGGCGTGGATGAAGCGCCCCAGGTAACGCGCGATGGCGTTGTACGCGCCGATCAGGACCATGCACAAGGTGAGCCAGGAGATGAAACGGCCGAGGCGGCCGGTCATCCCGTCGACGAAGCGCGAGAAGGGGTTGTTGGTCATTGCCCGCCCAGACTATCCCCGGCGGGTGCGGCGAGCAAGGAGCGGCCGGTCATCTCCGGGGGCTGGGTGATGCCCATGAGGTCGAGCACGGTGGGGGCGACGTCGGCGAGGATGCCGTTGCGGAGGGTGGTTTCGCGAGGGGTGTCTTCCGGGGTGGCGACGGTGGCGCGTCGCCGAGCCACGATGCGGGGCCCCGCCTCGGGGGAGACGAGGATCAGACGCACGGGGAAGGTGGTGTGGGCGGTGAAGGGGTTGCCGCGCTCGTCGAGCATCTTCTCGGCGTTGCCGTGGTCGGCGGTGACGAGGGCGGTGCCGCCGAGTTCGCGGATGCGGTCGAGCAGGCGGCCGACGCAGGTGTCAACGGCGGTGACCGCCGCGATGGCCGCCGGAATGCTCCCGGTGTGGCCCACCATGTCCGCGTTGGCGTAGTTGACGAGGACGAAGTCGTACCGGCCCCTGGCGAGGCGGGCGAGGAGGGCGTCGGTCAGCTCCGGTGCGCTCATCTCGGGCATGAGGTCGTAGGTGGCGACCCTGGGCGAGGGGATGAGGTGGCGGTCCTCGCCGGTGAAGGGCTCCTCGACGCCGCCGTTGAAGAAGTACGTGACGTGCGGGTACTTCTCCGTTTCGGCGGTCCTGAGCTGGGTGCGGCCGGCCCGCGCGAGGACTTCCCCGAGGGTGTTGCGGATCGGGCGTGGGGGGAAGAGGACGGGGTGGGGGAAGTCGTCCTCGTATCGGGTCATGGCCACGAAGGTGCCGAAGGTGCCGCGGGGGCGGGGGAAGTGGGGGAAGGCGGGTTCGGTGAGGGCGGCCGTGAGCTGCCGGGCGCGGTCGGCGCGGAAGTTGAAGAAGAGGATGCCGTCGTTGGGGCGGATGCCGGGGGAGGGGCTTGCCTCCTGCCCCCGGCGGCCTTCGGGGGTGTTGCTGCCCGGATCGGCCGGACCAATCGCCACGGGCGGCAGGAACTCGTCCGTGGTGCCCTCGGCGTAACAGCGGGCCACGTACCCGGCGGCGTCCTCCACGCGCGCCCCCGCCCCCTCGACGATCGCGCGGTACGCCCTTTCCGTGCGCTGCCAACGCCTGTCGCGGTCCATGGCGAAGTACCGCCCCGACACGGTCGCGATCCTCGCGTCGTACCCCGCCGCGGTTCGCGCGGCCAGCTCCTCGATCCATCCGATGCCCGAGGTCGGCGAGGTGTCGCGTCCGTCGGTGATGCAGTGCACGCGAACCGGGAGACGCGCGTCGCCGGCCCAGTCCAGGAGCGCGTGCAGGTGGCCGATTTCGCTATGGACACCCCCGTCCGAACAGAGTCCGATCAGGTGGAGTGCCCCCCCTCTTCGGCGAAGCGCCGCAGCGAGGGTGGCCAACCCGGGAAGCGCGAAGAAGGACCGGTCCGCGACCGCCATCGAGATGCGCGTCACGTCCTGATGCACGATGCGCCCCGCGCCGAGGTTCAGGTGCCCCACCTCGGAATTGCCCATCTGGCCGGGCGGCAGGCCCACCGCCTCACCCGAGGTCCGGAGGAGGCTCCACGGGCGATCCTCCAGCAGCCGGTCCCGAACCGGCGTGCGCGCCATGGCCACCGCGTTGCCCTCCCGCCGGATGCCGGCCGCGTCCGGCGCCCCCACACCCCATCCGTCGCAGATGATCAGGACGGTCGGCTTCCTGCTATCGTTCATGGAGTTGCGTTCCCTGGACGCGGACCGGGGTTTGGCAGGACGGGGGCGGGCGGTGAACAATCTAACGAAAGGCCTGGCGGCGCTTGAGCGACCGATGGAACCATTGCGTGGATCCGCGCGGCGGGCCCGCGCCACCGCTTCGGTGGGTGTCGGCGGCGCCTGGCGGCGACGAGCCCGAGCTGGCGCGCTGGCGGGCTGCGGCGGGGCCGGTCCGGGTGGCCGATGCAAACGGGGTCGCCGTGCCGGACTGGCCGTTGCGGGTCGTTGCCTGGAATGCGCAGGTGGGAGGTGGAGCGATCCGAAGGCTGTGGGACGGGCTCACCGCGACAGAAACCGGCGCGGACCGGGTCCCCACCGTCCTGCTCCTCCAGGAGGTCTTTGCAACGGGATCGGATCTGCCGGAGGTTGCCGAGGACGCCGTTTGGGCCTCGCGCATCACCGGCACACCGCAGGGGGAAGGCCGAACCGACATCGCGTCGTTCGCGCTGGAAGCCTCACTGTCCCTGATCTACGTCCCCTCGATGAGGAACGGGGGACCGGACGGAGGTCCTCCGGAAGACCGCGGCAACGCGATCCTCGCCAACGTGCCGCTCTCTTCGGGCTGCGCGATCGAACTCCCCTTCGAGCGGCAGCGGAGGGTGGCGGTGGCGGCGGAGGTGGCCGTCGGCGGCCATCGGGTCGCGGTCTGCTCGGTGCATCTGGAGAATCGTGCTCCGTGGACTCGTGCGTGGCGTACTCTCGGACGAGGGCGCGGGAGACAGATGGCGGGGCTGCTGCGAGTCTTCCCCGACTGCTGCGAGGGAGACGCCTTCGTCCTGGGCGGCGACCTCAACACATGGGTGCGCGGTCGCCGTGAAGCTGCCTACTCGCTGGCCAGGAACAGGTTCCCGTTGCCGGAACACCCCGATCCCCGGCCGACGCACTTCCTGGAGGTCGGTGGCTGGCTCCGCGACGCGGACTACCTGATGTTCCGGCTCCCTCACGGCTGGCACTGCGAGTACCGCCGCCTCGACGACGCTTTCGGGTCGGATCACTATCCGCTGGTGGGGACGATGCGGCGGCCGCTCACTCCTCCCGCGTAGCCCGGTATCCCCCCCGCGCGTGATCGAAGACGATCTCCCGCCCGACCGCCTCCCGCTCCACCCGCCCCCCCGCGAAGACCGTCCGTCCCCCCACCCAGGTCCGCACCGGCCATCCTCTGAGAACCGTCCCGTCCCACGGACTCCACCCGCACTTCGTCCGCTGCTCCGCGTTGCGCACCGCCCGCTCGGCCGCCATGTCCACCAGCACGAGGTCCGCGTCGAACCCCTCCTCGATCCGCCCCTTGCCCACGATGTCCCAGATCCGCGCGGGACGGTCGCACATCCACCTGGCCAGATCCTGGAGCGCACACCGCCCCCGGTTGACCTCGTTGAGCATGAGCGGCAGCACGACTTCGACCGCCGGGACGCCGGAGGGCGAGGCGGGGTAGGGGGCGGCCTTCTCCTCGAGGGTGTGGGGTGCGTGGTCGGTGGCGATGATCCGGATGGCGCCTTCGTGCAGGCCGCGCCAGAGCGCCGCCCGGTCCTCGGCCGTCTTGAGGGACGGGTTCATCTGGGCGAGCGTGCCCAGGCGGCCGTAGTCCGAGATGTCGAGGAAGAGGTGGTGGGGGCAGGCCTCGGCCGTGATGAGGCCGTCGCGTTGCCGCGCCAGGATGTCGACCTCCTCGGCGGTCGAAACGTGCAGGACGTGGAAGCGGTGGTTGTGGCGCCGGGCCAGGTCGATCGCGCGCAGGGTGGCGGTCACGGCCGCGCGGCGGTCGCGGATGCGCGAGTGGTCGTGGACGGTGAGCGGCGGGCGCAGCGCGGCCCGGTTGGCGCGCACGGTGGCCTCGTCCTCGCAGTGCGCGGTGATCGGGAGCGTGGTCTCGGCGAAGATCTCCTCGAGCCGCTCCTGGTCGTCGACGAGCATGTCTCCCGTGCTCGACCCGATGAAGATCTTGATGCCCGGGGTCCGGGACGCCCGCCGCAGCTCGGCCACGTTGTCCCTGGTGGCGCCGATGTAGAAGCCGTAGTTGACCACGGCGCGCCGCGCCCCCAGCGCCAGCTTCTCCGCCAGCGCCTCGACACTCACCGTCTGGGGATCGGTGTTCGGCATCTCCAGAAACGAGGTCACCCCGCCCGCGGCGCACGCCCGGCTGCCGGTGCGCAGGTCCTCCTTGTGGGTGAGGCCGGGGTCGCGGAAGTGGACCTGGTCGTCGATCACGCCCGGCATGAGGTGGAGGCCGTCCGCATCGACCACCTCGTCCGCGCGCGTGTGCGCCGCCGCGCCGACCGCCGCGATCCGCCCGCCCTCGATCAGCACCGGGGTCCGCGCGGTCTCGCCCGGAAGGACCACCGCCGCGCCGCGGATCAGGGTGCGGTGTGGCACTCCTCTTCAGCCCGGCTGCGCGCCCGGCCCCGCGCCCGCCGTCCCTGTCTCGACGAGCACCCGGTCAGGTGAAATAGGGGTTGTCCCCGCTCGCGTGATCGGTCACGTCGTGGATGGCCGTAACCTCCGGAACCGATTGCGACACCATGCGCTCGACCCCCTGGCGCAGCGTCATGCGCGACATGGCGCACCCTTGGCAGCCGCCCGCCATCTCGATGAAGATCTCCGTCCCCTGCACGTCCACCAGGTTGATCACGCCGCCGTGCGCCGCGATCGCCGGGTTGATCTCGGTGTCCAGCACGTGCGTGACCCGGTCGGCCAGCTCGCCCGCGGGACCCGCGTCGTCCATGGCCGCCTTCACGGCATCCGGGTCCGGGGTGATCTGGAAGCCGCTCTCCTGGATGGTCTCCACGAAATCCACCGTGGCACCGTCCAGCCGCTCCGCGCTCGCCTCGTCCACGAGCACGGTGAAGGATCCCGCGTCCACCTCCAGATCGGACTCGCCGCGGCTGCCGGAGTCCACCAGGGTGAGTTCGTAGTTGGGGGCGAAGGGACTCCCCTCGACCGCGATCCTGAGGGCCTGCACCCCGTCCTCCTCCATGTCCATGAAGGAGGTGACCATGTCGCGGGCCTTGTCCGAAAAGTTCAGCTTCATTTCATTCCTCGTGGGTACGGTTGAACCCGGACGTCTGACCGTCCGGACCTCCAATTGCCGAGCCAATGCCAAATATGCCCCGACCATAGGCGGAGTGTCCACTCCGGGACCACCGCTGCACCTGCACGAAACGGGCGAGGAGATGACGAAGGTCATTGTCACCGGAGGCAACCGGGGCGTGGGGCTGGCGACGGCGCGGAACCTGGCCGGCCGTGGCTACGACCTGATCCTCGTGTGCCGCGACCGGGCGCGCGGCGAGGCGGCCCTCGAATCGTTGCACTCGCCGCACAACCTCGGCAGTCACCGTGTGGTCGCCGCGGACCTGGCTTCGCTCGATTCCGTCCGCGCGGCAGCGGAGCGCATCGCGGAGACCGGGACGCCCATCCGTGCCCTGGTCAACAACGCGGCCTGTCTGCCGCGGAAGCGCCTCACGAGCCACGACGGCTTCGAGCTGCGGCTCGCGGTAACCCACCTCGGCCACTTTCTCCTGACCCACCTGCTGCTTCCGCGGCTCCGGGCCGCGCCCGTGCCGGGCCGCGTGGTCACGGTGTCATCGGCCGCGCACTCGGGGCCGCCGTTCAACTTTCGCGACCCCAACTTCGAACGGCGCCGCTATCGGAGGCGGCAGGCCTACCAGCAGAGCAAGCTGGCCAACGTGCTCTTCACGCTCGGGCTGGCCCGCCGGGTTGCGGGGACCGGGGTCCAGGCGGTGGCGCTGCACCCGGGTGTGTACGACACCGGGCTGTTGCGCGACTACATGGGTCGGATTCCGGGTGGCGGGATCGCGGCGCGAATCGGGACCGCGGGTGCGGAGAAGGCCGGTCCCGTGGTCGCCGAACTGGCCGTCGGGAGGCGTGATGAGGATCTGAACGGCGCCTACTTCCACAAGACGGTCCGGGCCGATCCCTCGTCCGCGGCCCGTGACACGGGGGCGCAGGAGCGGCTGTGGAGCTGGAGCGCGGAGGCGGTGGGGGCGGAGGAGGCCGATGCGAATGTGGGGGACCCGTTCGGATCCGCGATCCGGAGACCAGCGGGAACTGGAAGCCTTCCTGCGCGATTCCCACGAACCGCCACTTCGGTAACTTTAGACACCCGTGGCGGCCGCCACGGTGCTCGAACGCCCCCGGCAGCGTCCTCCGCGGGCCTCTGCGGGGTCCACACCAACCACACGATCGGGGAAACACCGTGCCGGACCGCATGGAGAAGATCGTCTCGCTGTGCAAGCGGCGGGGATTCGTCTTTCAGTCGTCGGAGATCTACGGAGGGGCCGCGTCGGTCTGGGACTACGGGCCGCTCGGCGTGGAGCTGCGCCGGAACGTGGCGGACGCGTGGTGGTCCTCCATGGTGCACGCCCGCGATGACATCGAGGGCCTCGACGCCGGGATCCTCATGCACCCCCGCGTCTGGGAGGCGTCGGGGCACGTCTCCGGGTTCACCGACCCGTTGCTCGAGTGCAAGACCTGCAAGAAGCGCTGGCGCGCCGACCACCTGGAGGAGGCGGGCTGCGCCCGGAAGCCCTCGGTGGCACCCGGGAAGCACGCGGACTGTGATCTCGGCGAACCGCGCCTCTTCAACCTCATGTTCAAGACCTTCATGGGGCCGGTCGAGGAGGACGCCTCGGTCGTGTACCTGAGGCCCGAGACGGCCCAGGGTTCGTACGTCAACTTCCTCAACGTGCAGCAAACCTCGCGGCAGCGCGTGCCCTTCGGGATCGCGCAGCTCGGCAAGGCGTTCCGCAACGAGATCACGCCGGGCAACTTCATCTTCCGCACCCGCGAATTCGAACAGGCCGAAATGCAGTTCTTCGTCAAGCCCGGCAGCGACGACGAGTGGTTCGACTACTGGCTCGAGCAGCGGCTCGAGTGGCACCACTGGATCGGGATCCGTCCCGAGAAGCTGCGGCAGCACGCGCATGGCCCGAACGAGCTGGCGCACTACGCCAAGACCGCCGTGGACCTCGAATACGAGTTCCCCTTCGGGTGGCAGGAGCTGGAGGGGGTCCACAACCGCACCGACTTCGACCTGTCGCGCCACCAGGAGTACTCGGGGAAGCGTCTGCTGTACATCGATCCGGGTTCGGGGGAGCGCTACGTGCCGTACGTGGTGGAGACGGCGATGGGGGTGGGCCGGGCCGCGCTGGTGGCGCTGGTGGACGGTTACCGCGAAGAGGAGGTGGAGGGGCAGCCGCGGGTGGTGCTGGGGCTCGATCCGAGGCTGGCGCCGATCAAGGCCGCGGTCTTTCCGCTGATGAAGAAGTTCGGGCAGCCGGAGATCGCCCGGGAGTTGCTGAAGGAGTTGCGCGGTGCCAGGGTGCCCGCCTCCTACGACCAGGCGGGGTCGATCGGGCGACGCTACCGCAGGCAGGACGAGGCGGGGACGCCGTGGTGCGTCACGATCGACAGGCAGACCTCGGAGGACCGGACGGTGACGATTCGCGACCGGGACACGCTGGCGCAGGAACGCGTGGGGCTGGATCATGTGGTGGGGTGGATTCGGGAGCGGCTGGGGTAGCGCTTCGGTTTCTCACGATGGCCGGCGCGCGAGCCGCCCCGGTCCGGGAATCAGGTGGCCACCGGACACAATTGCACACTTCCGGGTTGGGAACTGGTCTGTGTATAGAAGGGCGTTCGGGACGAGCCTCACCGAATCGATCGGTGGACCGGACGGTCTTCGAGTGCTACTCTCCCGTTCCGAAAGGGGATCGAAAATGGACCGCATTCTCAACCTGTTCCGGGTTTTCCCGGCCACCTTCCTCTCCACCGCTGCGCCCGCCTTCCCCCGCTCCAAGTTCGACGCTGCCAAGAGGGTCATATCGTGCGCGCTGGCGGCGGCTCTGGTGACTGTCGTGACAGCGCCGGCAGCGGTTCAGGCGGGCAGTACTCCGCTGGTGGAGAGGGACGCCATTCTTCGGCAGTCGGCCGTTGGACTGTTGCCGACTGCTGTCGGCCACCCGCCGTCTCAGACAGCGGGCGCATCATCGAGTTTCCATCTGCCGGTTCCCGTCGGTTTCACTGTCACCGCCGCACCGGCAACACCCGCGCGTCCCGCCCGAGCAACCCCGGGGAACACTGCGAGTCAGAACGACCTGGGGGTCCCGTTGATTGATGAGTGCATTGTTGCGGACGAAGGAGGCTGCGATCCCACCGCGAATCGGCAATACGAAGATGAAGACGGGAACAACGTGAGCAGGACATGCGAGCTTCGATCCGAAGTCTATATCTCATTGGCTAGCGTTTCCGTCCCCATCCCGCCCATCTTTGGCGTCCTTCCCGGATTCGAGCTCGTCGGAGTCAGGATGTGTGACTACGGCCCTCGATGTGGTGCAGAGTGGAACTGGGAATGGTTCGAAATGTACGACTGAGTATTGGCTAGCAGCTAGTCACTATCCGACGCTTCCCTGTCCCACGTCCAGCAAGACGAAGAGGTTGAGATGAACATGCAGACAGCACCGATTTGGACGAACGCAATGATCCTCTTTATCGCGGGCCTTGCACAAGTGCCAACGCCAGCCTCAGTGCCAGCGACGACGACCGACCCGGCCCTCGGCGATCAAGCAGCGGTGTTGCTGGATAGCCCTGCCCGCTGGGTTGCGAGCGAGCCCGACAACGCCCTGCGGAAGGCGTCGGGGAGAGAACGCACCCAGCTGCGCGACTTTTCCAGCAGGGTCCTGCAGCACTCAAATCGTGTCGAACGTGGTGGCGCACGAGGTATTCGCGGCGACTCTCCCGTCCAGCTTTGGGAACCGCCATACCTCGCGCCCGCTCCCGTCTCGTCCCTGTCACCAAGCGGCGATCGGCCTGGCACAGCTGCTACGGAAATCCACATTCCGATGCACGACGGGAGTTGCTTCAGCAGCCTGCGAACAATATAGGTCATTGCGCGACCTGGATCCCGAGGCGTATGCTGCCGAATATGAGGATTGCGACTGCGATATTCTGGTCGTGGCATGCAGGCTGACGAACACGTTTACCGATTTCGAAACCGTGTATGACGACGATGGTGCGGTGATTAGTAGTATAGCGATTGTCAGTTGCGAGTATGGCGGATGCGGCGTAGAGGTTGACTTAGAGTAAGGAGTGAAGGTGATGTTCTCAAAGACTACGGAGTTGGACTGGCTGAATCTCCGGATTGCGATGCTTGCAACGGCTCTCACGCCTGCGGCGGCTGGCGGCCAACAGGTGGTTGAGATCGATTTCGCCGAAGGTCGGGCCGTCATCAACGACGAGTTGCGGGCGATACACCTCTCGCCGATTGCGATTGACCATGGCCATGGTGCTCTCTACGTCCGCGATCTCGCGGAGCCGAACGGCATCATGGTGTTCTCGCTCGAGACGGGCAAGTGGCTGCGAACGTATCGGATCCCGCCCGGCGAAGGCCCTGGGGAGGGGGAGATATCGCGGTTCGCGTTGGCGTCGGAGGGAGGGCTGTACGTTCTGAGTCACACACGCGTAATTCAACTGGACTCGGCGGGCGGCTTCGTCGGCTCCTGGTCGGCATGGGGGTCACGGCCCCCCACACTTTGCGAATTCGGCGGCCGCCCAACGATTGCGGTGCAAGGTGGGCTGAAGCGGCGGAGTGCGGAAGGCGAAGGCGAGATTGTCGGGGCCCGTCGCCCCGTGGGAGATTTCTGGGTGCGACGCCAAGGCAATAGCGAGGATCTGATCGAGATTGGGAGGTGGAGGGGTGCGCGTCTGGCGTGTACGGATGATCTCGCCTTTCTGGTGTTGCCCAGTCGGAGGGTCGTCGAGTCGGGAGGAATCCGGCGCTATTCGTACACAGGCCCGGACTCGATTCTGGTCTACTCGACACGGGGCGTGGAGAAGGTCCTGGCGGTGCCGACCGAATACGCGGATGCCCGGGCTTGGAACAGGAACATGAAACCGTCTCTGGACACGCCGGGCAATCTGGTTGTCGCCAGCGGCGACGGCGTGGTTCCAGGGTCGATTATCGATCCGCGGACAGGGTGTTATGCTGTCCTGCGCAACAGAGAGGTGCAATCGGATCGAGAGTTCCTCGGCGTCTACAGGGACAGCGCCCTGGTGTTTCATCGAGACTACGAGAAGCGGACGGAGGATGGCAAGAGAGTGGTCACGCTCTATGCCGAAGCGCGCAAGGTGTCGCTCAATCCACTTCGTCACCTGAGCGGCCCCTCCTGTCCCGGGATGCTGACTTCGGTAGCTGGCCCGCAAGCGTCGAAACCGGATGGAGGACCACAGACGAATGTCCCCGTTCCCCTTGTTGGTCGGCGACCGGTTGGAAGGGAACCGGGCGCGACTCGTTGAGCCAGAGCCTTGATTGTGTCTCCTAGGTTCTCGCCGGTGGTGCTCAGTCTAACTCTAGCGGGTGTCGGGGCACTAGTTGCAATTCCGGCATTCGCGCAAGAGACGTTCAGGATCGATTACGATCGGGCGCGAACGGTAATCGAAGATCCCTGGCGCGCCATTGATCCATATGAATATGCGATCGACCATGCCCGCCGAGTGCTTTACGTCCACGACCTGGAGGAGCCCGACGGCATCATGGCGTTCTCGCTCGAAAGCGGGGAGTGGCTGCGGACAATCCGGATTCCGCTGGGCGAGGGTCCGGGGGAACTCAAGGGCTTCGGTGGTGTTGCGCTTGCTCCTGGGGGGAGTCTCTACCTGTGGCGGTACCCGAAGGCGATTCTCGTCAATGCGATGGGGGCCGTGGTCAGCGACTGGCGACCCGACGGAGCATCGCTCTGGATGGACCTTTGTGTCTTCGGAGCCGAGCCTGCCGTCCCCGCGCCCCACGGTCTGATCAGGCGCGGAGAAGAAGGTCGGGACGAGAGAATGGCCGCACCACGGGTGGACCGGGGCGTTCTCCAGGCAGGGTCGCCGGAGCAGGCCGTTGCCGCCCTCCGAGTCTTGTCTGACACGCGCTTGAGCTGCACCGACGATGCGGCGTTCGTTGCGCCCAATCACCCCGGGGACCCCGGCGCGATCCTCGTGTACGCCCGAAGCGGAACGACCGGCCGGCTCGAGGCCCCGCCCGCGATTCTCGAAGATCCTGTCACGGGCGCCAGCGGTCGGCTGGATCTGTTGTCCGACGACGGACGGGGCAACCTGGTGCTCATCGCACGCGATCCCTTTGGCCGATTCCCGGGAGCATTGATGGATTCGGAATCGGGATGTCACGCTTTGCTGCGCAACCCGCGGGTGCAGTCGTATCGGCAGTTCGCTGGGGTCCACGCTGACAGCGCACTGGTGTTCCACTGGGACCATGAAGAAGAGGTGCGGGATGGCAAGAGGATCTTGCACATCCGCGACCGGGCTAACCGGGTGACGCTCCATCCACTCGTGCGTCTTGAGGGCGGTGAGGAATGTACGGGCATCCTGCCCTCGGTTCGGAGCGTGGAAATCGACCGGGGCGGCTGAAGGCGCTGCGCGGGGCCAGGGTACCCGCCAACTACTACTTTCCCGTTCCGAGAGGGGATCGAAATGGACCGCATTCGCAACCTGTTCCGGGCTTCCCCTTCTCGCTTGGTTGTCGCCTTCGTCGCCACGATCGTGGTGGTGGCAGCGTGCGCCCCGGAACCCGGAGTTCCCCAACGACCGGGATGTAGCTGCCTAAATGGAAGGAATGAGGTTTTCCGGGCCTCTGCCTCCGGACCTGCTGAGGTCGTACGAGGAAGAGTATCGGGCGCAGCCCAAGCGCGCGTTCGTCGGTCCTAAGACCCTGGCCTTCGACGGTGCGGACCGGCTCTGGTACGCGACCTCCCGCGACAGTGACGACTTCTCCTACCTGGACGTCTGGGTCGGAACCGGCTATGCGGGCATCGCCCACTTGTCCATGGGCGTTGTCGGCACATTTCCGGCCGCGGTCCCTTCCGATGTCGGCCGCGTTCGGCCCCGGCGGTCTGCTGCCGTTCATGGATGTGGCTGGCTCGGTTGCCCTGCGAATCGCCAATGCCCACATAGACGCTCTGCCAATGCCCAGATGGACGCTTTCCCAATACCCATATGGCCGCTACATTCAGGGCCATGTTCGACTCTCCATCGCTTTACCCGCGCCCCTTGGTCACCGTCCTTCGGAACGCCTTGGCCGACACGCCCGTCGTGTGCCTGACCGGTCCGCGTCAGAGTGGGAAGACGACGTTGGTGCGCGCCATGATGCCGGAGCGCCCGTTCTACAGCCTCGACCACGCCCCCTACCTCTCAGCGGCCAGGGCCGATCCCGCCGGATTCGTCGCGGCGCTTCCCGCGGAGGTCACCATCGATGAGGTTCAGCGCGCGCCCGAACTGCTTCCGGCCATCAAGCTGTCGGTTGACCGGGACCGGCGACCTGGACGCTTTGTGCTGACCGGTTCGGCGAATCTGCTCCTGTTGCCCGCGGTCACCGAATCGCTGGCGGGCCGAATGGAGGTGGCTCGCCTCATGCCCCTCGCCGAGTGCGAGAAGGAGCGTCGGCCCGGGTTCTTCCTTGGCGACCTGCTGGCGGGCGGGATCAGGCCTGCGTTGCGGCCCGCAGGTCGTGCGCCGGACCCGGCGGCTCTTGCGCGACGGCTGGTCTCGGGTGGATACCCGGAGCCCCTGACCCGAAGCCCTGCTCGCGCCCGCCAGTGGCATCGGCAGTATGTCCGGAGCATCGTGGACCGAGATGTCCTAGACGTGGGACGCGTGCGGGATGCGGAAGGCGCCGCACACCTCCTGAGACTGCTCGCGGTCCGCAATGGCGAACTCCTCAATACGGCCGGGCTTTCGCGCGAACTGGGCCTCCACCGAAAGACGGTCCGCGAGTACATCGCCGTTCTTGAGAGGCTTTTCCTGGTGCGACGACTACTGCCCTGGCACAGGAACGTCGGAAAGCGGCTGGTACGGACGCCGAAGATGCAGGTGGTCGACAGCGGGCTCGCCGCGACTCTGGCGGGTCTTGTTTCCGATGACTGGATCGGCAAGCGGGATCGCATGGGACACCTGCTCGAGTCGTTCGTGACCCATCAGCTGGTGACAATGGCCGACTGGACCGACCCGGACCTCCGGTTCTGGCATTTCCGTGACAAGGATGGACAGGAGGTTGACGTGGTCATGACGCTCGGTGCTCGCACCTGGGGGTTCGAGGTGAAGGCGACCAGCACACCGGGGCGCTCGACGGGGCGTGGAATGGCTCGACTGGCGGCTCTGTGCGGAGACGATTTCGAAGGGGGTTTCCTGTTCTACAGTGGCCGTGACATTCTGCCGCTGGCCGGAAGGAGGATGCTGGCGGTGCCGTTGAGCGAGTTATGGGGGCGGTAGAACCGCGTAGGAGAGCGTGCTGATGCGCGCGTTCGGTCCTCTGGTGTCGGTCCTCTGGCCAAGAATCGGCGAGAGCCGTACAGTTGCTTGCGAGACCCCGTCCCCCCCACCCAGGAGCCGCTCACCGTGTCCACCCGATCCGCAGTCTTCACCACCCGCTGGGGAATGCTCCTGGCCATGCTCGGCATGGCGATCGGTACCGGAAACATCTGGCGCTTCCCCCGCATCGCGGCCTCCAACGGGGGCGGCAGCTTCCTGGTGGCGTGGGTGGTCTTCCTGCTGCTGTGGTCGGTCCCGCTGCTGATCCTCGAATTCGGCATGGGGAAGGCGACCCGCCGCGGCACCGTCGGGTCGTTCATCAAGACGATCGGGCCGAAGTTCGCGTGGATGGGAGCGTGGGTGGCGTGGGTCGCGACCGCGATCCTCTTCTACTACACGGTGGTGATGGGGTGGACGATCCGCTTCTTCGTGGCGACGGTGAGCGGCGAGATCCCGACGGCGATGCCGGGCGAGTTCTGGGGGGCCTTCAACTCCACCCCGCAGGCGGTGCTCTTCCACGCGATCGCGATCGGGCTGGGAATCTTCGTCGTGGCCAAGGGGGTGCGCGGCATCGAGACCGCGGCCCGCTTCCTGATCCCCTCGCTGGTGATCCTGGTGATCGTCCTGGCGGTCAAGGCACTGACCATGCCGGGGGCGTCGGACGGGCTGGCCTTCCTCTTCACCCCCGACTTCAGCCAACTCACCGACGTCAGGATCTGGCTGGAGGCGCTGACCCAGAACGCGTGGGACACCGGCGCCGGATGGGGACTGGTCCTCTCCTACGCGGTCTACATGCGGGCGCGCGAGGACACGGCGCTCAACGGCTTCGTGATCGGCTTCGGAAACAACTCGATGTCGCTGCTGGCGGGCATCATGGTGATGTGCACGATCTTCTCGGTCATGCCCGAGGCGGCGGACGAGATCGTGGGCGCGGGGAACGAGGGTCTCACCTTCATCTGGGTCCCGCAGCTCTTCTCGCAGATCCCGGCCGGACAGTTCTTCATGGGCCTCTTCTTCCTGGCGCTCGTCTTCGCCGCGTGGTCGAGCCTGGTGGCCATGATCGAGCTGTCGTCTCGGATCCTGATCGACCTGGGGCTGACCCGAAAGCGCGCCATCACGATCGTGGGCACGGCGGGCTTCCTGCTGGGCGTCCCGTCGGCGATGCGGATCGGGATCTTCCAGAACCAGGACTGGGTGTGGGGCGTCGGCCTCATGCTGTCGGGCTTCTTCTTCGCCTTCGCCGTGCTCAAGTACGGGGTGACCAAGTGGCGCGAGACCTTCATCAACACGCCCGATTCGGATGTGCGGATCGGGAAGTGGTGGGACTGGGCGATCCGGCTGGTGGTGATCGAGGCTGTGGTGCTGATGATCTGGTGGCTGCGCGCCGCGGGCGGCGAGGACTTCTGGTCGGCCGAGACGTGGACGCTGATGTCGACCTACAACGTCGGCTCGGTGCTGATCCAGTGGGCGGTCGTGCTGCTGGCGCTCTTCGCGCTCAACGGGTGGATGGTGCGCAGGATCCAGGCGGCGCGTGCGGGCAGCGGCGACTGAGTGGCCGTCCACGACGCCTACGCCCGGTTCACCCCCTACGAGCTGCTGCTCCCGGACCCGGAGTTTCCGGACCGGTCCTTCACCGCGATCACGCGCGAGGCGGAGGAACGCGGGGTGGACGCGGGCAACCCGGCCGCCTACGTGATGCTGGGGGCGGTGCAGGGTGCGCTTGCGGAGTTGCGTGACGAGGACGCCGGGGCCGAGTCGGCGCATGACCACGCGGGGATCCTGTTCCATGCCTACCACTTCTGGCGCTGCGACGGGGGGGTCGTGCTCGCGCAACGAAAAACGGTGCGTGGGTTGCTCGCGGGTGGGGCGGGGGCGGGGCGCGGGGAAGACGAGTTGGCGGTCGAAGACGAGGCCGGTTGGGCGGGAGGCCTCCAGGGGCGTGCCGGGTACGTCCAGCTTCCCCAGCACCTGGTCTGGATGGAGTCCCCGGACGAGCCGCCCGAGTCGGTGGACGGATTCTTCTGGCACGGCGGCGAGGACGGGGTGCTGCACCTGGCCATGGTGGCCGGGATGCGAAGGGACCGTCCGGGATGCGTGGTCGTGACCGTCCCCCCCCAGCCCCTCACCGCCTTGCCCGGGTGGGCGACAGGGCCCGCGCGGGAGGGAGGCGGAGACTTCACCACTTCGCTCCCCGGTGCCGAACTCGACGGCCTCCTGGGGATCCGCACGCCGGCGGAAGTCTTCAAGCTCGCGTCGCTCCTGCTCGGCCGGGTGGTGCGGAAGCGGCTCGAGCCGGTTGCTCCTTCGGCCCCTCCCGCGATCTCGAGCCAGTCCCCGCCGAACGATGCGGACCCCCGGGCGACGACGCTTCCGTTCGCGGTCCTGTGACCTCCTGTCATGACACCGATGAACCAATCCGCCATGCCCTGGATATACTCCGCCATGCCCTGGATGCCATCTGTGATGCCCGGAGTGCCATCCGTCATCCCACTGCGATTCTCGTGACCTCTTCATGACCCCGCGCGAATCGAAGAAGAAACGGACTGCCCGCGCCGGGGACATCTACGAAATCCTGCTCGCCGAATACCCGGATGCAAGGTGCGCGCTCAGCCACGCGTCACCCTACGAGCTGGCGGTCGCGACCATCCTCTCCGCGCAGTGCACCGACGCCCGCGTGAACATGGTCACGCCCGAACTGTTCCGTCGCTATCCGGACCCGGAGTCGCTGGCCGCGGCCCTCCCCGACCAGCTGGAAGAGGTGATCCGCTCGACAGGTTTCTTCCGCAACAAGACCCGCAACCTGATCGGCATGGCCAACGCGCTCATCGAGGAACACGGCGGGGAGCTGCCGCGGAACATGAAGGAACTGTCGGCCCTGCCCGGAATCGGGCGCAAGACGGCCAATGTCATTCTCGGCAACGCCTTCGGAATCGACGAAGGGGTGGTCGTGGACACCCATGTCAAGCGTCTGTCACGGCGGATGCGCTTCACCGCGGAGACGACCCCCGAGAAGATCGAAAAAGACCTTATGGCCCTCTTCCCGCGGCGTGTCTGGACGATGCTCGCGCACCTGCTGATCTTTCACGGCCGGAAGGTGTGCAACGCCCGCCGTCCGCGCTGCAACCAGTGCGCGATTTCGCATCTCTGCCCTTCGAGCGCGGTCTGAGGCGCCACCCGGCCGATCCGAGGACCCCTGTCACCAACGTCAGCGGAGCCGTCCCTCTGCCCTCGGGTGCCTGGTCCTCCATTCGGGCTGCCATGCCGACCGGCCCCGCACCCGAGACATCGCCCGGAGCCGTGAATAGGACCAGCGTGTCGGCCGCCAACAGTTGCACACCGAGAATCGCATCGGGGACCCGGGGGGCGGGCCCCAGAACGACCTGAGTGCCGCTCTGGCTGCCCGAACTCATCGTCACGGTGAACTCCGGACTGCTTGTCGTGCCACTTTGGATCACCGCCGTGCTCGTGGAGAGAGTGCCCCCGTCCACCGACAGCGGGATCCTCATGGAGAAGGGCGCCCCCTCGGACAGGAACAGAACCACCTGCGCGGGTCCGGGGGCTGCCAGATCTGCCGTATCCGTCCTCTCCAGCTGGACATCAAGGACAAAGGGTGCCCCGGGGTTGTCTCCCAGGTTGAGGGAGTTCAGTTCCGACAACCCGGTGAAGATCTCATCCGGAAGCTCGGCGAGACTGTTCCGCTGCACGGCGAGGCTCTTCAACCGCGAGAGGTTGGAGAAGACACCCGGAGGCAGCGTCGCCAGCTGATTCCCCGACATGTCCAGAGTCTCCAGGTCCGTGAGCTGCGAAAACGCCGATGGTGGCAGTTCGGTCAGGCGGTTGCCCCAGAGGTACAGATTTCGCAGGCGTGGCATTCCCGCGAAGACCTCGTCTCCCAACTCCGAAACCTTGGTGCTGTAGACAAATAGTTCCTCCAGGTTGGGCAAACCGGCGAATGTGCCGTTCGGCAGGGCCGAAAGCGGGGTCTCCGCAACGGCCAGCTGGATCAATCCGGAAACGCCGTTGAACGCGCCGGGATGGATCTGACTCAACCCTCCGGAGCCGACCCAGAGCACCTCGAGGTCGTCGAGTCCCACAAGGGCGTCACTCTTCAACTCGGTCAGCGGGTTGTAGTTCACGTTCAGGAACACCACCCGCCCCAGGTCGGAGAAAACACCGGGCCGCAGGTCGTCGATCCGGTTCCCGGCAAGGCCCGGCCACACCAGGCCATCCAGTCCCGTGAACATCCCGCTGCGGAGTTGGGAGAGGCGGTTGTCCTCGAGCCGAACCTCCTGCATTTCGTGCAGGTTGGAGAACGTACCGTCTTCGATTTCGGCGATCCGGTTGCTGTCCGCGACCAGCACCCTCAGGTACGGCGTTTCGTCGAACAACCCGTTTTGCAGAATCTCGAGCCGGTTCTTTGCTATCCACAGGCCCTCCAGGTTTTCGAGATCCGCAAAGATCCCGGTCGGCAACTGGGACAGCCGGTTGTTGCTCAGGTTCAGGCTTGCGAGGTCGGTCAGGCCGGAGAAGACACCAACATCGAGCTCCTCCAGACGGTTGTCGAAGAGATTGACGCTACTGAGGTAAGGCAGTCCCGAAAAAATGTCCGGCGGCAACGTCCGCAGACGGTTTCCCCAGAGATTCACCTCTTCCAGGTTGACTGCATCCGAGAACAGTCCGGCAGGCAACTCGGTCAGTTCGTTCCCGTACATCCACACGCCTTGCAGCCGCGCAAGCCCCTCCAGCAGGTCCGGAGGCAGCCGGGTGAGCTCGTTCTCCTGTATGGAAACGTCTTCGAGCCGGGGAAGGCCCGACAGGAGACCTGCGGGCAACTCCTGGAGCCGATTGAAGGCCAGGTTGATCTGAACCAGCTGTGAGAGGCCGGAGAATACCCCGGCCGGCAACTCCGTCAACTCGTTGTTGAAAAGCCACAACTGCCTGAGCCGGGTCAGCTCGGCGAAGTCCCCCGCGCGCAGCTCGGAGATGGCGTCTGCGGCGCCTGCCAGCTGCCTCGCCGGCGGAAAGGAGGGGGCGGCGGGAGGACGGGTGGCCGCGCCGCACCCGGAAGGTACCGGGAGGCTCGGCGTCCGTCCTCCACGCAGGGCAGGCTCCTCCGGTACTCCGCAGGGCCGGCGGTTCGACTTCCGCCGAGCTGCCGCAACGGCCGCACTTCCCGGCTCCGGACCGCGCAGATCAAGGATGTCGATCGTCGCCAGGTGAGAGCCGTCCACCTGGTGGCATTGATCCACGCCCGCGAGGGCGACCAGTTCGTCGCGGACCCTGGAGGTGCGGTCGCAGATCCCCTCTTCAATCGTTGCGACCCCCGTAGTCACCCCCCTGAGAGTGTATCCGGCACCTTCGGCCGGCACATCCAGCACGACCGTGAAGACTTCGCGTGTCGGCTCGATGTCGTCGTCGTCGAGCACGGGTATCTCCAGGTTCGCGATTCGGTCGCCGGCCTGGACCCACACGGCCCCGTCGTCCGCGCCGTAGTCCGCCTGATCGGCGTCTGCTGTTCCCGGATCCCCGTCGGGGCCGAAACCGTAGGTTACCCGGATCGCCGACTCGGGCGACGGGCGAATGACGAGTTGCAGCATGACCGTGCCGCCTTCGGCGGCCGTGCCGGAGTCGATCTTGAACCCCACCGTCGGGTCACCGGCGGGCACAACATCGGCGGCGAAGTTCTGGTGCGCCGAGAGACCGCCCGCATCGGTGGCGGTAACCGTCACCTCCGCGATGCCGTCCCCCGTGCCGACGACGGTGATGGTTGCACCGGAGACGGTCACGGTCGCGATGTCTTCGTCCGAGGTCTCGGCGGAAAAGGTCAGCTGGTCGCCGTCGGGGTCGTCGAAGTACCCGGCAGCGTTGATCTCGATCGACTCCCCGGCGAGCAACTCCACGTCGTCGATGCTGCCCGTGGGTATGGGTGCGCGGTTGCGCACATGAACGGGAAAGCTCTGCTGCGCCGAAAGGCCGTCTCCATCGAAGGCGGTTACCGTCATCGTCGCGTCGCCTGGAGAGACTCCGGTCACAACCGCGCTGTTCTGTGAAATCGCGGCGGCGGCCACGGCCGAATTGGAGGATTCGGCGCTGTAGGAAAGGTCGTCGCCGTCAGGGTCGCTGAAGTAGCCGGAAAGCCCCACCGTGACGGACTCGCCGACGGTAAGGACCTGCGCCGGAATCGTCCCGTTCGCGACCGGGGGCCGGTTCTCATCGATGGGAGGGCCGGGCTCGGTGCCGTCTCCACAAGTCGACAGGAACCCCGCGGCCGCGACGACCAGGGCGCCACGGAAGGCCTTTGCGCCACCTCCGGGATGTCGTCAGATACACGGTAAACAGCGCGGACATTTGTCTGAAACAGAGATCGTGGCCGGTGCATCGGTCGTTGTCCGTGTTACGGGATAGCCATTCAAAACGTTGCAACAGGCTAGGGTGGCACCGCGGACCTGTCAATCGATTTCGACGGGCAGGAACGCCGCCGGTCCCGCCCGGATTGCCGGCCGCAACCCCGTTTCAGGGTGACCCGATCGTCGTACAGGCCTTCGGAAACCACCTGTGCCGGAGCGAGCCCCCCCTCAGCGCCTCAGCGAGACCATCGCCCCCAGCTGTGCATGCCATTGGGACGTCGGCACTTCCGGCGCAAACGGCCGGGCGGCCCACACCCTTCCGGTCCGGTCACGCCGCAGTGCGCCCATGTATTGGGCGATGAGCGGATCCAGTCCGGAGTCATCGTCCTCGCTGCGAACGCGGAACAACTGGACCACCGGATTCGCCACCTGAACCACCCCCCACGATGAATTGAGGAACCGGGACCGCTGCGAGGTCGGGTCGTTGGGGTTGTGGATGGGGGGGATCCCCTCGCGCGTGAACTCCCGGAACCCGATCCGCGTAACGGTCACCGTGTAGGGGCCGCCGGGCCGCTGGCCCCGCAGCGTGTAGCGTCGTCGGCGACGCTCAGGGCCGTGCTCGCGGCGCCGGTCCGGGTGTGGACGAGGGTGATCAGCGCGGCTTCGACGGGGGTGCCGTCCTGGTCCAGGACGCGGCCGCGCAGTCCCCCGGTGGAGGCGCTCTGGGCGGACAGGGGAAGTGCAGGGGCGAGGGCCGCGAGGCCGATGAGGCACAGGATGACCGGTGGTGCGGGTGCCTGGCGTCGAGGGTGTCGCATGACGTCTCCTGGTTGGGCTGGCGTCGGAGAGGCAACGACCGAAAACTACAGTTGACATATTGTAACCCGGATCCTGCAAGGCGTCCTGATTTCGACCGATTCTTGGCTTGTTGACGTG
>JAPPNO010000007.1 GCA_028873845.1 Gemmatimonadota bacterium | reverse complement strand
AGGAGAAACCCTACCTAACACGTTGGAATACCGGCTGTTACGGGACTCTATGGACACCTATGGATGATACTGGACTTCCGGTGTCCGCTCCCATGGCTCGATGGGCCTTACTCTTCACACATGCCATGGAGGTGCCGCCGCTCCTTCCCCTGTGCCTGCTGCTCTACCTCCCTCCGGTCCTCCGCATCGTCGGCAGACCAAACCCGGGTTGCTGCCACTCCCCTACCGCCTCCAGATCTCCCTCAGCGGCACCGCCAGCATCCGCTCATCCTCCAGCTGCAGAATGTCCCGCCCGTTGTACAGGACCATCCCCCCCTCGAAGTCATCGCCGCAGAGCGTCGCGAGGCGCATCATGCCGCGGCCCGGCGACCGTCCCGGCGTGCTGGTCGCCTTCACCTCGATGCCCCAGGTGCTTGCACCGAGGGTCATGACGAGGTCGACCTCCCGGCCATCCTTGTCGCGGAAGTGCCGGAACCGGAGATCGGGGTCGGTCCACCCGGCCTGGGTCACGAACTGGTGCACGATGAACGACTCCAGGAGGTGGCCCATGCGCGCCCGCTTCGTGATCCAGTCTCCAGGGCTCAGCCCGGCCAGAGTGGCTGCGAGCCCGCTGTCGACCAGGTGCATCTTCGGTGTTCTGACCAGCCGCTTTCCGACGCTCCGGTGCCACGGTGCCAGGCGGCGGACAAGGAACAGTCTCTCGAGCACCGCGACGTACTCCCGTATCGTGCTTCTGTGGAGACCCAGCTCCCGGGAAAGGCCGGCGGTGTTCATCAGCTCGCCGTTTCGCACGGCCAGCAGCTGCAGCAGGCGCGCGACGCCGTCGGCATCCCGGACCCTGCCGACATCGAGGACATCCCTGTCCACGATGCTCCGGACGTACTGCCGGTACCACTGGCGGGCACGGGCCGGGCTGCGGCCGAGGGGCTCCGGATAACCGCCGGACACCAGGCGTCCGCCGAGGTCGGCGGGGTCCGGCGCCTGCGTTCCCGCGTGCAATTCCGGGGCAATGTCTCCCCGCAGGAGATCGGCCAGGAAATGGCCGGGACGGCGTTCCTTTTCGGACTCGGAGAGGGGCATGAGGCGCGCGATCTCCATGCGCCCCGCCAACGATTCGGTGACGGTGGGCAGCAGGAGCAGGTTCGCGGTGCCGGTGAGGACGAAGCGTCCGGGTCGCCGGTCCTGATCGACGGACAGCTTGATGACCGGAAGCAACTCCGGCGCGCGCTGGATTTCGTCAATGGTGACTTCCCTTGGAAGCGCCGCGATGAAACCCGCCGGATCCTCCCTGGCGACGGAGAGGTATGGTGGATGATCCAGGCTGAAGTACGGGCGCTCCGGCATCATCGCCCGCACCAGCGTGGTCTTGCCGCTCTGGCGCGGGCCGGTGAGGCACACTACGGGCGTGTCCGCCAGCGCCTCTCCGAGGACGGCGGCCAAAGGACGCGGATACAGTGCCGGCGAGTCGAACATGGTTTGGAAGGTAGCGGCCATGTGTACATTTGAGAAGCGTCCATGTGTCGATTATCAGGGCGGCTGATTGGACAATTGGGGACCCTCCCCCACAACATCGGGGTTGCGCTGCGCGGCAGGCTTGCTCCGGTCGTCGGATTTCACCGTCCACCAGCAGCAACAATCTCCCCGGGCGTCCCTATCGACCTGAACGGGTTGACCACGCGAACCTCCCCGAACGCATGCCCATGCCCCAGATCCTCGGTCAACAGAATCGAGCAGCCGAGCGACTGGGCCGCCGCGACGATGACGGAATCCCACCACGACACGGAATGGCCGTCCTGAATATGCCAGGCCCGTTCCAGGATCTTGAGATCGATCGCCGCCGGCTGCCAAACGCTGAGATCCCGCACGATTTCACGGGCTTCCAACGGGTCGAATCCGATCCTCGCCTTGCCGGTCAGGGTCACATAGAGCTCCTGCAGGACCTGGAAGCTCAGGCGTCCGGTGCGCGAGCGCGCAAGGTGGGCGATCCACTCCTCGGCACGAGCCTGTTTGGCCGGATCGTTGCGGTCGTGACGGTAAACGAAGACGTTCGTGTCAACGAAGACGAGAGCGGTCATACAGTTCTTCCCGGGAGGGTCGGCACCCGCCGGGCCAGTCGATCTCGCGCGGCTTTCTGGCCAGATACCGCTTCATGGCGATCTCGTAGCCGTCCTCGCGGTGGCGTTTCCGGTCCAAAAGCTCGCGGATCCACCTGGAGACGCTGCGGTCGTCTTCGGCGGCCCTGACCCGCAACCACCGGGCGAGATCCTCCGGCAAGGTGATGGTGATGTTCTTCATGGGCCGTGGTCTTTCTCATGTAGCGCGACAGTGACACGATTATCGTGTAACACGGAAACAGTGTCAATATTTCACCGCTCTGGCTCGGGCTGCGCAATACGGGCGGCACTGGACGGGGCAACGCCTATCGCCCTGGCGAGGGCACCGGGGACGCCCATTGCGGTCGCCGCAACGGCAAGGCATATCGAATGGGCCGTCGCGCGGTAGATCCTATCGCATCCGAACAGCTTCCCCAACCTCTGAACGCGCATGGCCCCAACGGACAACATCCACGACGAACTCGAGCGGTCCCGCCGCGACGTCCTCGACCTCTCGCTCCGCAACCCCCTCCTCAACTTCCGCCCCACCAAACGGCGCGGCGTCCAGGTCGTCGACGAACTCTCCCGTGAACTCTTCCGCCTCCTCGTCCACAACGAACGCGTCATGTACTTCCTCCCCGCCCCGGAGGAAGAGAAACCGGACACCAACGACACCACCGACCCCCTCCACCACATCCCCCCCGAACTCCTCGCCCTCCTCTCCGAACCCGTCTCCGACCCCGACGAGACCGCCGCCCGTCACACCGACAACAAGCTCCAGACCCCGCTGACCCTCGCCGCGCTCAACCTCCGCCTCCGCGAATCCTTCCGCCAGGCCCGCCTCTCGATCGAGGAACAGGGCGTCAACATCCTCTACCTCGCGCTCGGGATCCTCCGCTGGTACGAGTCCGACAACAGCACCACCGAGCGGCGCGCCCCGCTGATCCTGATCCCCGTGCGGCTCACCCGGTCCAACGTCCGCGAGAACTTCAAGCTCACCTGGTCGAAGGACGAGATCGAGGCGAACCTGTCGCTCGAAGCCAAGCTGAAGCAGGACTTCGCCATCCGCCTGCCCGAGATGCCGCCCGAGGATGACCTCGATGTGGAAGACTATCTCAACCGGGTCGAGCGGGCGGTCGCGAAACAGGACCGGTGGTCGGTCGAGCGCAACGAGGTCCACCTCAACTTCTTCTCCTTCTCCAAGCTGCTCATCTACAAGGACCTCGACCCGGCGGGCTGGCCTGAAGCGAACCGGCCGGCCGACCACCCGGTGGTCCGGCAGCTTTTCGGCGGCGACGGTTTCGCGGACGGACCCTCCGACCTCGGCGAAGACGGGCACATCGGCGACGAACTGGCGGCCGCCGGCCTCCACCCGGTGTTGGACGCGGACAGTTCGCAGACGCTCGCCGTCCTGGACGCGGTGAACGGCCGCAATCTGGTCGTCCAGGGACCGCCGGGGACCGGCAAGTCACAGACGATCACCAACCTGATCGGCGAAGCGCTCGCCCGTAACCTGAAGGTCCTCTTCGTGGCCGAGAAGATGGCCGCCCTGGAGGTCGTGAAGCGCCGGCTGGACGCGGTCCACCTCGGGGATGCGTGTCTCGAGCTGCACAGCCACAAGACCAACAAGCGCGCGGTGCTCGACGAGCTGAAGCGGACGCTGGCGCTGGGCCGGCCGCGGGCTGCGTGTGGAATCGAGGACCGGGTCCTCCTCGAAGCGAGCCGCGTTCGCCTCAACGACTACGCCCGCGCGGTCAACTCCCCGGTCGAGATGAGTGACCTGACCCCGCACGAGCTGGTCGGCCGCCTGGCGAGGCTCGAAGCGGAGGGTCTGGTCGTCGAGGGCAGGGGGCTCGCGATCGAGGGATCGGTGGCGTGGAGCGGAGAGGATTTCACGCGCCGCCGCGAGCTTGTCCGCGAAATCCAGGAGCTGGTGGGGGCGATCGGAGTCCCGCGCGAGCATGTATGGTGGCCCTGTGGCCGGATGCACTTCGTACCGACCGATGTGCATGCGGTCGGGGAGATCCTGGGTGAGGTTTCCTCCGCGCTGAATCGGCTGGGCCGAAGGACGGATCTGTTGTCGCGGGAGCTGCGGCACGCATTGCCGTTCGCGAAGATGGAGCCGGCGGAATTGGCGAGAACGATCCGTGCCGCGCGCCGGATCGTGACGGCGCCGTCGTTTGCCGGGGCTGATCACCGGCACGCGAGCTGGGGGGATGACGCCGGGCGAATCGAGGAGGTGGCAGGCACCGCCCGCACCTACGCGGATCTCCGGGCCAGGCACGACGCGGTCCTCATCCCCGAGGCATGGGACCAGGACGTGCTGGAGGTGCGCCAGGCCTTGCGGGCATACGGTGACAAGTGGTGGCGCTTCCTGTCCCGGTCGTTTCGCGAGGCCCGTGGCAGGGTGTGGGGGTTCTGCCGGGATACGGCGCCCGACACCGTCCGGGAGCAGATCGGCCTGGTGGACGCGATTCTGGAGGCGGGTCGCCTGCGGCGGGATATCGAGGAAGCGCAGGACCTTGTCGCCCGTTTGTTCCCGGGACTGGTCCTGGGAGACCGCGCGGAGGCTCACGGCGCCTTCGCGGAGGCATCGTCCTGGCTGGTGAGCCTTCACGCGGACGAGGCGGCCGGGGTGATCGACCCCATGATTCACAGCCTGCTCGACGAGGTGCCCGATCGCGCCCGGCTGGAGGGTGTCGCGGATGAATGCGAGGGCGCGATGGGCGTGCTGGCGGAGGCTTTGCAGTCCTTGGGCGATGCGATGGCGCTCAGGGCGGACCGATTCGCACCGGGTGATGCACTGGAGGAGCGCACCTACGGATCCTTGGACGCATGGCTCCGAACCGCACGCGACCGGATTCCCTCCGCACACGACATCGTCCGCTTCAACCAGCTCGAAAAACAGGCCGCGGAGTCGGGGATCCCGGAAGTGTCCGAGGCCGCGTCATCCCACGAGGATGCGGCGACCCGGCTCACCGCCCTCTTCGAGCACGCCTGCTACGCCGCCTGGCTCGATGTCGCCTTTCGGGAACGGTCGGTGCTGGCGCAGTTCGACGGCGCCACCCACGCGGGAATCGTCGACCGGTTCCGCGCGCTGGACATGGCGCAGTTCCAACAGAACCGCGGCATCATCGCCGACAGGCACTGGCAACGGATGCCGCGCCATCAGGGAGGGGGCCAGCTTGGCGTCCTCCGCCGGGAGTTTCAGAAGAAGAGGCGTCACCTGGCCGTCCGGCGGCTCATGCGGGAGGCGGGCCGCGCGATCCAGGGCATCAAGCCCGTCTTCATGATGAGCCCGCTCTCAATCGCCAAGTACATTCCGCCGGGCTCGGTCGACTTCGACCTGGTGGTGTTCGACGAGGCGAGCCAGGTCCGTCCCGTCGAGGCCCTGGGCGCCATCATCCGGGGCCGTCGTGCGATTGTCGTGGGAGACAGCAAGCAGCTGCCGCCGACGAGCTTCTTCGATCGGCTGGGCGACGACGGGGAGGACGAAGGGAGCCGGACGGCGGACCTGGAGAGCATCCTCGGCATGTTCTGCGCCCAGGGCGCTCCGGAGCGGATGCTGCGCTGGCACTACCGCAGCCGCCACGAGTCGCTGATAACCGTGTCGAACCACGAGTTCTACGACAATCGGCTGGTGGTCTTTCCGAGCCCCGATGCCGGGAAGGCCGAGACCGGGCTCCTCTTCCGACACGACCCGGAGGCCGACTACCAGCGAAAGGGAATCAACACCGCAGAGGCGAAGACGGTGGCGCTCGCGGTGATGCAACACGCCCGCAACACCCCCGGCCTGACCCTCGGCGTCGCGGCCTTCAGCAACGTTCAGGCGCGCCGCGTCGAGGACGAAGTCGACATCCTGCGCCGCCGCGACCCGTCCTGTGAGGAATTCTTCGCGGGGCATCTGGAGGAGCCCTTCTTCGTCAAGAACCTGGAGAACGTGCAGGGGGACGAACGGGACGTGATCCTCATCAGCATCGGCTACGGGAAGATCGATGGGTCGTACCTGCCGATGAACTTCGGGCCCTTGAACAGGGACGGTGGCGAGCGCCGGCTGAACGTGCTGATCACGCGGGCGCGCAGGCGGTGCGTCGTGTACTCCAACTTCGTCGGCGCGGACCTGGACCTGAGGCGGTCCCGGGCCAGGGGCGTGGAGGCGTTGAAGACGTTCCTGGAGTATGCCGAGAAGGGATTGATCGATGTCCCCGAGGCCACCGGGCGCGAAGCGGATTCCCCGTTCGAGGAGGCGGTCGCCGACAGGTTGCGGACGCGGGGACACGATGTCGCGCACCAGATCGGATCGGCCGGGTTCTTCGTCGACCTGGCGATCGTGGATCCCGCGAGCCCCGGGCGGTATCTGCTGGGCGTCGAGTGTGACGGAGCGAGCTATCACAGCGCGCGCTCCGCCAGGGACCGTGACCGCCTGCGGCAACAGGTGCTGGAACGGTTGGGCTGGAAGATCCATCGCATCTGGAGCACCGACTGGTTCCGCGATCCGGAGCGGGAGATCGACAGGGTCGAGGAAGCGGTCCGTCTGGCACGCACGACGGCCAGCGCGCCGCCGCCGGCTGAGTTGCCGCAGCCCGCCCGGCCCCTGAGACGAGCGGTGGAACCCGAGGCCGAAAGCGCTCCGCCCACCAGGCCGTACAAGGTCGCCCGACTCGCCATTGGTCCGCTTTGGAAACCGCTTCACGAGGTGTCACCCGACCGGTTGGCGGGCTGGATCGACGAGGTCGTCAAGGTAGAGAGCCCGGTCCACCTCGAGGAGGTCACCCTGCGGATCCGCGAAGCCGCGCGGGTCGGTCGTTCCGGCTCCCGAATCCGCGCGCAGATGCGGTTGGGGGCGCGCATCGGAGCGAATCAGGGGTTGTATCACATCGACGACGATGGATTCCTCCGGCGTCCTGCCCATGACGAGGTGCAGGTGCGCCGCCGGGATGGCGACATACCGCCTTCACTCCGCAATCCACAACGGATCGCGCCCGAAGAGATCGGCGCGGCCCTGCGGCACGCGGTCCGCGCCAGCTACGGAATCGAGCCTGCCGACGCGGTCATTGAAGCAACCCGTCTCTTCGGCTACAAACGCGCCGGACCCAAGATCGTCGGGCGGTTCCGGCAGGTGCTGGACCGGGCCGTGGCGAAAGGGGCGCTTGTGCTGGAGGGGTCGCTTCTGCGGTTGCCGGACGCCACGGAGCGATAGCCGCCTCCGTCACAACCCTAACGTAACGTCAGGGTTTTCGTTTTCTCGCCCATCACAGCATCGCAGGGAGCCTCCCGATGAGACGGAATCCGCCATTCTCCGAACGAACCGAACGCCTGATCCTCGTCATCATCGGCGTGGATCTTCTCCTTCAGGGTACCGAGACCATACCCGCGCTCGCCGACGCCGCGAGGCTCTTCTTCTGGGCGGGAGTGTGCACGTGGCTCGTTTTCACGGTCGAGTGGTGCGTCCGTATCCGTCGATCCGACAACTGGAGGAAGTACGCATTCAGCTTCCATCGGCGTCATGGACTTCCTGGCCATCCTCCCGTTGTGGATGTTCACGGGATTCGACCTGAAGGCGCTTCGGGCGTTCCGGCTGTTTCGCCTCCTTCGCGCGACGGGAAAACTCGCCGGACGCGGCAACGCGGTGGCCAAGCTCGCGAAGGCCTTCGGATTCGCCAAGGACGAGGCCGGGGCGCTGTTCACGGGGACCGGCGTGATCATCGTGACCGTCGGACTCGGGATGTACCACCTCGAACACGGGGCTCAGCCCGAGGTCTTCGCCTCGGTCCTGGATGGACTGTGGTGGTCTGTCATCACTTTGACGACGGTGGGCTACGGCGATGTCTACCCGGTTACCGCAGGCGGGAAGATCCTCGCGACGGTCGCTATGTTTGCCGGAATAGGCGTCATCGGCGCCGCCTGTGGAATCATGGCCGATGCGCTTCGCGAGGCCAGCGCCAGCGAGGCACACGAATAGCTCACTCAACGAAAATGGCAATCATACATTACATAATGTAAATCCAACCTTACATTTCGGAGGCCACCTCCCCCACCCCACCCAACACCGCCCTCACCGGATACCTCGCAAACACCTGCGCCCCCGTAGTCCCCGACACCACCCCCACAAACCCCATCCCCGCCCCCTCCGCCGCCATCGCATCCACCTCCGAATCGCCCACGAACACACATTCGCCCACCGGAATCCCCAGCATCCCCGCCGCCCGCAGCAACCCATCCGGCGCCGGTTTCGGCCGCGGCACATCATCAATCCCGACCACCAAGTCCACCACCCCCCGCAGCCCGTCCCGCTCCAGCACATCCTCGACCCGGTGCCGATACTTCGTCGTCACCACCCCGACCCGGTAGCCGCCACCACGCAGCGTCCGCAGCACCCGCACCGCCCCCGGCAGAAACGATGTGCTGTCGACCATCACCTCGTCCGCCTTTCTCACGAAATGCTCGAAGAACTCGTCCTCCCGCGACCTCCACTCCTCGCCCGCCAGAATCCCGAGCGCCGTCGGGAGATCGAGCCCGATGGTCCGTCGGATGGCGTCCGCCGGGGCCGGAGGGTGTCCCAGGCGGCCCAGCGCGTGGTTCATGCAGACGACGACACCCTCGGAAGAATCCGCCAGCGTGAAGTCGAAGTCGAAGAGGACGGCGCGGGCAGACGCGACGGCGGGGTGCACGCGGTGATCTCCGTCTCCGACAGACTTCCCATCCCGGTCCATGGAGTCACCCACCGGAAGGCGGCCAATCGGGCATCGCGCGGAACATGTACCGGTCGAACATGGGTACGGTGAATGCCGTCTCCCCGTGCGCAGGGCTCCAGATCATTCCCTTTCGGATCAGACCGGTCCGCAGCGGCCCGGCCGAGGTGACCGCGATTCCCAGCCTCGCGGCCACTTCTCCCGAGCGGTGCGGGCCGGGACCAAGTTCAGCCATCGCTCTCAGGTAGTCCTGCTCTCTCGGTGTGAGGCGGTCGAAGCGGACGCGGAAGAAGCTTGCGTCCAGGGCGGCCGTGGCCTTCCCGCTGGCGGAGACGACATCCTCCAGGGTCACGGGTGACCCGGGCGCGACATTCCACGAGTGAGACCCCCATTCCTGGAGAAAATAGGGATAGCCTTCGGTTCGTTCAGCGATCTCCAGGAGAGCGTCGTCGTCGATTTCCGCCCCGGCATCCTCGATCGGAACTCGAATGGCGCCCCCTGTTGCGTTCTCGTCAAGCGGGCCGACGCCGGGGAAATCGAAGAGGCGCTCCGAATAGCTCCTGGCCTCTCCCGAGAGCGCCGCGAGCTGGGGCAAGCCCGCTCCGACCATGAGCATGGGCAGGGCCCTCTGGGCGATCCGGTGCAGCGCGACAATGAGCGCACGCAAGTCCACGTCGGCCAGGTACTGTACCTCATCGATCAGGATGGCCACGGGCTGGTCCGCGGCCCTCGCGGCTTCTCCAATCGCGATCAGGAGGTCTGTGAGGTCGGTCTCCAGGTCTCCGGACGCGGCCAGGCCGGGCTCGGGCGTCACGCCCACTTCGAACTCCGTGTGGGAGACCTTGAATGCGCTGGCGAAATTGCGAAGCGCGCCAAGGGCCTGGTTCCCCAGAACCCGCGCCTTCTCTCGCCCGCTGATTCGATAGAGGATTCTGCGGAGCTTGGGGACGAGGAGCCCCGCAAGGTGGCGTTCCTCCGGCGCCTCGATGACGGCGGTCAGGTACCCCAGGGATTCGGCGAGCTCTCCGATTCGGGCCAGGAGGACGGTCTTCCCCACACCCCGGAGGCCGAGAAGCATCATGCTCTTCGCGTGGCGTCCGGCCTGAATGCGTCTCAGGGCAATGCTTGCCGCCTCGAGCAGCTCGTCGCGGCCGGCCAGGGCCGGAGGCCGCGATCCCGCGCCTGGTGCGAACGGGTTTGCTACAGGATCCATCGAGCCTCTTAGAGAGAATTAGGACGAGTTAGATATCAATAGGGCGATAATCGTATCTAATCATCCCTGTTTTGTCAATCCGACCGAGACTCTTCCAAGTCGCCCTACGATCACACCATTTCTGTCTTGTTCACAGGTAAAATTCCCGCTATTCTACCCACATGTACCCAAGAACGCTCGCCGAAACCCTCTGCTCCAACGAGCGCAGCGTCCTGGTCCTCGGCCCGAGGCAGGTCGGGAAGTCCACCCTTCTGGCCTCCCTGGCACCCGATCTCACCCTGAATCTCGCCAGCCCACGGGTCTTCCGCGATTTCGTCGCCTACCCGGAGCGCCTCGAGCGCGAACTCCATGCCGCACCGCCCCACGTCCGCACGGTGTGCCTGGACGAAGTGCAGCGCGTCCCGGCCCTTCTCGACGTGGTGCAGGTGGTCCTGGACGAGCACCCGGACCGCTTCCGATTCCTCCTCTCAGGGTCGAGTGCCCGCAAGCTGAGACGGGGACAGGCCAACCTCCTGCCCGGGAGGATCCACGTCCACCAGATGCATCCGCTGCTCGCTTGCGAACTCGGGGACGACTTCGACCTGGACCGCGCCCTCGCGCACGGCACGCTCCCGGGAATCCATGCGGAACCCGATGCCGAACTGCGCGCCGCCGACCTCCGCAGCTACGCGGACACCTATCTCCGCGAGGAGATCCAGGCCGAGGCGCTCGTGCGCAACCTCGGTGGCTTCTCACGCCTCCTGGATCTGATGGCGGCCTCTTCGGGCCACATCCTCAACGTGCAGGCACTGTGCCGGCAGGCCGGACTAGGCTACGAGACGGCCCGCCGCTACATCGAGGTCCTGGAGGACACGCTGATCATGTTCCGGGTGCCGGCGTGGAGCGGCTCCAGCCGTTCGAGCGCGGTCGGACATCCCCGGCTCTTCCTCTTCGACATCGGCGTTCGCAACGCCCTTCTCCGGAGACCGCTCGACGCACCGCTACCGGACGAGCGCGGGATCCTGCTGGAGCATTTCGTCGCCTGCGAACTGCACCGCCGCCTGCGAACCCTGTGGCCGGAGGCCGCGCTCTTCCACTACCGGACCAGGTCCGGTGCCGAGGTGGACTTCGTGCTGGAAGTGGGACGCGATCTCTGGGGAATCGAGGTCAGGGCGGGGCATCGCGTGGCGCGGAGCATGCTGCGGGGGCTGGCCTCGCTGGCCGCACGTAGCGACCGGGTCAAGCGGCGGATCGTGGTCTACACGGGTGAGCGGCGCCAACTGCTCAACGGGGTCGAGGTGCTGCCCCTGGCGGAGTTTCTAAACGAGTTGCCCGGCTAACCCGGGTCCCCTACCACCGAAACCAGAACCTCCGCCACAGCGCCCGCTGCCGCTCCTGGAACACTTCCTTCCGATCCCCCGTCGCATCCACCGGCCGAATCCAGAACCGGCACCCCATCGCCCCGAACGCCTCGGTCCTCGACACCCCCAGCGCATAGAACGGCTGCGTCACCCGAAGAAACTCCGCCGGCGAATACTCCCGCCCCTCCTCGATCCCCGCCGCATGCCCCGCCGCTTCCGGATCCCCAGTGATCCGGTGCCCGGGCGCGATCTTGAAAACCCGCATCCCCAAGTCGGTCAGCTCGATCCGGAACACGTACTCGGGATTCCCCTCCCCGTCCAGCCAGCAGGGCGGGGGATCGACGCCGGTGCCGCGGCTCAACTGCTCGAGCTGCGCTTCCCGGTACTCGGCCCTGCCCACCGCATCGTCCCGCTCGCGTTCGGCGTCCCACACCCGGCCCTTCAGCGTGTCCTCGCGAAAACGACTCTCGTCGAGACCGGCGCGCAGCGAATCGATCAGGGAGTCCTGGTCCATCATCATCAGCTCCCGCGTGCTCCTCAGTTCCCGGTCCAGCGTCCCGATGGTCCGTCGGGCGGCCTCCAGCGAATCGCGCAACCCCGCCGCCCGGGCCGCCTGCTCGACAATCTCCTCCGCCTCTTCCGCCGTCATTCCACCCCTCCCCGCCACCTCCTCCCCCAGCCGCTCGGCCACCTGTTCCACCTCGGCAAGGCGCTCCGCCAGCGAATCCTTGAGCGCGGCCGCCTCCTGCCTCCGCCGCTCGCTCTCCGACGCCGCCCGCGCCAGCGAATCGCGCTCGGCCGCCAGTCGCGCGGCCCGGTCCACCTCCTCATCCCCCACCCCGTTGTCCGCGAGCAGCGAATCCGCCTCCGCCGCTCGCAACACGGCCCGGTCACGCTCCCTCTCGGCCGCCGCGACCCGCTCCCCCAGCGTCTCCACCGTGTCGCGAAGCTGCCGCGCGTACTCGTACCAGGCGTCGGCGTTGCCCCACGAGGTGTTTTCCGCGTTCAACATCTCCCGGGTGATGTGCAGGTCGACCCTGGCGGTGTCGCGCTGCGCCTCGGCCGTGTCACGCTGGAACTGCTCGAAGCGGAGCAGAACCGCGCACGCCAGCAGCAGGATGAAGACGACGATGCTGAAGGTCTCGGCCAGCGTCAGGCCGAGCGTCAGGCCCTTGCGGTAGTGCCTTCTTCTCGGCGGGCAGCACGCTTCCGGCCCCCCGTTCAGGATTTGCGCCGCCGCGCGCCCAGCCGGGCCATCCCCCGTCCCACTCCGGCCATCCTCCGCCGCATTCCGACCGCCCCCCGCCGCAGTCCCGCCACCGCCCGCCGAAGCCGGCCATTCGGCGACGGCGTCTGCTCAAGCGCGCCATCCACACCAGCGCCCGCCCGCGCATCCGCCGACAGCTCCCGCGCCTGCCGCCTGGCGTCCTCGAGTGCGCCGGCGACCTCGGCCGCCTGTTTCCCAGCCGCCTCCAGCTCGGCGTGCAGGTCCATCGCCACCCCCCGCACCGGCCCAATGCTGCCGCTCACCTCCGAACCCGCTGCCCCCAGCTGCTCGCTGATCCCCCGCGCTGCGGCAGGCACCGCCGCAAGCCCCTCCCTCGCAGCCTTCACCGACGCCCGCAGCCCATCGAACTCGGCGTTCATCCCTGCGGCTTGCTCGCCGATCCCCCGAATGCCCCGGGTACCCGCCTGCAGTTGTTCCACCGCCTCATCCCAACGCGCAACCACCTCGTGGCGGTCCACGGCCTCGGCGATCCCCACCAGCGCCTCCTTCGCCCTCTCGGCGCTCCCGCGCACCCCGGCCAACGTCTCGCGGAGCGCGGACACCGCGGACCCGGTCTCCTGCACACCGCGCAGCGTGGCCCCGATCCCCTCCGCCGCGGGCCCCGCCACCCGGTTGATCCCGTCGAGGGTGCCCTCCGTCTCGGCGAGCCGGGTCTGCATCGCCTCGAAGCGCTGCCCGACGCCGTCCGCGCGGTCCTGCAGCGCGGCCAGAACGGCGGTGCTCGTGTCGCACACCGCGTTCATGCGGTCCATCTCGCGGGCGAGTGACCGCGCCGCACCGGTGATCTGCACCGAGTAGGCGTCCAGCGCGTCGTAGGTGTCGGCCGCCCTCCGCTTCCCCTCGGCGATGATCTCGGCCGTCTGCTGCGTGCCCTCGGCGATGACTCCGGCCGTGTGTTTGGTGCCCTCCGAAATGATCTCGGCCAGCTCGCCCAGGCCGGCGGAGGAGTCGCGGAACTTGTGCGCCATGATGTCGAGGTCGTCGCGGGCCCGGTCGAGGCTCTCCTTCATCTGCGACACCGTCTCCTCGAGCACGGACCGGGTGGTGTCGACGAGGTCCCCCGGCGACTCCTGCGACATGGTGAACCAGACGCGGCCCACGAGCCCGACGATGGTGGTGAGGAGCGCGATTCCGAAGTTGCGGAAGGCGCCGGCCGTGACGCTCCCGCCGCCGCCCGGCGCTCCCCAGTCGAAGCTGATGAGCGCGGCGACCATGGCCGCGAAGGTGAAGAGCAGGCCGAGGTAGTAGATCGATTCGCCCTTGGTGTCGCTGGTGACGTCGGCGGCGTCCACGGTCCGCTCGATGAAGAACCCGTAGGCGATCATCCACACGGCCACCGTCAATGCGAGCCACCACGGCCCGATCCCGATCAGATTCCCGAAGCCGATGATCGCGCAGCCGACGAGCAGCGCGATCAGCCACGCGTCGCGGTACTCCCGTTGCGCTTCGGCGGACTGTGTGGCGGAGTGCTCCTCGTACGCCGCCCTCATCCTTCCACCATGATCCACCTGGGCCGGGCCAGCGGCGACGCGCCCTGGTCCAGGAAGTAGTCCTCCCAGAAGCCGCGGAGCGTCCCGCCCTGGATGCGCCCGGCCCCGCCTCGCCGCGCCAGCAGGAACACCGACACCTCGACGCCGGACAGATCCACCCTGAGCGTCCCGTAGTCCGGGTTGCGCGAGAGCGGGCCGAACTCCACCGGCTCACGGTAGAAGGAGAGGTTGCGCGAGTTCTGGATCATGTCGGAGACGATGAGAAGCTGGCGCGGGACGTCGGCGTCGCGGGGCTGGAACGCGCTCACCGCGGCGACCTGTATGCCCTTGATGATCGGCGAGATCGAGTCGCCCTCGACGCTCAGGAGTTCGGCCAGCACCTTTTCGAGAGGCGCCAGGAACTCCTCCTGGTAGCGCCGCTCCGCCAGCGCCGGATTGCCGGTGAACGAATCCACGTCGTCCGGGTGGACGGGCTTGCAGACCCGGAACACCGCGCGCGTGTTGCCCCTGCCGGCCTGGCCGACGGTGTAGATGCGGATTTCGGCGGTGGCGGGCGCGCCGTTCTCGATGGTCTCCAGCACGCGGGGCGCGCCGGAACCCTCCTGTACGGTGGTCAGGGTGTCGGAGGGGTCCACCAGGATCGCGATCTGGGCGGCGAAGTCGCCGTCTTCGGGGCAGTTGGCGGCGTCGAAGGCTCGGCTGCCGCGCTGGCCGCGGACGAAGAGCGCGACCAGGACCGCCAGCGCCAGCAGTCCGATCACCCCCCCGAATACGTTCTTGCGGTTCGTCGCCTGGTTGCGTCTCGTCGCACGCCCACGGCCCGGCCCGCGCCCGCGTCCCGGCCCCCGTCTTCCCCTCGACCCCCGTCCGCGCCGGTGGTCCCGCCTCACGCCGGAACGGCCTTGTCGTGGGGATCGAGCCTTGTGAATTCGTTCACAAGCTCGCAGCACTCGTCGTGCACGTCCCGCAACTGCCGCTCGCGCTCCTCCAGCACCGCGTGCATCCGGCGGCTGCGTTCCTCGGCCTCCGCCTCGCTCATCAGGCCGGAACTGTCGGGCTCTTCAGGCAGGTCCCAGTCGGCAACCCACGGCGTGTGCCAAACCTCCGGCTCAGGCGTGGAGCGGGCTTCGCGGTTGGCGTTCCGGTAGATGTCGAGCGCTCCGGCGCAGCTCTTCGCAAGGTCGCGCGCGAACCCCCACAGGTCGGTGTGGCGCGCATGCAGCTTGGTGAAGTCGCTGAGCGCGAGCTGCCGGGCCTGGACCGGATCGCGGAAGTCGTTGCGCAGCCTGCGCCCGGCGTCGTCGTGAAGTTCGTTGAGGTCCGCCAGCAGCTCGCGGCGGTCCTGCTCGAGCCGGTCCTCGGTGTTGCGCCGGTGCCGTTCCCGCTTCCCGTAGCCGGGGTACGGATCGTCGGTCTTGTACCAGTCCATGGCGGCCGCGGCGCACATGGCGAGGCCGATCAGCAGCAGCATGTAGGAGTAGAATCCGCCCAGTCCGAAGGGGCTGGCGCGGAAGAGGCAGAGCGCCTCCTGGTCGGCGTCGGATTCGTCGGGGCCGCGCCAGCAGCTCTCGGGCAGGGAGTCGGCCGGCGGGGTCTGATCGGCCGGGGACAGGGCGGTGGGCGGCGATGTCGCCGGGGACTGCGCGAGCGTAGCCGGGCCTGCCGCGGACGGTTCCCCCGGGGGCTGGATGACCGGGGTCCCGGCGACCCCCGACTGCGCGACCGGCAGGGTATCGGGCGCCGGTGGATAGTCGTACGGCAGCGCCTCCCGGTAGTGGGCCACGAACAGATTCCAGAACAGCGCGACCCCCAGTACCCCGACCAGTCCGGCCATCCCGCCGATCCTGCGGCGACCGTCGCGATGCTGGATCTGGCGCACCATGGCGGCAAGAACCCAGCCGAGCACCGCCACGTTGACGACGCTGATCAGGACCGCGTAGGCCGTACCGGCCAGCAGTCCGCCCTCGACGTTGGCGCCGAAGAAGAGACCGTTGATGAGGCTTTCGAGGACTATGAGGGCCACCAGGATCCCCCAGTGCCAGATGCGGCTCTCCGGGTAGTCGGCGTCGGCGTTGCGCCCCTGTTCGAGCCTGAAGCGATTGACCTCGCCGATCGCGCTCTGCGCCTCCCTGGTGGCCCGCGACAGGTCGGGCCGCTCCTCCGCGACCGCGTCCCTCATCTCCTTGCAGGTGTTTTCCACCAGGGGGTCGCCCCCGTGGTCCGCGGGGGGCGGCTGGAGGCGTTCCTCGAGCGCGGCGCGGTGGCGATGGTATTCGTTGCGCTGTTTCGAGTAGAGGTCGTCGCAGTAGCCCACAACCTCCATCTCCACATTGTCGAGCGTGGGCTGGCCGGTTTGCGGCTGACCGTCCTGGCCGCGCTCGCGACCGCGTTCCTTGAGCTTGAATCGCTCGACCAGGGAGGCGGCTGTGGGAGTTGCCGTCATGAATGTCCTTGGAATGGGGCGCCGGGCCGCGCTAACGAGTCTACAAAGTAATGGGGATTTTCGCGACGCGCGCGGCAGAGTGGGGTGCCGGATGCGTCACCCGCTGCCCAACCTCCGTGCCACCGGCCCTCTACCTCCGGTCCACCTCGAACCGCCGCACCGCCGTCCCCCTGTCTCCATACGAGTCGCCCACCGCGATGTTTAGATCGTAGACGCCGTCCTCGAGCGCCGCGATGTCGATGCCGATCGCCATCGGGTGGGTTCGTCCGGCCGAGCTTTCCGACCAGGTCAGGACGGGCGCGGGTGTCTGCGGCCGGACCCCGAGCGCGCGCCGGATCCGGGTCATCAGCCCCTCGGCCCGTCCCGCAATCGAGATCGAGACCTGCATGGGACTCCCGCGGGCCATCCCGTAGACCTCCCAGTAGACGACCATCTCGGTGCCGCGTTCGATGGTGGTCTTGCCGAGCATGATCGCCACCGCCTCTTCGCGGCTCTTCGGCAGATCCGGGCCGTCCGGTTCGACGAGGAGCGGGTCCGAGAGGGTGACCGTCCCTTCGCCGAGCGGCAGCAGGCCCTGGCGTACGCGCGCCACGGCGCCACGCGCGTCCATCGCCTCGATGCCCAGCAGCAGGGGCACGGACGGGACCTCGGTGCTGAAGGACGGGCGCCTCTCGCCCTCGACCGGGCCCAGGACCGTCTGCGCTCCTCGCGGTCCCGGGCTCGCGAAGAACCGGGCGCCGGACGGGTCGAGCGGGACGTGGCCGAGCTGGGCGGCGGCGACCACCACCGCCGATTCCCCGTCCCGGAAACGCGCGAACTGCGCGGGCAGATCGTGGAAGGGTCCGTAATCGCTGGGCGAGTAGCCCTCGGTATCTTCGGTGGCGACGAGCTCATAGCGGAGCGAATCGAGTCCCCAGCTGATCGCCGCGACGGGGGTGAAGCGGTAGCGGGCCGCCCCGAGGCTGGTCCAGCTCTTGAACATCCCGCGCGCGATCGACCAGGAATCCTCGAACCCCCGATTCACCACGTAGGTCTCGTGGTAGTCCCTGTGCAGGTTGGTGAACGCCCCCCGGGAACCCTCGATATCGGTCCGGGTTTCGTGCACCAGGCGGGTATGGAGCAGGAGTTCGAAGCGGCGGTTGATGTGTTCCGCCCAGCGGTCGTTGCCCGGAACGGAGAGCATCGGATCGGACAGCCACCAGAAGGTCTCGGCGAAGTCCATGCGCTCCGGGCAAGTGAGGCCGTCGTAGATGCGCGTGTCGAAATCGTCGAGCAGTTCGGCCACGGAGGTCAGCTTGCACGCCAGTTTCTCGTCGGCGCCGCGCAGCCCGGCCCGAAAGCGGACCTCGGCCCGGTCCTCGCGCCCCGCCCGCTGGTGGGCCATGCCGAGCACGAGGTCGCACCACCACCGCGCCGCCTCGCAGCTCTGCGCGATCTCGAGGGCGGAGAGGTGGCGCCCCAGCCGCGCGAACGCGTACACCGCCTGCGAGATCGTGTGGGCGTCGCCGGGGCGGTCCGTGGCGGCCTTCTTCACGTCGTTCAGGAAGTCCTCGACGATGAACTCGGGCCGGCACTCGGGAATCATGCGGCAGCCGCGGTCCTCGTGGTCGCCGCCGAAGCACCGGTCGCCGGTGTCGGGCGAGCAGTGGGTCATCGAGAAGGTGCCGTGCAGGGCCCGGTTGTAGTAGAAGTCGAGGACGTGCCGGATGCCGCGCGAGATCGGCCGCTCCCATTCGACCTCCTGCGCGGCCGCGGGGCCCGGCGGGACGAGGGGCAGCGACAGCAGGAGCAGCAGTCCGGGAATCGCGGGCCGCGAGCACCGTACGTGGCGAGGCGCCCGGATGGCGCTCAAGGCCTGGCCACCGTGAAGCTCCGGGTTCCGGTCGCCGTCCACCCGTCCAGGAGGGCGATCCCGATGTTGAGCACATAGTCCCCGTTCTCGAGCCCGCCGATGTCCAGGCCGATGGCCATCGGGTGCATCGGAGCCGACGCGGGTTCCGACCAGGACACAACGGGCCCCTGGCCGTCTCCCCTGATCCGCAGCGCGCGCAGGACCCGGGTGAAGAACCCGGCCTGCGCCCCCTGGATGGAGATCGAGACCTCCAGGGGCTGTCCCCTGACCACTCCGTAGACCTCCCAGTAGATCGCCAGCTCGGCACCGGTTTCGAGGGTGGTCGTGCCCATCATCGCCTGTACGGCCTCTTCGCGGTTCTGCGGGAGGTTGACGCTGTCGGGGATCAGCAGAAGCGGGTCGGAGATCTCCAGTCCGTGCGGGGACAACGGCGCAAGCCCCACGCGCGACCGAGCGGCCGCCCCCGCCACGTCGACGAATTCGAGGCTGGCCACCACGGGCACGGCCGCCACGGCCGTCTCGATGACCGGACGCGGACCCGTCACCCGCGGCTCCAGTCCCACCGGGTAGCTTCCGGGCTTGTCGCTGACCAGGAAGACGGTCCTGGCCCGGCCGAGCGGCACCCGGTCCGGACGCGCGGCCACGACCACGGCCATCGAGTCCCGGTCGAGGAAGCGCGCGAACTGGGCGGGCACCTCGTGGACGGGGCCGTAGTTGTCCGGGGTGTAGCGTTCGTCCTCACGGCGCGCCGTCAGTTGATAGCGAACCTCCCCGATCTCGCCGGTGATCCCCGAGACGGGCGAGAACCGGTACGTCGCCTTCCGGATGCTGGTCCAGCGGCGGGCCGGCAGGCCGATCTTGGACCAGGAGTCCTCGTGGCCCCGGCGCACGACCGCGACCTCGTGACTGTAGGGATGCTCGTTGCCCGTCGTCTCGAGGAGCTGCTCGTGGAGGATCAGCTCGAACCGGCGGCGGATGTGGCGGGTCCAGCGGTCGTTGCCGGGAATGGACCACATGGGGTTGGTCAGCCACCAGAAGCGCCGTTCGAAGTCACTCCGTTCCCGGCCCCGGAGTTCGCCGTACCCCGCCCGGTCGCCCCTGTCCAGCAGTTCGGCGACCGCCGTCAGCCGCGATGTGAGCGCCGGATCCGCGGCGGGCAGCGCGGAATTGAAGCTCGCCTGGGCCTCGCGGACCCGCCCCGCGCGGTCGTGGACCATGCCGGTCAGCAGGTCGCACCACCACCCCGCGAAGGTGCATTCCCCCGCCATTTCCGCGGCTTCCTCCAGGTGGCCGAGCCGCGCGTAGGCGTACACGGCCTGCGCGAATGTGAGAGGGTCGTCCGGCGCGCTGTCCGCGGCCACGGCAAGCCTGTCCAGCAACTTCTCCGCGTCTCCCGGCTGGCGGCACTGGGAGCTCTCGCAGAGCTGGTCCTCGTGGTCGCCGCCGTTGTAGCAGTCTTCGCCCTTGTCCGCCCGGCAGCTCTGCATCACGTCGGAGTGCTTGATCGCCGGGTCGTAGTAGTTCTTGAGGATCTTCCTGACGTCGCCCTCGAGCTTGCCCTGCCAATCGATCTCGGGTGTCGTGACGGGATCGGCCTGCTGGGCGCGCGAGGGGTGGGGATGGGCCGCGAGGAGGGCGAGGAGCGCGGCGGTGGCAGGGGCGACGGGGAGCTTCATGGTCATGGTAAGGTAGCCGTCGGCAACGGGATGGGGCAGATGGACGGGTGGGCACCGCCTTCTACCCCGGAGACGTTTGTCCGGTCCCTTCCTTCCCGTGTATGCCTTCTCGAAACCCCGTTGGTGCCGTATGCGTAATTCGCGCCGGGGATGCCACGGTGCTGCGAGGACCGTTCGGGCTGGTGCCGAAATCCAACGGGGTTCACGGCCTCCGTCCCCCTGACCCCCGCCAACCGTCACCGGAGGTTGAGGACGATGAACACCCGTGCCTGGTGCTGGACCACGGTGCTATTCCCGTTCCTGGCGGTGGGTTCCGCCGCCGCTCAACAACCGGGCGACAGTGTGAGGGTGTCGGGCGAACTGGTCGGCGTGGTTGTCGACGCCGACAGCGCCGGGCTGCTCCTGTCTTCCGCGTATCCACCCTACGCCGGGATGCGGAGCCTCGAAGTGCCCTACGCCGGGATGCGGAGTCTCGAGGTATGGCGCGGTACCCGGACCCATGCCGGGCGTGGGTTCAAGTTGGGGTTTCTGGCGGGGGCGATTCCGATTGGCGCGATGGGTTGGGCTTTGTGTCACGGATACAGCAGCTGCGATCAGGATGCGAGTCGTATCGTGGCAATGACCGCTGTGGCCGGGTTGCTGACCGGACTGGTCGGAGCGCTGATCGGCGCGGCAATCGAAACCGACATCTGGAAACCGGTGCCCGTTCCGGGTGGGCTGTCGCTCCGGTTGGCCGTCGGGGGTCGCTACCGGATCCCCTCCAGCTGAATCCCGCGCACGAAGTACCGCTGCGTGAACAGGAACAGCAGGGCGATCGGCAGCACCGCCACCACGCCCGCCGCCATCTGATACGGCCAGTTGATCTCGTACGTCGAGTGGAAGGCCGCGATCCCCACCTCCACGACCCGCATCTCCATCGAGCGGGTGACCAGGAGAGGCCACAGGAAGTTCTTCCACGCGTCGATGAAGGCGAAGAGCGCGAGGGTGGCGACGGCGGGCTTCGCCAGCGGCAGCGCCACGCTCCAGAAGATCCGCAGGGGACCGGCGCCGTCGACCCGGGCCGCGTCCTCCAGCTCGCGCGGCACCGTGCGGAAGTACTGGCGCATGAGGAAGATGCCCCACACCGACACGAGTTCGGTGGAGACCAGCCCCTGGTAGCTGTCGATCCAGCCCAGCGCGTCGATCATGAGAAAGCGGGGGATGAGGACGATGACGGCCGGCACCATCATGGTGGCCAGGAAGAGCATGAAGATCCGGTCCCGGCCGGGAAATTCGAGGCGGGCGAAGGCATAGCCGGCGGTGGTGGCGGTGGCGACCTGGCCGGCGACGACGGCGGTGGCGAAGACCAGCGAGTTGAGGAAGTAGCGGGCGAAGGGCTGGGCGGTGAGCGCGTCGGGATAGTTGGACCAGAGCGGGGTCTCGGGCAGCAGGCGGCCGCCGGACGAGAAGACTTCGAGCTGGCCCATGAGGCTGGTGGCGGCCATCCACAGGAAGGGTGCCGCCATGGCCAGACAGGCCAGGAGGAGAAGGGTGGTGCGGGCGGTGGTGGCCAGCGCGCGCGGGCGGCCGAAGCTGCCCCGAGTTCCGGACACGGACTCACGCATGAGCCCACCTCCTCTCCAGGAACCGGAAGTGCAGCCACGTCGCCGCGAAGACCACCGCGAAGAGGACCCAGCTCATCGCGGCCGCGTTCCCGAACCGGAGGAACTCCCACGCCTCGCGGTAGATGTGGTAAACGGCCACGTCGGTCGCGCCGAGCGGCCCGCCCTCGGTCATGACGTAGACCAGTCCGAAGACCTGGAACGACCCGATCACCGAGGTGACCAGCACGAAGAAGAGGGTGTGGCGCAGCCCCGGCAGCGTGATGTGGCGGAAGCGCTGCAGCGGTCCCGCGCCGTCGACCCGGGCCGCGTCGTACCAGTCCCGGGGGATCGCCGCGAGCCCCGCCTGGAAGACGACCATCTGGTAGCCGACCACCATCCACACGCTGATCGCCATCAGCGTGACGAGCGCGGTGTCCGGCGAGGTGAGCCACGGCACCGACCGGATCCCGACCCCCTCCAGCGCGCGGTTCACGAGACCGTACCCGTCGTCGAGCAGCCACTTCCAGACCACCGCGATCGCCACCACGCTGGTGATGCCCGGCAGGAAAAGCGCGAGACGGGCCCACCGCACCGCGCGCCGCGATCCCCGCGTGAGCAGGGCGAGCCCGAGGGCGACGGCCATCGCGAAGGGGACGTGCAGGGTGAAGACGGCGGTGTTGAGGATGGCGGACCACCATTGGCCATCTAATGTCAAAGTCAGGTAGTTGTCAAGTCCCGTGAAAGGGTGGACTCGGTCGACCAGGTGCCACTCGTGCAGCGAGATCCAGAGGGAGAAGAGGAGGGGGCCGAAGGTGAAGAGGAGTAGGAGGACGGCGGCGGGAGTGAGGAAGCTCCAGGCGGTCAGGGTGCGCCGCAGGGTGCGGGGGCGGGTGGAGAGGGGGAGGAGGAAGAGGAGGAGGGCGGTCGCGAGTGACGAGGCGGCGGCTGCGGCGGTGAGGGGGATGGCGGGTGAGCGGGTGTCCTCGTAGCCGGGCAGGGCGTCGAGGAGGTCGGATGGGGTGACCGGTTGGGAGGGGGTGGTGAGGGTGGATGGCGTGGGGGTGGCCGATGGCGTCGGAGTGCCGGATGGCGCGGGTGTGGCGGCTGGCGCGGGAGTGATGGCCGGAGGGAGGCCGGCGGCGCGGCGGGCCTGGCCGTGGTCGGCGCCGTGCGCGAGGGCGACCTCGGCCGCGCGGGCTCCGTGGGTGGCGCGTTCGGTGGTGAGGTCCGCGAGGAGGCGGTGGGTCCGGCCGGTGGCGGCGACGGCGGTGGCGGCCAGGAGCAGGGAGGCGATCAGCGCGGGGATGGTGGGGAAGCGGGGGGACGGGGGGGATCGCCGGCGTGCGACGGCCCAGGCGGTCATGAGCAGGAGACCCGACAGGGCCAGGGTGGCGGGGAGGTGGGGCCATGTGCGGCCTTGCCCGCCCGGCGCCACCGCGATCCAGGCGGCGGGTTCGAGCTCTCCGGTTCGGTAGGCGTGGGCGCCGGCGCCGGTTCGTGCGCCGTCGGTCCGCACGGCTTCGATCGTCGCGCGCTCCGCCAGGAAGGCGGTCACGGCCGCCTCGCCGCCGCCGGGCAGTTCCCACAGGGCGGCCGCCATCCGCCCCACGTCCCCGGCCGCCTCGTCGCGGACGCGGTTCACAGTCCCCGCGGTCACGCCCAGGATGAGCGCGAGGCCGATGCCGGTCGCGGCGGTGGCGGCTGCCCGCAGCGCCGCGGGGTTCGGCCGCCCCCTCACCGCCCCAGCTCCTCGTCCACGCGGCGCGCCACGTCCCCGGCGCTCTCCGCCAGCGCCTCTCCGTTCAGAAGCCGCCGGTCCATGATCTCGACCGCCAGCGCCTCGACGCGGGAAAAGTCCCGCACGTACGCGCCCCACGTCATCCGGGCCCCCTCGGTCAGCGCGATGAACGCCTGCTCCACCCCGGTCGGGTCCGCGGCGGCGATCTCGGCCGCCACATCCATGCGCGATGCAATGGCCAGACCGGACCGCACCCGGATCCGCTGCGCCTCCGGCGACGCCAGGAACCCGGCCAGGTCGATGGCCCGGCGCAGGTTGGCCGCGTTCGGCGGCACGGCCCATCCCGACGCATAGATCACACTTGTCGCCCTGTCGAGGTCCGGGTGATGCGGGATCGGCAGGATGGCGAGGTCGAGGGTGCCGTCGGCCACGAGATCGCGGAAGACGCGCAGCGTCCAGTGCCCCGAGAGCAGGAACGCCTGTCCGCCCGAGGCGAAGCGGGCCTCGCGCGCCGGGTCGCCCTGCTGCACGAACTGCGCGCCGGGGGTGAACCCGTCCACGGCCAGCCCGGTCAAAAAGGCGTAGGCGGCGAGCGCTTCGGGGCCGTCCATGTACCCGGTCGCAATGTCTCCGCCCGGCCCCAGAATGTCCCCGCCCGCCGACCACACGAACGGGACCCACTGGTACAGGTTGCGCGGAAAGTCGAAGCCGAAGACATCGGGACGCGCGTCGCCGTCGGTATCCCGCGTCACGGCCCCGGCCGCCGCGCGGAAGTCGTCCCATGTCCACCCCGCGGGCGCCGGCTCCTCCACGCCCGCCCCGGCGAGGACCGCGCGGTTCGCGTAGATCACCATCGGCGTGAAGTCCTTGGGCAGCGCGAAGATGGCGGGGCCGCGCCGAAAGGCGTCGAGCACCTGCGGGAAGACGCTGTCGGCCGCGAAACCCAGCGCGTCGCGGTACGGCGCCAGGTCCGTCGCGAGGCCGCGGTCGACGAAGGTGGGCACGTCGGGCGAATCGAGGAGGTAGACGTCGGGTGGGTGCCCGGCCGCGATGGACGTGAGGAGGCGCTCCTCGTAGCCGTTCGGCGCCGATTCGAGAAGGACGCGCACCCCGGGGTGAAGGTCCTCGTAGCGGTCGGCGACCTGTTGCTCGATCTCGAGTTCGTGGCCGCCGGCCCAGAGGGCTACGCGCAGGGTGGTGGTGGGGGGGGACGGGGTGCAGGCGGGGGTGAGGAGGGCGAGGAGGAGGAGGAAGCGAAGCCGGGTGTGCGGGTTCCGGGTGCCGGGGAAGGTCGCGGCCTCAGTCATGGCCGCCGGTCACGGTGGGTGTCGGAGGGGTGCCGATGCGCACTCCGTCCGGGCCGAAGAGGTGGGCGCGCCCCCAGGCGACCGTGACCTGGACGGTGTCGCCGGGGGTGGCGGGGTGGGCGGGGGAGGTGCGTGCTACCCAGGCCGCGCCGGCGGGGCCGTCGAGGTGGACGCGCTGTTCGCTGCCGAGCGACTCGACGCGGCGTACGGTGGCGGTGAAGGGGGGTGGGGGACTGGATGGGTCCGGGGCGGCGCCGGGTGTGAAGCCGGGTGGGATGACGGAGGGGTCCGGTGGGATGCCGGTGTATGCCGGTGGGTGGGCAGGGGTGGGTGAAGTATGGGCCGACGTACCGTGTGGGTGGGCAGGGGTGGGCGGTGATCCCACCGTGATTGTGAGGTCTTCGGGGCGCACGGCGAGGGTGGCGGCGGGGTGGGGGGACGTTCCCGGGAAGACGAACGGGCCGCCGGCGAGGCGGCCGTGCCGGGTGCAGGCGAGCGGCAGCATGTTGATGGGCGGCGAGCCCACGAAGCCCGCGACGAAGAGGTTGGCCGGCCGCCGGTAGATCTCCCGGGGCGTCCCCACCTGTTGAATCCGTCCCCGGTCCATCACCGCGACGCGCTGGCCGAGGGAGAGCGCTTCCACCTGGTCGTGGGTGACGAAGATCATGGTCGTGCCGAGGCGCCGGTGCAGCGCGGCGATCTCGTCGCGGGTCCTGAGCCGCAGCCCCGCGTCCAGATTCGAGAGCGGTTCGTCGAAGAGGAAGACCCCGGGGTCGCGCACCATCGCGCGCCCCAGCGCCACCCGCTGCTGCTGTCCCCCGGACAGCTGCCCGGGACGGCGGTCGAGCAGGTCGCCGAGTCCCAGCACGTCGGCCGCCCGCCCCACCCGCTCCGCCACCTCGTCGCGCCCCGTCCCCCTCACCCGCAGCCCGAAGCCCAGGTTCCGCGCGACCGTCATGTGCGGATACAGCGCGTAGCTCTGGAAGACCATCGCCACGTCGCGATCCCCCGGCGCCTCGTCGTTCACCGCCCGTCCCCCGATCCACACCTCCCCCGCCGTCGGCTCCTCCAGCCCCGCGACGAGGCGCAGCAGGGTGCTCTTCCCGCACCCCGACGGCCCCACCAGGACCAGCAGTTCCCCCGCCCGCACCTCGAGATCCACGGCCGCCACGGCGGTCACGTCCCCAAAGCGCTTTTCGACGCCGCGCAGGACGACGTCCTCGGCTGCCCTAGTCATTCCAACCCACCCTCAGCGGCTCGCCGCGCGGCCCATCGTACCATTGCCCGTCCACCTCCACCGCAACCCGCCCCCCGTCCACCTCCACCGATACCGCGCGCCCCCGCGCCCGCACCGGCCCCAGCGTCACCCGCGGCAGTTCGTGCGGCAGCGGCCACACCTCGACCCCCTCCTCGCCGATGTGCAGCCCCGCGATGCCCCGCGCCAGCAGATCCAGCACCCACGAGTGCTGGTAGTCGTCGATCCCCCGGAAATGGCAGGCGCGGCCCGTGTACGGGTTGTAGTGCTCGAAGCAGTTGGGGCGGCCGGGATCGCCGTCGGTGAACATCATGCGCACGAACCGCACGAGCATGTCCGCGGCCAGCGCGCCCGCCCGCCCGTTGCCCCGCCGCCGGCAGCGCAGCAGCCCCTCGATCACATGACTGGTCGTCATCGGCCACACGCGGCCGTTCCAGGGGCAGTTGCGGCGCTTCCCGCGCCAGATCCCCTCGGCCGAGAAGCGGGGGTCGTCGACGCTGGAGGAGGGGAGCGGGAAGGGGGTGCCGAAGGTGCGCGGATCCTCGAGGTGGTCCATCATGGCGTCGAGGCGGGCGTCGTCGACGAGGTCGGTCAGCATGGGGTAGAAGCCGACGGCGGCCTTGACGTCGGTGCGGGTACGGGGGTGGCCACCGTCGCCCGGAATGTCACCGCCCCCTCCGGTGATGCCGGCGGTGCGCCCGCGGCCCTCGGTGGCCGCCAGGGTACGCCCGTCCACGTCGGTGAAGAGTCGAGCTTCCGGGGACCACATGTGATCGTTGATCGCGCTCCCGCTTCGGTCGGCCAGCAATCGCCACTCCGCTTCGTCACCCACCTGCCCGAGCCTCCGCGCGACGGTTGCCAGCGCCCGAAAGAGCTGGTGCGCGTAAACCGTCACATCGATCCCCTTCAGGCGCAGGCGCGGATCCCATCCGCGCACGTCCGCCTCGGTGTCCACCGCCATGTATCGCGACATGTACTCCTGACCCGTCTCGAAGTGGTTCACGACGGTGAACATGCCGGAGCCCTCGGGATCGCGCGACCGGTTCAGCCATTGCGCGTACCGTGAAAGTCCCTCGTAGCAGCAGGCGAGCGCGGCCGGATCGGGTTGCATGGCGTGCACCGCCAGCAGCGCGTCCCCCCAGTTCGCATGGTAGAAGTCGGTGCGCTCGAGGTGGTTGGGGTAGAGGCGGCCGTGCAGCGAACCGTCCTCCTTCTGGTTGTCGAGGAAGTTCAGCAGCGAGCCCCACGCCTCGCGCCCGCCCGCGCGCCAGCGCATCTCCATCATGTGGCACTGGGCGCTGTAGGTGATGGGGACGTGGAAGTACTCGGGGCCCTCGGCGATGCAGGGATGGCGGATGTTGCCCCAGTGGCCATCGATCCGGTTGAGGCCGAGGCCGTGGATGCGGTGGTCGAAGTAGCGGTCGAGGTGGGGGTCGCCGGAGGAGAAGGAGGGGAAGGAGGCGAAGAAGGAGGGCCAGGTTGTGGGGGTGGGGCGGGTCGGTGGGGACGGGGCCGCCGGCCGGGCCGGAGGGGATAGCCGGGGGGTGAGGCGCAGCCGGAGCGCGAGGTGGCTGTCGTCGGCGGGCGCCAGGGGAATGGCCACGGCGATCCAGATCCAGCCGATGTGGTCGTCCGGGGATGGGTGGGTGGTCTTGTCAGTGCTCGAATAGCCGCCGATACCCCCCTCCGCGAACGGCGTCAGCGGCCAGTCCGGGAACGCCCCGCCCTCCGACGGGAGGACGCGCCGCCAGGTGGGTGGTCGGGATCCGCACAGCTCCATCTCGACCACCAGCTCCCGTCCCGCCCGGTCGGTCGCGGTGCGCAGCCATTTCACACCCTGATCAGAGATCCGCACATCCGACACCGAGCCCGCGGGCTGGGCGGTGAACGCGACCAGGTGGCCGGAGGTCATGGCGCGCGGGAGCGCCCACGCGGATTCGAGGACGCCTCCGGGGAGGACCTGCTTCGTCTCGGTGGCTGCGTGGTTGCCGTGGGTTTGCCACTCCGTGGTGAGGGAGCCGGGGAGCCAGCGGCTGTGCGGTGGCCCGAAGTGGCGGGCGGAGAGGAGATCGTGCGGGGAGCTGTCGGCGGCAATTCGGATCTCCTCACCCTCGTCGTCCAGCAGCGCGACCGAGAAGCACGGCCCGACCTCCTGTTGCAGCAGGTGGACCGGGTCCCAGAAGCCCGGCCGGTCCAGCCGGCGTGGGAAGGGCGGTGCCCAGAGGACGCCATCCAGTCCCCCCAGGTACCACTTGTCCGTGCGGGCCAGGGCCTGAATGCGGTGGTGGGGCGAGAGATGTGACACCGTACTCTACGGGGCGCACTTCGCGCAGAGGAGCCGTCGCGCACCAACCGCTGTATGTCTCGGAGGTCCTGACACATCCAGCCTTTCGCCTCGAGTCTCGCCCGCTGCCGGTGCGGGACACCCGGCGCAAAGAGTACGACCAGGTCCAGTTCGATGGAAGCGTCGGTCGGGCGTGGGGCGGTTCCGGTCTCTGCAGAAACGGTCGGCGATGCGCATCGGCCCTCAACCGTCTTGAGCGGGAGCATCGCACATTTCGTATATATTGTATATTTTGTAGACATCGTGAACAACGGGTCACTCCGAGAAGGGAGGGAATCTCAATGCCCAAAGTTGCCGCCACCAAACTGCGCACCACGATATCGGACCTCCTCGACCGCGTCGTCCATCATGGCGAGCGGGTTGCTGTCGAGCGGTACGGAAAGCCGGTGGCCGCCCTCGTCAGCCCGGAAGACCTCGAGCTGCTTGAAGCGATCGAGAACCGAATGGACATCGAGATGGCCCGGAAGGCGCTCAACGAACCCGGACGGCGGAGTTGGGACGAGGTGAGGACAGAGCTCGCCCTGCAGGACGACCCCGAGGTTTGACCGACGTTCCGCAATACACCGTCTACCTGAAACCCGCGGCGGCCCGGGCGCTCAGGAAGATCGTCGAGCGGACCGCCCGCCGCCGGATCGTCCGGGCGATCGACGGACTGGCAACGGCCGCGCGACCGCCCCAGGACGTGAGGATCCAGGGCTCCGGCGGCCTGTTGCGTATCCGCGCCGGTGACTACCGGATCATCTACACCGTCGAGGACGCCACCAACACCGTGCTCATCGCCGCTATCGGCCACCGCCGCGGTGTATCGGCGATAAACGAGGGAGGCTTCTGATCTGAAGGACGCCGGGGCCATCGGCGGATTCCCTTCATTTCAACCCCCCACCCAACCCCCTAAATTACCCACATGCCCACCACCACCACCCCACCCCGCACCGAGACCATCCGGGGCCTCCCGCGCCCCCTGGCCCGCGCCCTCGAAGTCTACGCGAGCCGTCTCGACATCGACGCGATCCGGTCCGCCTACGAACTCGCCGCCGAGGCCCACTCGGAACAGCGCCGCGCATCGGGCGAACCCTACATCAACCACGCCGTCGAGGTCGCCACGATCGTCGCCGAACTCCAGCTCGACACCGCCTCGGTCGTGTCCGCGCTCGTCCACGACGTCGCCGAGGACACCGTCGTCTCCCTGCAGGGGATCCGCGAGCTCTTCGGCGACGAGGTGGGCGCGATCGTCGACGGCGTCACCAAGATCGGGCGAGTGCGCTTCCGTTCGAACACCGAGCGCCAGGTCGAGAACTACCGCAAGCTGCTTCTCTCGATGGCGCACGACGCCCGGGTGATCCTGATCAAGCTGGCGGACCGTCTCCACAACATGCGCACGCTGGAGCATCTGCCGCCGGGCAAGCAGGGGCCGATCGCGCGCGAGACCCGCGAGATCTACGCGCCGCTGGCGCACCGCCTGGGGATGGCCGCGATCAAGTGGGAGCTGGAGGACCTGTCCTTCAAGTTCCTGGACCCCGACGCGTACGCCAACCTGCGGAAGCTCGTGAGGCAGCGGCGCCGGGCCAGGGAGCGGCACGTTCTGGAGATGCAGCGGCCGCTCACCGACGCGCTGGATGGGGCGGGCGTCCCCGCCGAGGTCACCGGCCGCCCGAAGCACCTGTGGTCGATCCACCGCAAGATGATCACCCAGGACCGGAGCTACGACGAGATCTACGACCTGATGGCGCTGCGGGTCATCACCGACTCGGTGCAGCACTGCTACGCGGCGCTGGGGATCATCCACAGCCGCTGGACGCCGATCCAGGAGCGCTTTCACGACTACGTGGCGACGCCGAAGTCGAACATGTACCAGTCGATCCACACGACGGTGTACGGTCCGGGGGGGCGAAGGTACGAGGTCCAGATCCGCACCGGGGAGATGCACCGCACCGCCGAGTTCGGGATCGCCGCGCACTGGCGCTACAAGGCCGAGGGGAAGGAGAGCGGGGTCGACGACGCGCTCACCTGGTTCCGCCAGGTGCTCGAGTGGCAGAAGGACGCCAGCGAGCCGGAGGAATTCATGGAGTTCCTCCGCATGGACCTCTTCCAGGGCGAGATCTTCGTCTTCACGCCCAAGGGCGAAGTAAAGCAGCTGCCCGTCGGTTCCTCCCCCATCGACTTCGCGTTCTCGGTTCACACCGAGGTGGGCGTCCACTGCGCGGGCGCCAAGGTGAACGGGCGCATCGCGCCGCTGTCGCGCGAGCTCACCAGCGGCGACTCTGTCGAGATCATCACCAACCCGCGCCAGTGGCCCAACCGGGACTGGCTGGAATTCGTGAAGACCTCGCGCGCGCGCCAGCGGATCCGCCAGTCGATCCGCCGCCGGGAGTTCGCCGCCGCGCTCAGGCTCGGCCAGGAGCTCTTCGCGCGGGCGTTGCGGAAGGGGCGCCTGCCCAGACCCGGCGACGACGAGGCGCAGCGCGTGGCGGGCAAGCTCGGCTTCAGGAGCTTCGACGAGACGCTCGCCGCGCTGGCCCGGGGCGACATCGGCCCGTCGGCGGTCATCCGCGGCTTCTACCCCGAAGAGGACCCCTCCCGGGTGGTGAGGCGCTCGCCCTCGGCGCTGGAGCGCATCGCCGAGAAGATCCGCAAGTCGAACCGCGGCGTCACCATCCACGGCATGGACAGCATGATGATCCGCTACTCGCGGTGCTGCCAGCCGGTCCCGGGAGACGGAGTGATCGGGTACATCACGCGCGGGAGGGGGATATCGATCCACCGGGCCGACTGCCCGAACGTCCTCAACCTGAGGAAGGACCCGGAGCGCAGGGTGGAGATCGAGTGGAAGGCCGAAAGGGGCGACCGCTTCTTCGTCCACCTGCACATGGAGGGGACCGACCGGCGCGGCCTCCTGGGCGACGTGGCCCGCACGATCAGCGAGACCGCCACCGACATCCAGCACGCCGACATGCGCGCCAGCGACGGCGGGATGACCGCGGCGTTCGTGATCGAGGTGCAGGATCTGAACCACCTCAAACGCGTCATGCAGGCGGTGCAGCGAGTCAAGGGCGTGCTCTCGGTGGTGCGCCGCGAGAGCTTCCACGAGAGCGACCTCGTTTGATGACGCGATGCCAGGCAGCCCGCGGACAAGATCCCCCCGGCATTCGAGCGGCGATGCATCCGTGCTGGACCGCTTCGCTCTGCGTTGCTCCTCGGGCGAATAGCGCTGCTATTCCCCCTTC
>JAPPNO010000047.1 GCA_028873845.1 Gemmatimonadota bacterium | reverse complement strand
TGGCGCCGTCGATCTCGACGAGCTGGTTGTCCATCATGCACGCCGAGTAGTGCCTGGTGCCGTCGGCGTTGTAGCGGGAGCCGTGCGGCATGGTGCACGTGACCACGTCGGCGATCGGGAACATGGTCTCCAGATCGACGATCGTGACCGTCGAGGGTACGTGGTCGCCGTGGAAGTTGGCGTTGACGGTGAGGGCCACCGTGCCGTGCGGCGGGACGGCGATGGTGGCCGGGAAGAGTCCGAGGTCGGCGACGCCGGCCACCGTGTCGGCACCGGTGGCGTACTTGACGAGGCGGCCGTTGGGGAAGCCGTGTCCGAGCGTAAGGTACCAGTAGTCGCCGCCCGGGTCGACGGCGAGGCCGTGGGGGGCCTCGATCTCGGCCAGGAGCCACCCGGTGGTGATGGTCTTTTCGACGGTCAGGTCGCCGCCCGCGTCGTAGCGGAGCAGGGCGACTTCGTCCTCGGACTCGGCGGCCACGTAGACCCAGTAGGACTGGGCGGCGGCGTGGGCGGGGACCGTGGCGAGGGCCAGACCGCCCGCGATGGCCAGCCAAATGCGTCCCCTCACGGAATCAGCACGCGCCGCGGCTGCAGCTTCACCGCCCACATGCCCGAGAAGTACTCCGCGAAGAAGAGGTTCCCCTTGTGCATCTGCGGCCCCCAGGTGAACGGCGCGTTCGCCACCACCCCGTCCGGATCGAACGCCTTGTAGACGGCGATCTCGCGCCCCTGGTGGTACAGGTTGCCCTTCAGTTCCCCCGAGATGTCCACGACCCTGAGCCCACCCTGGTAGAACGCCGCGTACAGCCGGTCATCCTCGATCCACATGTTGTGCGAACCGGCCTCGGGGACCTCGTAGCGGGCCACCTCCTCCGGGTTCCCGGGATCGGTGAAGTCCACGATGTGGATGTATCCCGACATGAAGTCCGGCGTGCGGGTGCGGTCCTGCCCGTCGAAGCCCGGCGCCCCCCTCTCGTCGCCCATGAAGATGTAGAACTTCCCGGTCGGGCTCTTGTACGGGAACGCCGCGTGCGTGGCGCCCCCGATGTCCCGGAAGCGGCTGATCAGGACCGGGTTGGCCGGGCTGCCGCCCCTGTCGCCCCCGCCCACGTCGATCACCGCCACTCCGTCCCCCCAGTTCGACGTGTACGCGATCCCGTCCACGATCCAGATGTCGTGGATGGCGTGGCCGGGCGTGTCGAGCTCGAAGCGGCCCACGCGGTGCGGATTCGCCGGGTCCTCGATGTTGACCACGTCGAAGCGGATCCCGTTGTTCACCGCGTAAACGTGGTCGTCGTAGATGAACAGGTTGTGGACGCCGCCGGTGAGCTCGTCGTCGAAGGTCGAGATGATCTCGATGTTGCGGGGATCGGTGCAGTCCACGATCACGATCCCGTTGCGCCGGCTCGACGCGCCCTCGCGCGAGATCACGCAGATCTCGCCGTCCTCGGAGACCTTGACGTCGTTGGTCGTGCGCGCGTCCACCACGAGCGAGTCGGTAAGGACCGGGTTCGCCGGGTCGGTCACGTCCCACCAGTAGGTGCTGCCGTGGGCGGCGTGCGTGCCGGTGATGGCGTAGTCGCGGCCGTCGACGCCCTCCCACACCCAGAGATCCGAGGTGGAGACGTTGCGCACCGGGGCGTGGCCCACGAGGGTCACCTCCTCCACGGCGTGGCGCTCCAGGATCTCGAGCGTGGTGTGCGCGGTGTGTCCTGGAACGTTCGCGGTGACGGTGTAGACGCCCGGCTTGTAGGCGACGAAACGTCCCTGCCCGTCGACCTCGGCGGGCGGGAAGTCGGCGGTGGCGATCGCGTCGGGATCGGCGATGAGCCCGAAGGTGACGGGGATGTCGTCGACCGTCGCGCCGCTTGCGTTCGCAGGCGTGGCCGTGACGCGGATCACGTCGCCCGTGCGGCCGCGGGCCTGGCTGGCTTCCAGAGTCATCGCGGTGACCGGGTTGTCCGCCACTTCATAGAGAATCCGGCCGACAACGCCCTCGGCGGCCGCGGAAAGCGTCACTTCGCCGGGCGCGTGTGCCTGAAAGACGCCGTGGCGGTCGACGGTCGCGACGGATTCGTCGGATGTGCTCCAGGTGACGGCGAGGTCGCGAACATCGTCGGCTTCGTCAAGGACGGTGGCCTTGTGGCGGGTTGTCACACCTACGTAATAGCGCCCGCCCTCTTCGGAGATATCCACACGGTCGAGCGGGGGCCAGGGCACGGTGACCTTGACGAGTCCGCGGGCCCGCGTGGGCGCCATCACGAGAACATCCACGTCGTATTCGCCGCCCTTGAAGGCCTCTATTTCACCGGTGCTCCGGTCGACGGCCAGCCGGCCGCGGCCGCTGCGGGAGAAGAAAAGCAGCGGCACGTCGACCACCTCGCCGTCGGCGTCGTAGGCGACGGCCGTGAGCTGAGCCTTCTCGCCGACCTCAAGGGTTAGCGTGGCGGGGGTGACCTCCACACGGGCGACTTCGACCTGCTCGGGTTCCTGGGCGGAGATCGGCGCGGTTGCGACGGCTGCCGACGCCACGGGCAGCGTGGCCGCGCAGGCCACCACCGCTGCGGGAAGTACGGTCGGCGGGGTGGTTCGTGTGACTCTCATTTTCGGGCAACTCCCTCCAGAGTTGTGACATCGGGACCGTGGCCGAACGGACACGGCGAGGGTAAGATTGAGCGACAACAGAGCCGGGCGCAACGGAACTCCAACGGACCATCATCATGCAAAACCAGACCAGACGCGATTTCGTCAAGACCACCGCCCGTACCGGGGGCGCACTCGGGGTCCTGAGCACCCTCGGCCCCCTCGCCTGCGCAGCCCCCGACGACGACGCCCCGCCCACCCCCATCCGCCTCCTCATCCTGGGGGGCACGCGCTTCATCGGCCCACACCAGGTCAAGTACGCCCTCGACCGCGGCCACGAAGTCTCGATCTTCACCCGGGGCCAGACCGAGCCCCCCTTCTTCCACGACTACTTCGCGCGCGTCGAGCACCTGATCGGCGACCGCGACAACGACCTGAGCGCCCTCGAAGGCCGCGAGTGGGACGCGGTCATCGACAACTCGGCCTCGATTCCGCGCTGGGTCTCGATGACCACCGAGCTGCTGCACGACCATGTCGACCGCTACCTCTTCGTGTCCTCGATCTCCGCCTACGCCGACTTCGCGTCCGTCGGGATCGACGAGACGTACCCGGTCGGGCAGCTTTCGGCCCCGGACGTCGAGACCATGCAGGAGTACGGGCCTATGAAGGCGAGGTGCGAGGCGATCAACACCGAGGTGTTCGGCGAGAACGCGATCAATGTGCGGCCGGGGCTGATCGTCGGGCCGGGCGACAACACGGACCGCTGGACCTACTGGCCGGTTCGCGTCGCGCGCGGCGGCGAGGTGCTGGCGCCCAATTCACCCGCCGACCCGGTGCAGAACATCGACGCGCGCGACCTGTCCGAGTGGATCGTGCGGCTGGTCGAGACGCCCGGCGGCGGAGGCACCTACAACGCGACGAGCGAGGTTCAGCAGTTCGGCACCATGCTGGAGCAGATCCGCGACGGGGTCGGCTCGGACGCCACCTTCACCTGGGTGTCGACCGAATTCATGGCCGAGCACGGCGTGCTGCCCTGGGGACACATGACGAACTGGGTGCCCCCGGAGGGCGAGACGATCGGGATGAGCCAGGTGTCCGTGGCGGCGGCGGTGGAGGCCGGACTCACCTTCCGTCCCATCGGCGACACGGCGCGCGACACGGTGGAGTGGTGGAACACGCTGCCGGAGGAGCGGCGTGCGGAGCCGGGTATGGGGCTGCCGGCCGAGTTGGAGGCCGAGGTGCTGGCGGCGTGGGCGGCGAGGGGGTAGGGTCAGCCCCCTTGACCCGATCATCAATCTAGCTAGTTTTTTAGCTAAGTATCTTCCGACCCCGACCCGCCACCCCGCATCATGCCCGTCGTCAACGTCCACGAAGCCAAGACCCAGCTCTCGCGACTGCTCGCCCGGGTGGAAGCGGGCGAAGAGGTCGTCATTGCCCGCAGGGGCCGTCCGGTCGCGCGTCTGGTTCGTCACAAGCCGCAGGGCAGGCGTCGGCCCGACCTCTTGAAGGGGAAGATCGTCATCCCGGACAGCTTCTTCGATCCGTTGCCCGAAGACGAACTCAAGTCATGGGAAGGCGAGTAGCCGTGCGGCTGCTCCTCGATACCCACGCATTCATCTGGTGGATCGCCGATAGCGGAAGGCTCTCCGCCACGGCCCGCAATCTGATCGCCGACGAATCCCACGACATCATCGTCAGCGCGGCCTCGGCGTGGGAGATCGCCACGAAGTACCGCCTGGGGAAGCTGGCGCTCCCGGCGCCCGCCGCCTTCGATGTCGCGGGAGCCATCTCGGACCAGGGCTTCCTGGAGTTGCCGATCAGCGTCCGGGACGCGGAGCACGCCGGGCGTCTGCCGGGTCCCCACCGCGACCCCTTCGACCGGATGCTGATTGCCCAGGCGGTCTCTCGCGGTCTGGTGCTCGTTTCCCGCGATGAAGCACTCGACCGGTACGGTGTAAACCGGGTCTGGTAACCAGCCCGGCGCCTCGCCGCTCCCGGTGCTCGCGGGGCCTTGTCCACGGATGCTAACGCTAACCCCCGCCCATCGCCTCCCGTACGGCTGCCTCCATCGCGGTCACCTCTTCGTCACTCAGCTCGGAGAATAGCCGCCGCTTCCTCGCCGCCAGCCGCCGGTCGTCCTGCAGGCACAGCCGTACAAGGAAGGGGCCCGGCGACCGGAACCCGGCCATCCGATCGCCGACCCCCTCCTTCGAGTCCCCCCGGCCCTACTTCATCCCCTCATCCGTGTCCGTCCTGAGCAGCCCCAGGTCACGCACCGCCTCGACCAGCCGGATGAACTCGCCGCGGTACCCGCGCGGATCGTCGCCCCTGGCTCTTTCGGCGAGCTCCACCACATCATTCAGCGTCAGGTCGCCCGCGTACTCGGAGTCGCGCAGCAGCATGCCGAAGCCCGCGACCGCCGTCGCGAACCGGAAGTCGGTCGAAGGCGACCCCAAACGATCCGCCACCGCCCGCTCCAGCAACCTGCTCTTCGTTCCGTCGGGGTCCTTGTAACGGACCTTGACGTACATCATCTCGCCCTCGAACTCGCTGAGCGGCGGATCGTCCGCCCCCGGCTGGTAACGCAACTCGTCCACCTCACCCTCGCGCGGCACCTCGACTCCCGCCGGAACCACCTCATACAGAGCGGTCACCGTGTGTCCGGCCCCGAGTTCACCCGCGTCCTTCGTGTCGTCGTTGAAGTCCTCGTCGGCGAGGAGCCGGTTCTCGTACCCGATCAGGCGATAGCCCGCCACGCGCGCCGGGTTGAACTCGATCTGCAGCTTCACGTCCCTGGCCAGGGTGAGGAGCGTTCCGCCCATCTCCTCCACGAGCACCTTCCGGGCCTCGAGCAGCCCGTCGACGTAGTGGAAGTTGCCGTTCCCGTGGTCGGCGATCTGCTCCATCTTCGAGTCCTTCAGGTTCCCGGTGCCGAAGCCCAGCACGGTCAGGAAGACGCCGCTCTCGCGCTCCTTCTCGATGAGCCGCACCATCTCGCCGTCGCTGGAAGGGCCGACGTTGAAGTCGCCGTCGGTGGCCAGGATCACGCGGTTGTTGCCGCCGTCGATGAAGTGCTCGCGGGCGGTCTCGTAGGCGAGCTTGAGGCCTTCTCCGCCGGCGGTGCTGCCACCCGCCTCCAGCCGGCCGAGCGCGGCGAGGATTTCCCCCTGCCGGTCACCCGGCGTGGACGGAAGCACCATCCCCGCCGCCCCCGCGTAGACCACGATGGCGACCCGGTCCTGCGGCCTCAACTGGTCCACCAGCAACGCGAAGGCCGTCTTGAGCAGCGGCAGCTTGTTGGAAGGCGACATCGACCCCGAAACGTCGAGCAGGAAGACCAGGTTGCCGGGCGGGAGGTCCTCGATGTCGATCGACTGCGCGTGCAGACCGATGCGCACCAGCCGGTGCTCCTGTTTCCAGGGCGCCTCCCACACCTCGGTGGTCACGGCGAACGGATGCTCTCCGGCCACGTCGCCCCAGTCGTAGGGGAAGTAGTTGACCATCTCCTCGATGCGGACCGCGTCGACGGGCGGCCGCTCGCCGTCCTGGATGAAGCGGCGGACGTTGGCGTACGAGGCCCGGTCGACATCGATCGAGAAGGTGGAGAGCGGGGAGGCGCTGACGAGCTTGAAGTCGTTCTCGTCGATGTGGGCGTACGACTCGGTGTTGAAGCCGACCCGGCCGCCGCTGAAACCGCAGCACGTCGTGCCAAGGTAGCCCCAGTCATATCGGCGCTGGTCCTTACCCGCCGCACCGCTGACACCGACCTCGTCGAGGTTGATCGCGCTGATCTGCAGCGCGAAATCGGCCACCGTCACGTAGCCCGCCGTGACCGTCACCTGCCTCTCCTGCGTGGCGTAGCCGAGGATGACCACCTTGACGGTGTGTTCCCCGGCCGGGATGCCCGGCAGGCTGTAGCGACCCTCCGTGGTGCTGAGCGCCTGGAATCCGGTGCCCACCACGGACACCGCGGCGCCCTGCAGCGGTTGCCCGGACGCCGCGTCGGTGATCGCTCCCTCGATCGTACCGGTCGGCGTCTGGACGGTTGTTGCGCCGGGGCCCGCTACGGCGAGCAGTGCCAACATCCCGGCAGTTCGAACAAACAAGGTTCCCATAGTACCCTCCCGGGTCTGGGGATGGATGGCGGACGCGCCCGAATGGCGGCCGCCGGAGTATGAGGTCATGCCTTCCTACGACTACGACCCGTCCGTTTCCCTCCTCAGCAGCCCAAGATCCCGCGTCACCTCGACCAGCCGGACGAACTCGCCGCGGTAGCCGCGCCGATCATCACCCTTGCCGTTCTCGGCGAGCTCGACCACATCGTTCAGCGAGAAGGTGCCGGCGTGCGGCGAGTTGCGGAGCAGCATGCCGAAGCCGGCGACGGCCGCGGCGAAGCGGAAGTCGGCGGACGCCGTCCCGCTCCGGTCGGCCACCGCCTGCGCCAGCAGCCTGCTCTTCGCCCCGTCGGGGTCCTTGTAGCGGACCTTGACGTACATGAGTTCGTCCTCGAACCGGGTGACCGGCGGGTCTCCCGGCTCGGTCTGATAGCGGAGCTCGTCGATCAGGCGCGGCACGTCGGTTCCCGCGGGAACCACTTCGTAGAGCGCCGTGACCGTGTGTCCGGCCCCGAGCTCGCCCGCGTCCTTCGTGTCGTCGTTGAAGTCCTCGTCGGCGAGCAGCCGGTTCTCGTACCCGATCAGGCGGTACCCCGCCACCCGGGCCGGGTTGAACTCGACCTGGAGCTTCACGTCCTTCGCCAGCGTCAGGATGGTTCCGCCCATCTCCTCGATCAGGACCTTCCGCGCTTCCAGCAGGCCGTCCACGTAGTGGAAGTTGCCGTTACCGTTGTCGGCGATCCCCTCCATCTTCGAGTCCTTCAGGTTGCCGGTGCCGAAGCCCAGCACGGTCAGGTGGGTGCCCGCCTTGCGCTCCCTCTCGACCAGCTCGACCATCGCCTCGTCGCTGGCGGGGCCGACGTTGAAGTCGCCGTCGGTGGCCAGGATGATCCGGTTGTTGCCGCCGTCGACGTGGTGCTTGCGCGCGATGTCGTAGGCTGCCTGGAGCGCCGGGCCGCCCGCGGTGCCACCCCCCGCCCGAAGGCGTTCGATCAGGGTGAGGATCTCATGTTTCCGCTCGCCCGAGGTGGACGGCAGCGCGAGGCAGACCTCGTTGGAGTAGGTCATGACCGTGACACGGTCCTCGGGCCTGAGCTGGTCGGCCAGCATCGAGAATGCGCTCTGCAGGAGCGGCAGCTTGTTCGGCTCGCCCATCGAACCCGAAACGTCCAGCAGGAAGACCAGGTTGCTGGGCGGGAGGTCACGCGCGTCGATCGAAGGCGCGTGCAGCCCGATCCTGACCAGGCGGTGCTCGCGCTTCCAGGGTGCCCGCGACACCTCGGTGGACACGGCGAAGGGGTGCTCGCCGGCCACATCGTCCCACGCGTAGGAGAAGTAGTTGATCATCTCCTCGATGCGCACCGCGTCGATGGGCGGACGCTGCCCGTCCTGGATGAAGCGCCGGACGTTGGCGTACGACGCCCGGTCGACGTCGATCGAGAAGGTGGAGAGCGGGGCGGAGCCGACGAGCCTGAAGTCGTTCTCCGCGATGCGGGCGTACGACTCGGTGTTGCCGCCGTGCCGGATGCGGAGTTGCCGGCCTCCGCCGACTCCGCGGCGTGCCACGATGCCCTCGACGCTGACACGTGGCAACGGGACCCCTGCCTTCCTTCGTTGGACCTCCCCCGCCACTCCGGTAGCGACGATCTCGTCGAGGTTGATCGGCGCAACCTCAAGCGCGAAGTCGGCAACCGCCGCCCGCCCCGCGGTGACCGTCACCTGTCGTTCCTGGGTCGCGTATCCGAGAATGACGACCTTCACGGTCTGCTCACCAACCGGAACGGTCGGCAGGGAATAGTTGCCGGCCTGGTTGGTCAGGGTGCTGAAGTTGGTGCCCACCACGGTGACCGCGGCATCGAGGAGCAGCTGGCCGGACTTCGCGTCCGTGACCCGCCCTTCGATGCGCCCGGTCGGCCCTCCTGGGACCGGTGGTGGCGGAGCTGGCCGGCGGTTGGGCCGCGGAGACCGGGCCCTCGGCGCCGCGCGCCAGATCACCTCGCCCGGGCACGTCAGGGAGGAGATCGGGTTGGTGGTGTTGAGGAAACCGGATGTGCCGGTGGCCGCCGGGGCGGCCACTCCTTCGGGGCCCGTGGGCGTCGAGATCGTGTCGACGCCGACCGGTGCCATGGCTGCGGTGGCGCCCGCGAGCGCCAGCAGGGCTGCGGCTGCAGCAGTTCGAACGAAAGTGGATCGCATAGTCCCTCCTCGGGGTTTGCGTGGACGGTGGCAGCGCCCGAATGGCGGCCGCCCAGGCTTCAAGCCATACCGCTTGATACCAGCCAGGACGGCGAAGGTTGCGGATTCGGACCGATCAACGGTCGCGACCTGGCCCGCTCTCCCGAAAACGCCCCCGTCCCCCCCTACCTCGACCCCGCCCCCTCCCCCCGCAACAACCCCAGATCGCGCGTCGCCTCCACCAGCCGGATGAACTCCCCGCGATACCCGCGCGGATCGTCCCCCTTCCCCTTCTCCGCGAGCCCGACCACATCGCCCAGCGTCAGGTCCCCCGCGTGCTTCGAGTCGCGCAGCAGCATCCCGAACCCGGCTACCGCCGTCGCGAACCGGAAGTCCACCGACGGCGCCCCCGAACGCTCCGCCACCGCCTGCTCCAGCAGCCTGCTCTTCGTCCCGTCGGGATCCTTGTAGCGCACCTTCACGTACATCATCTCGTCCGCGAACTCGCTCGCCGGCAGGTCGTCCGGCTGTGGCTGGTAGCGCAGGTCGTCCACCTCCTCGCGCGGTACCGCAACCCCCACCGGAACCACCTCATACAGCGCCGTCACCGTGTGCCCCGCCCCCAGCTCCCCCGCGTCCTTCGTGTCGTCGTTGAAGTCCTCGTCCGCCAGCAGCCGGTTCTCGTACCCGATCAGCCGATACCCCGCCACGCTCGCCGGATTGAACTCGATCTGGAGCTTCACGTCCTTGGCCAGCGTAAACAGCGTCCCGCCCATCTCCTCGACCAGCACCTTGCGCGCCTCGAGCAGCCCGTCGACGTAGTGGAAGTTCCCGTTCCCGTGGTCGGCGATCTGCTCCATCTTCGAGTCCTTCAGGTTCCCCGTCCCGAAGCCCATCACGGTCAGGAAGGTCCCGCCGTCGCGCTCCTGTTCGATCAGGCGCACCATCTCGGCGTCGCTCGACGCGCCCACGTTGAAGTCGCCGTCTGTGGCGAGGATGACCCGGTTGTTCCCACCGTCCATGAAGTGCTCGAAGGCCGTCGCATACGCGAGCTCGAGCCCGGCGCCCCCCGCCGTGCTTCCCCCGGCCTGCAGCTTGTCGAGCGCGGCCAGGATCTTCTCGCGCTTGTTCCCCGGCGTCGACGGCAGCACCAGCCCCGCCGCGCCCGCGTACACCACGATCGCGACCCGGTCCTGCGCCCGCAGCTGGTCCACCAGCAGCGCGAACGCCTTCTTCAGCAGCGGCAGCTTGTTCTCCGGCCGCATCGACCCCGACACGTCGAGCAGGAAGACCAGGTTGCTGGGCGGCAGGTCCGCGGTGTCGATCGAACGCGCGTGCAGCCCGATTCGGACCAGCCGGTGCTCCCGCTTCCAGGGGGCGTCCCACACCTCGGTGGTCACCGAAAACGGGTGTTCGCGCCCCACCGAGCCCCAATCGTAGGGGAAGTAGTTGATCATCTCCTCGATGCGCACCGCGTCGACGGGCGGCCGCTCGCCGTCCTGGATGAAGCGCCGGATGTTGGAGTACGAGGCCCGGTCCACGTCGATCGAGAAGGTCGAGAGAGGGGATGCGCTGACCAGGCGGAAGTCGTTCTCGGCGATGTGGGCGTAGGATTCGGTGTTGAAGTCGTGGGGCGGTGCAAAGTGGAGGGGCTGGACCCGAGCGGCTTGCTCGGCCGCTACCTGGACCTGGCCGCGCAGAGCTGCCTGCCGCCTCTCCGCCTCCACGACCGGCTGCCCGACGACGGCCGCCCTGGCGATCGAATCCGCGGTCATCCGCCTCCACGCCACTCCCACAAGCTCGAAGTCCACAACAGTCGGCCGCCCCCGCACCACCGTCACCTCCCGCCGCTCCGGCTCATATCCGAGGAATTCGGCCACCACGACCACACCCCCCACCGGCACCCCCGACAGCGTATACCGCCCGTCCTCGTCGGCCCGCGCGCGAAGCCGTGTCCCCTCCACCGAGATCCGCGCGATCGGGATCGCCTCGCCGCTGACGGCGTCGGTGACCTGCCCCCGAATCGACCCCGTCTGCGCCTCGGCGGCGGTGGCACCCCCCCAAACAAGCGCGGCGAGCGCAAGGGCCAGAGCCGTGTTGGCGCGTTCTCTGATGGCGTATCGCATCGTTCGGTCCTCCTTCTTTGGCGCGGCGGGGCGCCGGTTACTCATCCAACCTTCATTTACCTGATTGGACACCGCGGGTCCAGTCAGGGTTGTCAGCTTCCTCAGGCCGCAAACATCCGCTGCAGCACATCCAGCGTCTCGCCCATCGCAGCCGGCGAGAGCGTACCGAGGCGCCGAACCAGCCGGCCCCGGTCCACCGTGCGAAGCTGATCGGCCACCACAAACCCCTCTCTGTCCTGGAACCGGCAGGAGATCCGGAAGGGGTAGGGATGCCCTCCGGTGGTCATGCGGGCAATCAGGAATGTCCCCAGATGGTCGTTCAAGTCATCCGGCGAGACGATGACGCACGGGCGCGTCTTGCGGATTTCCGGTCCCCGCGCCGGGTCCAGCGACACCAGATAGACCTCTCCCCGGCGGGGCGCGCCTACTTCCATTCCCACTCCGACTCGTCGAACGCCGTCGGCACGGGGTCGTCGAGCAACCCGTCTTCGCCACGATCGCGGAGTTCCCGCGCCGCTGAGGCCCATCCCGCCCGCGGATGATCGACGCGTTCCAGCAGCAGGCCGCCCTCCACAACGCGCAACCGCAGGGGAACCTCCAGGCCGGCGGCTTCGATCAGTGCCTTCGGTATCCGGATGCCCCGCGAGTTTCCGATTTGAACAAGTCGCGCTTCCACGGTCGATCGACTCTCCCCGGGTGGGAGTTTGGTTTTCGAAGGGGTTGCGAAACTGCGGTGACTGCAGGTCCCCGCTGGTCGTCATCTGTAATCACAAAGTAATCACGCCGGACTACCGCCCGCCACCCCCCCGCTTCCTCCCCTTGTACACCTCATGCCCCGGCAGGTACCGCGTATGCCGCCGCACCACCTCGGCCGAAAGATCGTCGAAGTGCCGCTCCACCAGCGCGGCCGCAACCGCCGGGTGCGCCTTCGACATGTCGCTCACCACCCACCCGATCCCCGTCTGGATGAACCGCTCCCGCTCCCCCGCCAGCGCCGCGACCGTCTCCCCGATAAGCGCATGGTATGCCTCATCCCGCACCACCGCCCGAAACGGCACGATCGCCGCGCGCCGCTGCCACAGATTTCCGGCCACCCGCCACCCCGCGATCCTCTCGGCGACCCCCGTCCCACCACGCCGAAGCAGCGGTCCCAGCACCCGCACGCTGAACCAGTCGCTCGTCGACCAGTCGAAGAACGCGCCCCCGGCGAAGAGTCCCTCCGCCACCTCGAGCAACCTCTCCGGCTCCACCCGCCGCACCAGGTACCTCTGCATGTACAGAATCCCGGCGAACTTGTCCTCGGCCAGGCTCTCCTCGATCAGCGACCGTGCCAGCCCCAGCTGCTCTTCAACCGGCAGCCGCCCCAGCCCGCGCTCGCGCCGCCACTCCCCCACGATCCGCGTAACCACCGGCGTCTTCACCCCGCGGTAGCGGATCGCGTGCTTGAGGTAGTTCTCGAACCACTCCTTCGTGGCGGGTTCCGCAACCGCGTCCAGCCGTCCCTGCAGCTCCGCGATGATCGCCGGGGTCCGGGGATTCCCTCCCACGGGCTAGCGCGAGTCCGCCTCGAAGAACCCGTAGTGCTCCAGCATGAATTCGCGGATCACGGCGGCGGCGATGGCCGCGTACGCCTGGCGGTTCGCGTCGTTGTCCCGGATGCCCCGGTAGTGATGTTCGATCTGGATGCCGTCGATGACCTCGGCGTCGCTCAGTGAGCCGTGGCGGCGCGTGTTGTATCCGCCGCGGAAGTAGGGATCGTCACCGGGGCCGGGCACGGCCGGACTGGGGACCGAGGGGATGTCATGCTCCTGAAAGAGCCCACCCAGCGAGACGGGCCCGCGCAGCAGCTGCGAGAAGGGGATCGGGGACGTGCGGCCGAGTTCACGGATGCTCGTGCGCGCCACGATGTCGAGCGAGTTGAGATTGGCGTCCGGCCGGTTGAGTTCCGCGGAGGTGAGCAGGTATCCCAGCTCGAGGCGGTCGATGTCGTGGCCGTGGCCGTGGATGTCCAGGAACAGTCCCCTCTCGAAGTCGGCCGAGACCGTCGCGCGCGCCGTCACCAGCCAATCGTGGAATTCCCGCCATGCCTGCTCGGCGTAGGGGCTGTCCTGCGCGGCTTCCTCGATCTCGCGGTTGGCGTCGAGCTTGATGCGGTGCAGATGGGAGAGGATGACATGGGGCGCCTGGCCGGTCAGGTCGATCAGCGCCTGCCGCATGGCCAGTGTGAGTTCGAGCGAATTCAGGTCGTTGCGAAAGACGCCGTAGCTCCGGTCCGGGATCTCGTCCGGCACGAGCCTCCCGCCGTGGGAAGAGGCCAGGACGAGGGGCAGTTCGCCCGGGATGTACTCGACGTAGTCCCGCCTCCCGTAGTAGCGCTGGCCGGGCTCGTAGTCGGTGATGACCCGCGGCACATACACTTCCAGCCGGGCGGTCGCGGCGACCCCCCCGATCGTCGCGGTAACCGTCGTGACGCCGTTGGCCCGGCCCGTCGTGAACCCCCGGCTGGAGATCTCGGCCACCCCCGGCCTGTCCACCGACCACTCCGCGGCGGCGGTGACCGTCTTCCCGCCGGCGTCGTACGCGAAGGCCACGAACCGCTGCCCGCCCCCCTCGCCCACGATCAGCGCCTCCTCCGGCACGACCGTGACCTCGGCCACCTGGGGCTCGGTCCCGCCTCCATCGCACGCGGCCGTGAGAAGGGCGGCGGCGAGCACTCCGGGAAGCGCACACCCTGAGCGTGCTTCCACCTTCATTTGCCGCCATCCGATTCAGTGAGTATGATTTTCCGCATCAGAAATTCATATGGAGACTGTCATGCGCATTTCGGAACGAGGCCAGATCACGATCCCCAAGCGCCTGCGGGACCGCTTCGGAATGAACCATAACGTCGAGGTCGAGATCGTCCCAACGCAAGCGGGCCTCCTGATCCGCAAGCGGTCGGCGACGGAGCACCCGGTGGACGGCGTCTACGGGGTCCTGGACCGGGGCGGCGAGAGCGATCGGTACATGAAGCGGATCCGCGGCCGATGATCACCGCCGTGGACACCAGCGTTCTGCTCGACGTGTTCCTGCCGGACGAGCGCTACGGCCCCAGATCCGCCGAGTGGCTCCGCGGTGCCTACGACGCGGGAGCCATCGTGATCTGTGACATCGTCTACGCGGAACTCGCCCCCGCCTTCCCCGACGGAAACGCACTGGACGACGCGCTGCGCCGGATCAACGCCACCCGGTCGCCGGTCGACGCCGCGATCGGCCAGGACGCCGGACGTCGGTGGCGACGCTACGCGCGGTCGGGGGGACGGCGGACACGCATCCTCACCGACTTCCTGATCGGGGCGCACGCGGTGGCGACCGCGGAGAGCTTCCTCACGCGGGACCGGCGCTTCTACCGGACCTGGTTCCCCGAGCTGGCCGGGCGGATTCCGGGGAGGCGGTAGGGTAATCGGGCGCCCTCCCGTCGCCGCGGCAAAACCCGGGACACGAGGATGTCGGAATGGGACAGGCCACCGGCGGGATTCGTGCCGCCCCCCCAGGCCCCCCAAGAGTACCTGTCCCGCCTGGACGGACCGAGGGCTCGACGACGCCCCGCCGGACCCTACCCTTCCTCTTTCTCACGCGGCCTTTCCTTCTCGACGAGATCCTCGACGACGGCCCTGATCTGGTCCATGTCCTCGATCAGCGTGACCCATTGGGCGATGAACAGCGCCTCGTCCACCGCCTCGATCAGTCGGTTGCGTTCGCGCGCGATGGCGGGAGCCGCGAATCCCCGCCGGTCGATCCCCGCACCGTCGTCCGCCAGAATTCTCCCCGCGGCCAGCCCCGGCAACGGTCCCAGCGTGATCCCCGGATCGGGGTGATAGTCGTTCAGCGGCACGTACATCACTCGGTGGAGCGGCCGCAGCACCGCGATTTGCGCGAGCGGACCCTCCTCACCCGCCGCCGCCATCCGGTCCACCCGCGCCGCCGCTTCCCGGAGACGCCCCAAGCGGTCGCCGAGGTGTTCACCCAATCGCAGCCCACCCCCCGCCGCCTCCTCCCGCGCGGCTACCGCCTCGGCCAGCGCCTCCACCTGCGCCGCCACACTCACCGGGTACACCGGCCCCGCCAGCATCTCTACCAGCGCCTCGGCGTACAGGTCCGTGTCGGTCTTCAGCACGCCGGGGTCGATCTTGTCGTAGGTGTCCTCGGGCGTGTGCCACCACCAGTAGCCGCCATCCTCGGCTAGGCGGGTGTGGTTGAACTGGATGAGCGGCAGACCGACGCCGTTGAAGGCCTGGTCCGAGTTGCGCCCCGGCCGCGACGGCGAGATCTCCGCGCCCTGGGTCTCCCTCACCACCCTTGCCGCGAAATCCCGAAACGCCTCCGACGCCGACGCCCCGAAGCGCTTCGCCCCCGTCTGGCCCACACCGTCGATATTCATGTACGCGAGCCCGCGCGTGCGCAGGCCGGTGAAGAACTCGTCCGCGTACCACGTGGACCCGGCGTAGCGCGCGTTGCTGTGTCCGGGCCACCACGCCACCCTCAGCCCGTACCGCAGCCGGTCACGCACCTCGTGAAAGGCCAGCGCAAGCACCAGCATGGCCGCATTCGACGCGGCCTCGTCGGTCGCGCCGTGGTGCCACCCGTCGATGTGGCCGCCGAGCACGACAAACGGGGCGTCCCGCGGCCGCGCCGGCTCGATCGTGGCCACTGCCAGCCGCAGCGTCTTCCACCCCGTCGCGACCTCCGTCTCGACGCGCAACTCAACCGGCCCGTCCGCCATCCGCGTCCTCAGCTCCTCACCCGCGCTGCGCGTGATCTGCGCCACGGGCACCTCAGGCAGCCGGTGGTGGTTCATCAGCGACGGACTGCCCCACGTCGACGTCACGATCAGCTCGTTGAGGCGCTCCTCGGGGTTGACGAAGACGACCGCCGCCGCGCCCAGCCGCTGCAGCACGAGGGTCGGCACGTTGCGCGGCTGCCCGTCCACGATGGCCACCTTGCCCGCCAGGTCGGGCAGATCGGCGCCGAAGTCCTCGCCCTCGACCACCAGCCTCTCCCCCGTGCCGACCTCGAGCCGCGGCAGGTCGCGAAGCGTTCCCATGTCGACCACCTCGCCCACCGTGCCCGCCGACGAGGCCGAATAGGACGCCGTGATCGCTTCGGGCGCGAAGTCGGTGCCGGGTATGGTGACCGCCGCCGAGACTGGGTCGCTGGCGTAGGCGTCGAGTTCGTGAACCGTGACGGGGACCCCGGCCGCCTCCAGCGTGGCCACGATGGTGTCGATCGCGGCATTCTCGCCGGGACTGCCCGAGGGGCGGACGTGGTCGGTGATCGCGGCGGAGAAGGTCATGAGCGCGTCGGTGGAGACGGCGTCGGTGACTTCCCGGGCGAGGTGGTCGAGCTCTTCGGGTGTGAGCGTGGGGGCGGGGGCCGAGCAGGCCTGGAGGGCGAGCGCCAGGAACGTGGCCGAAAGGCCCGCTTCCGCGGCCGCACAGGCTTTTTTCATCAAACCCTCAGTTCCCCGTCTCCGGCTCCCCGGACTCCTCGGCGGGTTCGCGCCCCGGCGGGTAGAAGCAGTTCTCGCGGCGGCTGGTGTCGATGAGCTGTGTGATCTGCCAGCCGGTGTCGGCCTTGTAGAGCTGGAAGGACTCCTCGCCGCAGTGCGAGAAGGTGTCGCCGAGGTAGAAGGCGTACTTGGTCCACATGTGGGCGAGGCGGCCGTCGATCTGGACTTCCCAGTCCCAGATGGGCTCGTCCCAGACCACTTCGCGCGGTTGGCCGATCCTCTCGATGAAGCCATCGGCGGGGCTGAAGCTGATGCCGTCGTCGTCGGCGCGGCCGAGGCGGGCGTCGGGGTGAAAGACGGCGCGGGCCATCTCGCCGTCGGCGGTGCGCATGGCCTCGAAGAGCTGCAGGACGGCGGCTACGACGGCTTCCTCCTCGGGGTCGGGTTGGGTGGCCTCGGGTTCGGGGGCCGGAGCCTCCGGTTGACAGGCGGCCAGCACGGCGGCGGCCAGAGTCGCAATTGCGGGGGTCTTCATGGTGTTCCTCGGGGCAGGGGGGCGTGTGGACTTCCCGGTGCCATTACGCTACCCGGCCCCGCTGCGGTGCGCCATGCCGGTCCGGTGCTCAGCTTTTCCGCTTCAGCGGCTTCAACGGCGGGTTCCACGGCTCGACGCCCGGCAGCGCCCGCCCCCAGGTGTTCCCGTACGAGTCGTCCCCGTCCAGCAGGAAGCGCAGGATGAGCCGGTGCAGCATGTTCATCTTGGGGATCAGGCCGTGGAAGCCGGCAAGGCTGCTCAGGGCGCGGTCTCTGAGCTCCCAGTAGCCGAAGTCGCCGGGGGTGACGCAGACCAGCCGGGACTCCTCGAGGAATGGCGGAATGGCGCCCTCGAGGGGGACGGTGCCGTCGCCCGTGCGGCGCCGGGTGGCGGGGTCGGCGTCGTCGGAGTCCCAGTCGTTGCGGCGTTCGTCGGACCTGAGGTCGAAACGGGGGGCTCCGTTGTCGCCGCGCTCGACGCGCAGGCCGACGCGGGTCTCGCGGTCGGCGCCGGCGATGGCGAGCCAGTGGTCCCTGGAGAGGTGGCAGGGGCCGGCGTCGTCCGGGTCGTCCAGTTGCAGGGCGGAGATGCGTTCCCTGTGCGCGCGCGCGTGGTCGAGCATCGCCTGGAAGAGATCGGGGCCGGAGATGTCCCAGCCGCTCACCTGCCGCTCGATGGAGCGGACCACGCTGGGCTGCCAGGCGCCGGGGTCGTAGAGGTCGGTCGGCAGGTCGTCCCCGGCCGTGTCCAGGGCGCCGAAGCCGGGGAGGAGGTGGTAGAGGGCGGGTGTGAGGCGGGCCATGCGCCGTTCGCGGGCCTTGCCGGAGTCGTCGCCGAAATCGGCGGTGCCGGTGGCGACCTTGAGGACGGCCTCGTAGGAGCCCCGGAACGGTGTCGCCAGGGTGACGACCTTGTGGACGCGGCGGCCCGTGTGGCGCTCGATGTAGCCGGCGATGATCAGGCCGCCCATGGAGTGGCCGATCAGGGTGACGGCGGGGTGGTCGCGGAAGGCGGGGTCGTCGCGGTACCGGCGGATGAGGAGAGTGCGGGCGATGACCTCGTCGACGAAGGCGGCCAGGCGCTCCTCCGTGAGGTCGAGCGGCATGCGCCAGTCGTAGCCGAAGGGGAAGACGGGGACGGGTGCGCCGACATGATCGGAGAGGCCGTCCCGGAGCTCCTCGACGAGGTCCTCGTAGATGAGGGGGAAGGGGCCGTGGGGGGCTACGCGGGCGGGCTCGCGGAGTTCGTAGGGCGGATGTTCGGCGTGCAGCGTCAGGGGGTGAAGGGTGACACGCTCATAGCGGCGCTTGAGGACGGTCGTCCACACGGCTTCCGGGGGGAGTTCGTATTCGTCGTGAAGGACGGATGCGGTGATCCCGGGGACGAGGATGACGGGTGGTATGATGGTCGGCATTTCGGGAATTCCTCCTCCGCTCCCGGGTCGTCCATGACCGCCTGTGGTCGAACCGGTCGACCGGGCCCGCGGTCGCACCGGACGACCCGTACCCACCGCTCCAAACCCGGTCTCCCGCCCCGATTCTATCGGATGGGGGGGGTTCTCACAATGCCGGGCACGCCGGGGCCAACTGCCGGTTGGTGCACTGTTTGGTGATAATAGTCTACATAAGTCGTTGTTAGGTATTGTCTATTGCGAAAACCGAGGCATTGGGGCGGACCGGGGCACTGTTGCCAAAACGAAGGTCCCCTTCTACGTGAAACAGGCGCGGACTACATTGCAACACGGACCGCAGGGCAAGTGTCCGCGGCTGCCGGGCAGGGATGCAGCAAGGGAACAGGGGATGGGTGACGGTGTCCGGACCGAGTCTCATGAGACGGTTCGTACGCACCGCATGATCGGGGACGTTCAGCATGCCAAATCGCACTACAATCACAACTTGTCCGCCCGCCGCCGTCGAGGCGGCCCTGCGGCGCCTTGGCGGAAACCTCCGCACCGCCCGTTTGCGCCGCCGGCTCCGCATTCAGGACATCGCGGATCGCCTGGGGACCTCCCGCTTCACGGTCGCCAACGTTGAGAAGGGGAAACCGGGCGCCTCGGCGGCCGCGTACTTCGGCGTGCTGTGGGCGTTGGGCCTTCTCGACGACGCAAGCCTCGTGGCCGACCCGGATCGCGACGAAGAGGGCAGGATTCTGGAGTCGGCCCTCCTCCCAACCCAGGCTCCGCGCCGCCGCCGGCTCGATGGTAACTTCTGACTGCGACCGTTTCGTCTTCGTCGCTCTTCCGGGGCGGTGCGAGTATGTGATAGCAGGCCGCTATCGTGTCTCCGGCGAGCCCGGAAGCGATCCGCTCGGGGAGTTCGTATACGGGCGCAGCTACCTGGACCGGCGCGAAGCGGTCGAACTCGACCCGGTCCAGCTCAGGCTGACCGAGCGCGTGCGCAGGACGAGCAGCTCCGATGGACTGTTCGGGGCGATCCGGGACGCCGATCCGACTTCGTGGGGTCGCCCGGTCGCCCGGCGAAGCCGTGAGCGGAAGGTGGCCGGCGGGTTCGACCATCTGGATCAGCTTCAAACAGAGCGGCCCGGTGCCGTCGTTGTCGCTCGAGGAGCCAGCGCTCCGCGGCCCACGCCTCGCATGATGGCCTTCGACGAACTGGTCAGTCTCATGACGGTTCAGGACGAGGAGCGGGACGCACACGGTGAAACACCGGTTGCGCAGGCTCGGGGCCCTGCGATAAGGATCACGCCGAAGGTCACCGTCGAACGCGAGCGCACGCTCTGGGTGGCAAAGATCACGAACGGGCACTCGGTGTGGAATCAGGCCCGGGTTCGCCACGCGACGCTGCGGCTTGCGCGCGACTGCGGGCTGGACGTCCTTCCCAGCCGGGTCGAGCGCGTCGCCGGCGGGGAGATCCTGCTCGTGCCGCGCCCGGACCGCGAGTGGGTGGGCGACGGCTATGCGTGCAGCCGCCTGATCAGCGGCCTGACCCTGCTCGGAACGGACGACACGCCGGAGGAGCGGCTGCGGTGGTCCCACCTGACCCTTGCCGACGAGGTTCGCCGCACGAGTTCGCGCCCTCGCGAGGATCTGCGCGAACTGTTTCGCCGTATCTGTTTCAACGCGGCAATCTCGAACCTGAACGACGACCTGCTCCGTCCCATGATGGTCGCGAAGGCGCGCGGCTGGCGGCTTGTCAAGGCAAGCGGTCCGGTGCCGACTCCGCCGGTCGAGGGAGCCACGCGCGAATTCGCCATGATCTGCGGTCCGGCGGGCCGCTCGCCGAGTCGTGAGAACCTGGTGGGCGGCGCGGGACGGTTCCTGCTGGATCGCGAGGCGGCCGAGGCCATCTTCGACACGATCCACGACACGGTCCGGTCGTCATGGCACGTGGTCATGCGCCGCAGCGGGGTGAGCGCGGCGGACCGCGAGGTGGTGGCGCGGTCGATTGCGTGCGATGGTGAGCGCTGCTGACTCGATTCGTCCACCGCAGCTTCACCCTCACTTCGCCGGCACCCCGGATCAGGCCACCCGAACACCGGGAGCGGCGAGGCGCCGGACGGGCGGGGTGCGGCGACCAGGTGCCCTGCCTTGGCGCGGGACGGGGGAGTTGGGGGCCTGGCAGACAACGGCGGCAGGTGGCCGCGACGGTGGCGCCACAGGTCCCGCTGTCAACCTGTTTCGAGGGTGCGATGTTGATTGTGTTGTACACATAGCGCCGTTGTACATGAACCAATAGTCACGACAATGCCCGGCCCGCCGGCCCCCGCAAGCCCTCCACTGCCGGTGACACCTTCGCAATCCCTTGCGTAGCAACTGGTTGGCTTTCGACGCTTAGGTGGGCGTCTGCACGCGTTTGTCGCGGGCGCCCGAGGGCATGGAGCTGATCAGGGGCTGCCGTGCGGGGTTGTTCGAGCGGCATGTCGGGAACTGTGGGAAGGCCTCGGCCAGGCTGCGCAGGCCCCGCCGGAAGGAGGACCGGGACGATGAACAACATAGACCCAACCGCCACGGTTCACTCAACGGCCAGTATCGACCCGTCTGCCACGGTGGAGGCCGGCGCCATGATCGGCTGCGGCGTGACCGTCGGCCGCAACGCGCACATCGGTGCGAACGCCATCATCCTGACCGGTGTGCACGTGGGGGAGTACGCGACGATAAGGAATGAAGCCGTGGTTGGGCCGGAAGCGCACCTGGGGCCCGGTTCGACGACGGGACAGGGCGCCAGGATCGGCCCGAAGGTCGAAGTGGGGACTCGTGCCGTGCTGGGCGACCGGACCAACATCGGGTCCGGATCGCGGGTCTCGGCCGGAGCGCTGGTCGAGCAGCGGACTACCCTCCGCAAGGGTACGCTCGTCGACCGTGGCGCCAGGGTCGGCAGCCGGGTTTCGGTCGGGTCCCATGCGTGGATCGGCGCGGGGGCCGAAATCGGTTCGCGGACCGCGCTCGGGGCCCGGGTGGTCGTAGGTCCCAATGCGCAGGTCGGCAAACGTGCCCGTCTGCAGCAGGGCGTTCGGATTCCCGGCAACTCGGTCGTGCCGGCGCGCGGCCACGCCATCGCGTAGCGCCGTCATGTCGGTGATGAGTGGGGACGGGAGCCGAGGCGCGGGCAGTGCCGGGAACAGGGTCGATCCTCGGCAGGGGTACGCCTTCATCAAGGCCCATCAGGCCGAATTCCCGCTCCTGGCCATGTGCAGGGCGCTGGGCCTTTCGTCCAGCGGGTACTACGACTGGTTGAAGCGTCCTCCGTCGAACCGTGAACGGCGTGACGATGAACTCCGGGACCGGATCCGGTCCATCTGGAACGACAGCCGCGGCACCTACGGGCGTCCGCGAATCCATGCCGCACTGCGGGAGGAGGGCGTTCGGGTGAGCCAGAAGCGGGTTGCCCGGCTGATGAAGAGCATGGGGGTCCGAGGGGGGGGACCGTGGGCGCCGCGGTAGGCCGGTATCCGCCGGAATTCAGGGAGCGGATGGTCGGGCTCGTGCGGGCCGGGCGCAGCCCCGGATCCCTGGCACGGGAGTTCGCGCCGTCGGAGCAGACGATTCGTAACTGGGTCAGGCAGGCGGACCGTGACGAAGGATGGCGCCGCGACGGACCGCCGGCGGAAGCACGGAAGGAGTTGCTCCGCCTGAAACGGGACAATGAACGGCTCAGAGTCGAGCGGGACATTCTCAGGCGGGCCGCAGCCTGGTTTGCGCGCGAAAACGGCGCGGGGCGGAGCGGTCGCAGGCGTGCCTGAGGAGCCCGAATCATGCGAAGAGGGGTCCGATTCCTGACTGCTGTAGGGAAACTGGACCGATGAAACACATGCCGATGCCGACGGGTGCCTTGGTTGCCGATTCCGGTTGCCCCGCTACGGTGGGTGTTCTTCTTCTTGGGGTGCAAGTGTGAGTCGTTTTGAGTGGATTGGCATTGTTACCAACTGCAAAGTGCGCAGTTACCGGCAGTCGGCTGTGCGCCTCAATGAACAGGCCGCCAACAGTTGTCCATCCGTCATATCGGGACAACCAGGGACAAGACCGAAAAAGCTGTAAACTGGCACCGATTTTGCCCCTGACGTGATCCATATCCGGGCCCCGAGAGCGGGGCCGCTTCCCAACCCTTCTCAACATGGAGAAGAACGCATGAACAGACTCAAGCTCCTGGCGGCAGCCATGTTGCTTGCACTCCCGATCGCGTGCGGAGATCCTGTCGATCCTCCGCCGCCCACCGGCTCGATCGACGGGCTGGTCTCGGTCGAGGGGCAGGGGGTCGACGGGGTTTCCGTCACCCTGAGCAACGGCGCCACGGCCATCACGGCCAACGGAGGCATGTACCGGTTCGACGGCGTCGAAGCCGGTGCATACACGGTCACCATCAGCAACTACCCGGACGACGCGACGTTCGATCAGACGTCGTCCGCGGCGACGATCGCCACCGACGGCGAGAACGTCACCGTCAACTTCCCGGGTTCCTGGATCCGCACCTCCGCCATCATGGGGGCGGTGACGGTCGAGAACGAGGGCCTCGGCGGGGTCACCGTCAAGCTGTCCGGGATGAGCAATTCCGAGACGCTGACGGACGCCAACGGGCAGTACGCGTTCACCGGCCTGCGCGCCGGCAACTACACCGTCGAGATCTCCGGATTCGACGAGGACGACGTCGCCTTCGGCTCCACCGCCTCGACCGCGATGATCGCGGTCGGCGAGTCCAAGGTCGTTCCCTTCGAGGGGACGTATCTGCGGACCTCCGGCGTGACCGGCCAGGTCACCGTGGGGAACAACCCGCTCGCGGACGTGACGGTCAGCCTGCAGGGCAGGGGCGAAGAGCGCGAGGCGACGACCAACGGCGCGGGCCAGTTCACCTTCAGCGAACTGCGTTCCGGCGACTACTCGGTCGGCATCACCAACCCGGACCCGGACCTGTACGGCTTCGACGTCACGTCGCAGACCGTCACGGTCGCCCACGGCGAGACCGCCAGCGTGCCCTTCGAGGGCATCTACCTGCGGACCGCGTCGATCATGGGCACGGTCACGGTCGAGGGCACGGGGCTCGGCGAGGTCACCGTCACGCTCCAGGGCGAGGGTGAAGAGGACGAGACCTCGACCAACGCCGCCGGGCAGTTCTCCTTCACCGATCTGCACGCGGGCGAGTACTCGGTCGGGATCACCGGCTTCGACGACGACGAGTACGGCTTCGACGTCACCACGGCGACGGTCACGGTCGCGCTCCAGGAGACGGCTTCGGTGCCGTTCGAGGGCATCATGCTCCGCACGGCCGGGATCGCGGGTACGGTCACGGTCGAGGGTCATGCGATTCCGGGCGTGACGGTCACGGTGACCGGCGGCCCGAAGGACGAAGAGCACGAGACGATGACCAACGACGCCGGCTACTACATGGTCGACGATCTGCACGCGGGCGACTACGCGGTCGCGATTTCGGACTTCGACGCGAACGAGTACGAGTTCGAGGCCACGACGCAGAGCGTGTCGGTGGGCCTGCGCGAGACGGCGACCGTTGCGTTCCAGGGCGAGCTTCTGCGCACGGCAGGCATCAGCGGCCGGGTGAGCGTGGAAGGGATGGGCCTGGACGGAATCATGGTCACGCTCTCGGGCGACGCCGACATGACGGCCGAGACGGCCGACGGCGGACAGTACGCCTTCACCGGCCTGGCCGAGGGCGACTACACGGTTGCGATCGCGGGCTGGGACACCCTGGCGTACAGCTTCGACATGAGCGAAGCGGATCTGGAAGTGGCGCAGGACGCCGCGGTGGTCCAGAACTTCGAGGGCATGCACACGCGGACCGCTTCGGTCAGCGGCATGCTCTTCCTGGACGAGGTCAACGCCGACGGCATGCACACCGAAGGCGAGCCGCCCCTCGCGATGTCGGCGGAGATGATGGCGGCGTTGACGGCGGCGGGCATCCCCGGCGTTCCGCTTCTGCTGCAGGGCCCTGGCGTGAACGACGTCCAGTACGGCTTCGTCATGCCGGACGGCTCCTACGCCTTCGAGGGCCTGATGGCCGGTTCCTACCGGGTGCTCATCAACATGACCGACACACTGGCGGCCGCTATCAGCCATTTCGGCTTCCGCTTCTCGGGTGAGCTCACCGGTCAGGTGGTCAATGTGGCCGCCGCCGAAGCCGCGATGGTCAACTTCCCCTTCCGGATCACCATGCAGACGATCGTGGCCGGGGCGGTGCTCGGGTACGCGGACAGTGCGAGCCACGGACTCCCGATGGTCGGCGTGTCGCTGGAACTGTATCCGAACGCGGACGACGCCGACAACGGCACGAACATGCTCGGCATGGCGACGACCGACACGCTCGGGATAGCGGTGTTCCACTTCCCGCGCGCCATGGACACGGGCCCGGGCGGACAGGGCACCGACCACCTCGTCTTCCTCAAGTACATGGGCGCGGCGATTCCCGGCATCGTTGCCTCCGACAACGAGGACATCGAGATCACCTACGCGTCGACCGCCCGGGTCAGCCAGGCCCCGACGGCGGTGCGGGTGCTCAACACAGTGGCCAACTTCCAGTGGTGGGTGAAGAGCAACGCGGACGCGCGCGACGGCAACGAGTTCCTCGAAGGCTGGACGGCGACCAACGGCGTGGCGACCGACGAAGATGGCCTTGCCAAGGTCACGGTACCGGTCGCGGTGGACGACCTGCCGATGACCTTCGAGGTCGGACTCCACGAGGAGGCCCCCCAGCCCGACGGCAGTGAGATGTGGACTCAGTCGGACATGCTCTCGCATAGCCACACGGGTCTCGAGCATCCGGTGCTGAACACGCATATGGCCAACGACCTCGGCGCCATCTACGTCACCTGGACGACGCAGTCGCTCACGCTCGGCGTGTACCGCGAGGCGGATGACGTGGAGGGCTACTCCGACTACCGGAGCCCGCTTCCGCGCGGTGACCACCGCCCCGCAGCCGGCGTGGGCAATGGAATGACCGTCGAACTGATGGTTCGTGACGACCGCGGCCGTCTCCAGACCCTGGAGTACGACCACGACCTGGACGAGCAGGATCCGGATGTGGACGATCCTACGGACCGTATCGAGGCCAAGGGCGACTTCGGTGCCGGCGGCATGAAGACCTTCACGCACCTGCCCGCGGGCGAGGAAATCACAGTCCGATTCCGGGTGGGCGCGAACCGCGTCCTCGTCAGCGAGTACTCGGATATCGAGACCTTCGGCCAGGATCTGGACCTCGGCGCGACCGTTGGCGCCTTCGGCGACATGAGCGGTGCAGGCCCCGAAGTGAGGCTCTGCACGGCGTCGAGCGATTCAAGCGACGACTGGTGTGCCACCTACGGGTACCAGTGGATGACCGGCATGGTCAGCGGATACGTGGGCAACGAGAGCGGCCACGCGGTCGTAATCGATGCGACCAGCGGCCACGGCGCCACCGGCGACAGCACGGGAACCACTTCCGTGGACGGTGGCCCGGGCAACTACTCCGTCTCCGGTCTCCAGGATGGCGAGTACGAGGTCATGGCCATCTCAGGCAGCGAGGACTACTCGATTGCCGTCACCACCGGCAGCCCCAACCCGGCCATGGTTGCGGTGTACCACGACGAGTACGCCGATGAGGAAGATGAGGAAGGCATGGACACCACCTGGGTCGGCATCCGGGGAACGGACGGCGCCAGCTGGATGACCACCAGGCAGGGCCTGTCCGTCAGGGGCTACGTCGGCAATGACGACGGCGACAACCTGATGCGCGGCGACGAAGCCATCGAGGGCGTCACCGTGACGCTCTACCGGGGTGGTCGAATCAGTACCGTCACCGGAGCCCTCGGCGGGGCAACCAGGGTCGGAAGCACCACGACCGACGCCGACGGGTACTACGCCTTCGACGACCTGGCGGATGCGGGGGCGACCTACCGTGTCATAGCGAGCGGTGGAAGCGGCTACCGGGCATGGCGTACCATGCCGGCGCGCAGAAGCCCGGGGAACATTTCGGGAGCGACGGCCGCGATGGTCTATCCGGAGCTGCCGACCGATACCGACCTGGCCAAGCCCCAGTGGACCGGTACCACGACGACCAACGCGACATCGATGTACACGGACGATCAGGGCACGACCGACACCGATGACGACGTGACGGGCGTATGGCAGAACTTCGCCCTCGTGTGGGAGAACGGCACGGTGGCCGGTACGGTGAGCAACTCGAGCGGCGCGGACGGCAACATCGATGTCCGCATCACCACGCCATTCGGCGGCGCTCCCGTCGAAAGGACCACGGCCACAAACGGCGGCTTTGAGCTCGACAACGCGCTGGAGGGCACCTACACCGCCACGATCGAGGACGTGGGCTGGGCGGCTCCGAAGGTCGATTCGGCCACCGGCATGCCCGATGACGATGCCGCGGATTGGGACTCGAATGGTGATGGCACAGTTGACTCGGGCGAGGGAACCGCTCCTACCCAACTGAGTGGGATGGTCAGTGGTCGCAACGACTACCAGGGCCTGGGCACCCTCCACGTCTACAGCACCACCGCTTCGGCCAACGACACGCTGGGTGCCGGTGTCCGGGTGAGGTGGAGTATGCACGGCACCGATGTCGCCACCTACAACGACACCACGAGCACCGATGCTACCGCCGGCTGGTCGCGGGTTTCCGAACCATCGACGGATAACACGAGCAACATCGGGACCATCAGCTGGCAGTCGGAGAGCGTCGGGTTTGTCTTCGGCACCCGCAACGGCGCGATTCCCCTGGGGTCCAGCTGGGAACTCGATGTGTCACCCTCGGCTTCCACTGCCGCCGTCCAGGCCGGCCAATGCTCGACCTACAGCTGCGACCTGGGATTCAACAAGACCGGGTCAGCGGTAGCGGACAACCTGGAGAACACCATCACCGTGACGATGACCGCGGCCAACGGGTACAACGATCACGTGTACAGCCTGCTGGTCTCACGTCAGAATCCGGTGGGCAACGATATCGCGGCCGCGAATATCGCCCGGGCCGATACAACGGACCTGGCTACTCACACGGCAGCGGACGCCGGTGCCAACGGCTTCACCTTTACGACGACCGGCGCGTCTTCCGTCAACCTTATCTTCACATTGGAGACCTTCGGCGACGAGGCGAACGAAAACGCCTACTGCGCGCAGAGGGTGAGCGTGAGGGCAACAGGCGGCAACGCGGTCGCGGCCAGCGATGATGACGACGACGACGTCTGTCCGGCCACCCGCTACCGACTGAGCGCGACCACGGGTAACGGGACGCCCTACACTGTCACCATCACGTCCGAAGATGGCGCAACACAGGATTACAGCCTCCGCGTCATCGACGGCGCATAACCACCCAACCCTCTCGCAGCCCAGCGAGGGGCCAACAGATCGCCCCCGCCCGGTTCGCCGGGCGGGGGCGATCTCACATGTACGCGAAGCGAAGCGTCCCGCTCTCGGGCAGTGTCACGTCTCCCAGGACGAGCACGACACGCGACGGATCTTCGGCCACTACGCCGAACAGGTTGTCCGCAGTTTACAAAACGGAAACCCCGGTTGACATATGGTGGGGTCGCTCCCCCCCTCACCGCTCCCACATCCACACATCCTCGAGCACCCTAACCGTCGTCGCGAACTCCCGTCCGTCCACCGACAGCGACACCCGGTAGAGCCCCGGCTCCGCCATCGGCCCCTGGCGCCCACCACCGAACCCCCCACCCCCGCCCCCGAACCCACCCCCCGCCTCCCGCGGATTCCCACGCAGATTCCACTGCACGCGGTTAATCCCACTGTTCCCCACCGCCTCCAGGTCCCTGAACAGCTCGCCCGTCTCCGCGCGGCTCACCGTGATGCTCACATCCCCCGACGCCTCCGCCAACCAGTACTGAACCACGACCCCCGGCTCCGCATTGTCCCCCCGCAGCACCTTGCTCCCCGTCACCGAGCGCGACCGCCTCGGGTCCTGCTTCCACCTCACCGCGTCACGCGGCTCGAACAGAAACGCCGGCGACTCGGCCACCTCATCCGTAAACTGCTGCAGCGACGTGATGTCGTCCGCGATCATCACGCTGCGGCCATGCGTCGCCAGCACCAGGTCCCCATCCCGCGGATGCACCACCACGTCGTCCACGCGCACAACCGGCAGCCCGTTCATGAACGGCCGCCACGTCCCGCCCTCATCCAGCGAAACGAAGAACCCGAACTCCGTCCCGGCGTACAGCAGCCGCGAATTCACAGGATCCTGCCGCACCGTGTTGACGTTCCCGTACTCCGGCAGGTTCGACGAGATGTTCTCCCAGCTCACCCCGTAGTCGCGCGTCACGAACACGTAGGGGCGCAGGTCGTCGCTCCTGTGCCCGTCGAGCGACACGTACGCGGTCGCCGCGTCGAAGTGCGACGCCTCCACACGCGACACGTAGTACTCCATCGTGCCGCCCGGAATGTTGCGGCCCACCTCGACCCAGCTCGAGCCCCCGTTGCGGCTGAACTGCACGTTCCCGTCGTCCGTCCCCACCCACAGGAGCCCCGGCACGACCGGCGACTCCGCCACCGACACGATCGTGCTGTAGCGGCTGACCCCATCGTTGCGCGACAGGATGCACTCCTCGCCGCGGTCCATGCGGTTGCAGCGCGGCAGCGAGTTCGCCTGGCCCATCAGCTCGACCTCGTCCCGGTCGATGTTCTTCGTCAGGTCCGGGCTCATCGTCCACGTCTCGCCCCGGTCCATCGAGCGGAACAGCCGGTTGCCGCCCACGTACACCACGTCCGGATTGTGCGGCGACAGGATGAACGGCGTGTTCCAGTTCCAGCGGATCTCGGTGCCCGCCTCGGGCGTCGGCACGATGTTCGTGTTCGGGTTGTTCCGCGACGGCGCGCGCGGCCGGATGCTGCCGCTCCGGCCGGTGGTCAGGCTGGTGCGCCGCACGTTTCCGTTCTGCGACTCGAGGTAGACGACGGTGTAGTCGGTGGGGTCCACGGCGGTGTAGAAGCCGTCGCCTCCGCCCACGCGGTACCAGTCCTCGCTCAGGATGTCGCCGTTGCGCACCTGGCTGGGGCCGCACCAGGTGCCGTTGTCCTGAAGCCCGGTGCAGACGTAGTACGGTCGCCGCATGTCCACCGAGGCGTGGTAGGGCTGCCCGACCGCCCAGCGCCGAAACGATTCCCAGGTGTCGCCCCGGTCGTAGGTGACGTCGATCGCGCCGTCGTTGCCGAGTATGATGTGGTCGCTGTCGTCCGGGTTGATCCACATGGCGTGCTGATCGACGTGCCCGTACCCGGTCAGCGTCTCGAAGTTCTCGCCGGCGTCGGTCGACATGTGCAGGCGCTGGTCGACCACGTACACGACGTCGGGATCGTTGGGATCGACGCGGATCTGGCTGAAGTACATCGGGCGCCCGTTCTCGTTGCTGCGAAACTCCCAGCTCGCGCCCTTGTCGCCGGAGCGCCAGACGCCGTTGTACTGGGGGTCGGGGGGAAGGGGCTCGCGTTGGCGGGACAGGCGCTGCAGCTCGTTGCGTTCGTCGTCCGAGAGCGGCTCCTCGCGGTCCGCCGCCACCTCGATCTGCGCGTACACCACGTTCGGGTCGGCGGGGGTCATGGCGAGCGCGACACGGCCCATGGTCCCGCGCGGCAGCCCGCCTCCGTTCATTCGGGTCCAGGTGTCGCCGCCGTCGTCGGAGCGCCAGATGCCGCTGCCGGGGCCGCCGCCCACGAAGCAGCAGGCCGTGCGGCGCCGCTGGTAGGTGGCCGCGAAGAGGGTGTTGGGGTTGGAGGGATCCATGACGAGATCCGTCGCGCCGGTGTTCTCGTCCACCCGCAGCACGTGGTCCCAGGTGCGGCCGCCGTCGCTGGTCTTGTAGACGCCGCGCTCGGGGTTGGGGCCGAAGAGGTGCCCGTTGGCCGCGACCCAGGCCACGTCGGCATCGGTGGGGTGCGCGATGACGCGCGCGATGGTCTGCGTCTCGCGCAGCCCGGCGTGGGTGAAGGTCTCGCCGCCGTCCGTCGACTTGTACACGCCGTCCCCGAACGAGGAACTCTGCCGGTTGTTGGCCTCGCCCGTGCCGACCCACACGATGTCGGGGTTCGCGGGCGAGTAGGCCAGCGCGCCGATCGAGTGCGTGCCGTAGCCGTCGAAGACGGAGCGGAAGGTGGTGCCGTTGTTGGTGGTCTTCCAGAGGCCGCCGGTCGCGAAGCCGACCAGGTAGGTGTGGAGGTCGGTCGGGTGGACGGCGAGGTCGTCGACGCGGCCGCCCTGTCCGAACGGGCCCACCGAGCGCCAGCTGAATGCGCGCACAAGGGGGTCGGCGGACTGGTTGACGAGTGGGGTGTCGTCTTCGTCCTGGGCGTGGGTGGGGGCGGGGGCCAGGGCCACGGTGGCGAGGAGGGCGAAGGCCAGGGCGGCCGGGGCGAAACGGGTGCGGAAGAGCTTGCGGTTCCCGAACATCGAGTCCTCTCGGATTGGGGCAATGACGAAACGCGGATGGGGAGGAACAGTGTAGGGACTGCGCGGGTTCGGGGCCATGCCGGACGGCATGCGTGGTGGGACGGGAGGTCGTTCAGGCGAGGTATCGGTTTCCCGGTTCACACACGCACGGATACACCAGCGCGACCACCCGGCGGGCCTGGTCCCGCGCCGTCTCCGCATCCCCGCACGAGTAGAAGTCGCCCGGCAGGAGATCTTCGGCCCCGTAGAACGCAAGTTCGCGATCCCTGCGCATCTGGCGCGACACATTCGCCAGCCACCCGGCCTCGCAGTGCAGCGCTCCCGGCAGGCGGTCCCTCTCGGCCAGCAGCACCACCGACACGTCGTGAAGGCGGGGCGGATCGATTCCGCACGACCGGAGCAGTCCCTTCAGCGACAGCTCGACGATCTCCTGCGACTCGCGCACCACGTCCGCCCAGCTCTCCGCGTCGAAAAGGACGTCGAGAGCGGCCAGGCGCACCTTGGCGCGCCGCAGATAGTCCAGGGCGAGCCCGCCGCCCGTCATGAACCCTCGCGGACCCAGTAGGCTCGTTCGCCAGCGACGCGCCGCTCGATTTCCCCGGCCGAGATTCGCCGCCGCAGCGTGACCAGGTAGCGCGACACGACCCACTGCGGATCGAAGACGACGAAGCCGTCGAGGGCGACCTCCGCCCAGAACCCGGAAACCGGATCGGAGCCGGGCCGCATGTGGACGAAGTGGGGGGAGACCGGGTGGCCGTGCCAGCTCAGGTGGGGCTCGGCGTCCCATTTCCGGTAGAGGTCGCGGGAGATCCCGGCCCGATCGTCGGCCACGAACAGAATGTCCAGGTCCGAGGAGGGTGACTCGTCGCCGCGCGTCCAGGATCCGAACGCGACCACGCCCAGGAGCGAATCGCCGAGGATGACACGTGCCCGCTCGACGATGGCGGCGGCTTCCTCATCGAGAACCGGACCGGGTGCCGCGAGCTTGCGGGCACAGTGGCGGTTGAGGGACGTGCCCGCGGCCTGGGCGGCGCCGCGTAGCGAGGCGTGCAACTCCGGGTCCACGCGGACGATGAAGCGGCCGGACGCGGGGCGTTCATCGCGAGTAGTATCACCTTTCATAATATTGTGATACTATAGGTTCCAGGATGGGGTCAAGACAAGCGAGGAACTCGTCCGCCGTCTCGCATTCCAGCCGCTCGGCCAACGTCGACATCGTTCCTTCCTCCTTGTTACAGAATCTCAGCTCCGCCACCGTCCCCGCCGCACCGTCTCGTGCGAGGCGCCGCACCTGACTCGGGGGGGCGGCACGAATCCCGCCGGTGGCCTGTCCCATTCCGACATGCTTGTGTCCCGGCTTTTGCCGCGGCGGCGGGCGGGCGCCGGATCACGCCATCGCCTCGAGCTCCAGCGACAGCGGGACTGCGGAGTCGACGAAGCGGGGGGCGCCGTTGGAGAGGCGGTCGGGGGGTGGGGACGGGGGCTTCGGCAGTTTCCGGGTGACCTCCGGCAACGGGGGCGAGCCCCCGAGCACCGCACCC
>JAPPNO010000062.1 GCA_028873845.1 Gemmatimonadota bacterium | reverse complement strand
CCCTCCCCGCCCAACCACCCCCCACCCCCGTCACGGCCGAGGACTACGCGCGTGCCGAATCGTTCCTCGCGGCCGCCACCTCACCCCTCCTCTTCGGCGCCTCCGTCCAGCCCAACTGGCTGCCCGGCGGCCGTTTCTGGTACCGCAACACCGTCCCGGGCGGCGCCGAGTTCATCCTCGTCGACCCCTCCGCCCGCTCACGCGCACCCGCCTTCGACCACCAGCGCCTCGCCACCGCCCTCGGCACGGCAACCGACACCACCTACACGCCCCTCGCCCTCCCCTTCCGCACCTTCGACCTCGATCCGTCCGGCGACGCCCTCAGCGCGCGCGTCCGCGACGGCCGCCTCCGCTGCGACCTCCGCGCCTACACCTGTTCCCCCGCCCCACCCGCCCCATCACGCGACCCCGACGCCATCACCTCCCCCGACGGCACGAAGGCCGCCTTCATCCGCAACCACAACCTCTGGCTGCGCGACCTCGATACCGGCGCCGAGACCCCGCTCACCACCGACGGCGTCGAGGACTATGGCTACGCGACCAACAACGCCGGCTGGGTCAAGCGCGACTCGCCGGTGCTGCTGTGGTCGCCGGGGTCGGACATGATCGCGACCTTCCAGCACGACGGCCGCGGGGTGGGCATGATGTACATGGCCACCACGAACGTCGGCCACCCCGAGCTGTCGGCGTGGAAGTACCCGCTGGTGGGCGACAGCCTGATCTTCCGCATCAGCCGGGTGGTGATCCACCTGGACGGTCCCCGCGTGGTGCGGCTGCGGATGCCACCCGACCCCCACCGTTCGTCGACCACGGACCACGTGGCGGGCGCGGGGGGCGTCTTCTTGGACGTGGAGTGGAGCGACGACGGTTCGCAGCTGGCCTTCCTGTCGAACTCGCGCGACCACAAGCACGCGGCGCTCAGGGTGGCCGATCCGGAGACGGGCGTTGCGCGGGACGTCCTCGACGAGACCGAGGAGAACTTTTTCGAGTCTGGTGCGCGCACCGCCAACTGGCGCGTGCTGGAGGCGTCGAACGAGGTCATCTGGTTCTCGAAGCGGCACGACTGGGGGCACCTGTACCGCTACGACCTGTCCACGGGCGGGCTGCTGGGCCGCATCACGACGGGCGACTGGAACGTGCAGCAGCTCCTCCGGGTAGATGAGGAGTCGCGCACGCTCTACTTCACGGGCGCGGGCCGCGAGCCGGGCGACCCGTACTTCCAGTACCTGTACCGCATCGGCATGGACGGGGGCGGGCTCGAACTCCTCACCCCCGACAGCGCCAACCATTCGGTCACCCTCTCACCCGACGGCAGGTTCTTCGTGGACAGCTACTCCACTCCGGTCACGCCCCCCGTCACCGTCGTGCGCGACCTGGACGGCGAGGTCGTGATGGAGCTGGAGCGCGCCGACATCTCGCGGCTGGTCGAGAGCGGCTGGCAGCCCCCCGAGCCGTTCACCGTCAAGGCGCGCGACGGCGAGACCGACCTGCACGGCCTCATGTACAGGCCCACCCGCTTCGACCCGTCGCGCTCCTATCCGGTGGTCAACTACCTGTACCCGGGGCCGCAGTCGGGAAGCGTGGGGTCGCGTACCTTCCGGCCGTCGCGCGGGGACAAGCAGGCGATCGCCGAACTGGGGTTCATCGTGGTCGAGGTCGACGCGATGGGGACGCCGGGACGGTCGAAGGCGTTCCACGACGCGTACTACGGCAACATGGGCGACAACGGGCTGCCCGATCAGGTGGCCATGATCCGGCAGCTCGGGGCGCGCCACCCCTGGATGGACCTGAACCGGGTGGGCATCTGGGGGCACTCGGGCGGCGGCTTTGCCAGCACGGCCGGGATTCTGCGTTACCCCGACTTCTACAAGGTGGCGGTCTCGCAGGCGGGGAATCACGACAACCGCAACTACGAGGACGACTGGGGCGAAAAGTGGCAGGGCCTGCTCGAGACCTACGCCGACGGCACCACCAACTACGACAACCAGGCCAACCAGCTGATCGCGGAGAACCTGAAGGGGAAGCTGCTCCTGGCCCACGGGACCATGGACACGAACGTGCCCGCGTACAACACCCTGCTCGTCGTGGACGCGCTGATCGCCGCCAACAAGGACTTCGACCTGATCATGCTGCCCAACCGCGGACATGGATTCGGCAACGAGCCGTATATGATGCGGCGCCGGTGGGACTATTTCGTCCGGCATCTGCTCGGGGTGGAACCCCCGCAGTACGAGATCGGAGCGGGGGGAAGGCCGGTGAGCTGACGGCCGCCTCCGCACCCATCGGAGCCACCGGCGCCCACTTGCCGCCGCACAGCGCCGGCGGCAGCTTTCGAAGTGCGGCGGAACTGCGCGGGACGCGGGCGGCATCACGGCCGCCAACTTCCCCCGGAAAGGACTGAAAGTGGCGAAAACGACCACCCCCGATAGCCCTGTCATTCACATCCCGGCGCGCCATGCCGGCCGGCCGCGCCGCCGCTCTCCACGCTCGGCCGGCCTGGTCCGCGGACTGCTCGCAGCCCTGGCCCTCGTCCTCCTGCCCGCTCCGGGCGCAGTCGCCCAGGAAGAGCAGGAAGCTCAGGGCCGCTCCTGGCAGCTGGCCCTGTGGATGAAGGGCGGATACCAGATCTCCGGCGCCCGGATGGCCAACAACGCGGCGAGCGACGCACCGGGCCTGCGACTGCTTGAAACCGTCAGCGAACTGAGCTCCGCCGCGCTCTACGGCGGGGGCTTCGAGGTGCGCGTGCCCGCCCGTGATTTCACGGCGCGCGTCGGGTGGGAGACGTTGAGTGACGGCGAAGTCACGGGGCAGATCGCCGTTTGCGAGCTCTTCGAGGGGCCGCTGTGCGAAAAGAGGTATATTCCGGCCGACATCTGGACCGTTTCCGCAGTCGTCCGCCTGGTTTCGGGCGGACCGGAGAGACTGGTCCGGCCGGTCATCTCGGCCGGTGTGGGCATGCGGGGATTCGCTTTTACGCTTCCGCAATGTCCCCCTGCCTCGGACGGCGACTCCTACAGGGTGTGCGAGGCGATTCTCGACCTCTACGAGGATCCGAAGCCGCATTCGATCCTTCTTGCCGGGGCCGGGGTGCAGACCGAACTGCAGCGACTGGTGTTCGAACTGGGTGTCAACGGGGCGACCGGACGTTACACGGGCGGATCCGCGCGCACCGACGGCAACTGGTACCACGTGCTTCGCTTCGAGCTGTCGACCAGCGCGCACATCTTCTGACCCCGGCCATGAACACCCACGGCGTTCTACTTCTGCTCGCAATGGCACCCGGCGTGGCACAGCCCCCGGCCGGGCCGCCGTCCGGGCCCCCCGCGCAGGAAGCCGCGAACGACCCGTGGCAGCGCGGACGCGCCCTGATCGACGCCGGAGATGTCGAGGGCGGGCTGCTGCTCTGGACCGACGCGCGCGACAGCCTCACGGCGGCGGGAGCCCACGACCCGCGCATCGGGACCCAGTTCATCGAGGCGGTGGCGGAGCACGGCCTGGGCCGGCTCACGGAAGCGGCGACGGAGATGTTCTACTGGGGGATGTCGGCGCAGGGGCCGTTCGGCGAGGAGATTCGCGACGAGATCCTGGCCGAGGGCCGGCGCACCTTCGCGCTTACCGATTCGGAGGTCGCGGACTACTGGATCGGAGCGGGCCGGGAGAACCCCGAAGCGCTGGCTCTCGCGATCAAGATGTTCTGGATCGAGCGCGACCCCACCCCGACCACCCCCGTCAACGAGCGCCTGGTGGAGCACTGGCAGCGCATCCTTCACGCCCGGCGCAATTATGTGTACAACCACAGTTCACCGTACCGGACCGACGACCGCGGCATCTACTACGTGAAGTACGGCACGCCGGACCGGATCATCAAGGGGCACCTGGGCATCAACTCGGCCGAACGCAGGAGCGCGGGCATCTCGGACGAGGACTGGGCCCGGTTCGACCGCCAGCCGCAGTACGAGATCTGGCGCTACGCAAAGCCGGACGAGCGCGACTTCTACTACTATCTATTCGGCAACGTCGAAGGGGTGGGGCGGTTCCAGCTGGTGGAGGGCCTGCACCGGCTGCTGCCGTCCAACGCGCGCGTGTACAAGCACAACGACGTTCGTTTCCAGTACTACCTGGAACGGTTCTACTACGTCGACCTCGCCCGTATCGGCGGCCCCTACGGCCTGCGGCTGGCCGAACTGGAGAGGCTCTGGGGCGGGTCGCGGGCACCGAGCGAGGGGTTCCTCGAGGCGGCCTCGCAGCAGTTCATCGAAGACGACCGGTGGCTGGCACGGGAACCCCGTCCCCCCGCGGCGTCGGAGATGGACGACGCGCCCCGGAGCGCGCTTTCGGCTCAGGCTGCCAGGGTCCTCGCGGGCGATGAGCCCCGGATCCTCCTGCTGGCGGTCTCGTCGCCGATCTGGAGGCCGCGAATCGAAAAGGGGGCGCTGGGCGACAGCCTCGTGCTGGCCCCCTTTGTGGCCCGGCACACCGTGGTGGTCCGCGACCGCGGGATGAACGAGATGGCGCGTGCCGGCATGGTCCCCGTCGACGGACAGGACGACATCTCCACCGTGGTCCTGCGCCACCCGGACGCCATCGGCCACCTCTCGGTCACCGCAGAACACAGGGTCGAGGATGAGGGCGCGGACGAAGGTGACGCCGATATCGGCGTGCTGCCCGGACAGCGCCACTACGTGGTCGGTTCCCCCCTGCGCCGCGGCGAGACCGAGTTCGAGGTCAGCGACCTGATCGTGGGCCTCGCGCCCCGGCCGGAGCTGTCGCTCGATGGGGTGCCGGTTCCGCTTCTGCCCGCCACCAGGTTCTGGCGCAACGACCTGATGCGGGTCTACTTCGAGATCTACCAGCCGTCCGCCGTCCCCGAGGGCGAGACCGGCGAGTTCGACGTGCGCATCAGCATACAGCGCCTGACCGGGCCGGTTCTTCCGGACCAGCCGATCGAGGGGCGGGCCGTCATCACCGTGACGCTGGAGTCGACCGCGCCCGAAGGCGAACACTTCTTCGGTCTCGATCTCCGGAATGAACGGCCCGGGAATCTGCGCCTGGTGCTGGAGATTGTCGACAAGGCAACGGGGGCCACCCGGACCCGGGTGACCCCCATACATCTCCTCGCGAACTGAGGGACGCGACCGCAGGCCTCTGCGCTACCTGCGCACCCCCGATCGCACCTCCAGCGACAGGTCCGAGTAGATGGGGCGGTACTGCTCCACCACCTCGGACGGCATCACGCTGGCATGCCACTCGGGCGTGTCCGCCGACGTCACCTCGTTTTCGACCTCCCAGGTGAAGCGGAAGACGCCGCTGCCGTCGAACGATGCCTCGAGCATGCGGCCGCGGATCACGATGCGGTTGCGCGCCTTCGTGATCCCGGTGGTCTCTTCCTCCGCGAAGAGGTCACGCGGCTGCCAGGCGAACTCGTAGTACAGGTCGCGACCTCTGACTTCCCTGCGGTTGAGCTGCAGGGCGTACTTTCGGATCATCTTGTCGAGACCGTCATCCATCGTCCCCTGGGTGATCCGCCCCATGTCCTCGCGCCAGAGCGTCTCGGTGTAGCCCTGTACGCCGCCCGAGGCACAGCCGGCGCCGAACCCGCCGTAGACGGTGACCGCGGCCACCCACGCAAGCACATTGCGTGGGTGGCTCGGGGTCGTACGGCCGGGCATCGCGCTAGTGCCTGCCGACCACATGGTCAATCTTCTCCCTGTTCGCGGCGATCCAGGCTTCGATTCCCCACACCTTTGCCCTCAGAGTGGGCGGGCTGACATCGTTGAGGAAGTTCCTGAAGCCGGCGGCGTCACCTGCCGAACTGTTGCCGCCGGGACCGCCGAAGGTGTAGACCTCCATCAGCAGGAGCTCGAGTTCGCTCCCGGGCACCGGAACCTGTTCCCAGGTCCACTGCACCAGGTCGCCCCAGCCGCGGTCGTCGAAGTACTCGGTGGCGAATCCGTAGTGGAAGAGTTCGATCCGCTTTTCGTACTTGTACGCCTCCCAGAGATCCCCGCATGACCCGTCGGGCATCTGCGGCACGCAGCGGTCGCCTCCCGGCGCCACGCCGTTGGGGTCGGTGAACGGGGGCAGGTCTCCCCTGGCCCGGCTCATGTTGACGTGGGCCATCGTGGCGTCCCTGTTCCCCAGCCGGTAGTTCGCTTCGGCCGCGATGAACTGCAGCTCCCAGTCCGTCATGTCCGGCCACTCGGTCACGAAGTTGGCCTGCCGGATGTAGTACCAGCGCCAGTCGATGTAGTTCGAGTAGTGGTAGATCCCGCGGTCCGCCGGGAAGGGGCTGTTGCCCATGTAGCGGATGTACTTCCCGTTCGCCTGGGGGTCGCCGGGGGCGGTGATCCGGCTGTCGTCGGTGTCGATGTTGAAGGGCCGCTTGTCGTTGGGCGATGCGTTGATCCACGTCTCCCACGCCCCCGAAGCATCCGAGGGACCGATGGTCCGGTAGTCGATCCGGGCCCAGCCGGTGTAGGTGGCCGTGTGCAGCTTCGCCCTCATCCAGGCCCAGTTCCCGCCTTCCTCGTAGTACCCGGAGAAGTCCTTCGAAATGCCGGCGGACGCGTCCGAGAGGATCGCGGACCAGTTGAGCGCGTCGCGCTCCTCGGGTGTCCGCGGCACCTGGGTGGCGTAGCGAGCCTTGTAGGCCCGCGCCACCTCGGCCATGTACGTGCCCGACCAGTCGCCGTTGAAGGCGACCCACTGCGACGGGATCGTGTAGGCCGCGCCGTCCGCCATCTGGATGACTTCGTTGAACTTCTGTTCGGCCGCGGCCCAGACCGCGGTGTACGACTGCATCTCCAGGCCGGCGATGTCGTCGACGGTCTCGTCGACGATGAACGCCTGGTCGAAGACGGCGGCCAGATTGGCCAGCGACATGGCCTGAATGAACTTGGCGAAGACCTGCAGTCGCTCGGTGTTGTCCGGGCCGTCGCCCTCCTGGATCCTCACCCCGTCCTCGATGGTCAACAGCCCGTCCCTTACCGCGGCGAGCGCCTGGTAGGACTCCGCCCACGGGGTCTCGGCCAGGTTGTTGTAGCTGTAGGCGGGGTCGTTGTTGTACGCCTTGCGGGGCTCCCAGCCCGAGTCGCGCATGCCCCAGTTCCCCCATGAGGAGGAGTGGGCGTCGGCGGCGGTGCTCATGGCCGCGGCGGGATAGCTGTAGTGGGCCGTGGCCCACCAAGCCTGGAAGCCGCCCGAGATCAGCGCCTCGACGTCCGAAGCGCTGGAGAGTGCACGTTCCCTGTCGGGATCGTTGAAGTTGGTGACCTCGAGATCTACGCACGCGCCCGCCAGAGCAATCACTGCGGTGCAGATGCCGACCTTCCAGTTGAGCCTTGGGTTCTTCATGGCCTTTCTCCTTTCCTTTTCGAGAGTTCTTCGCTAGAAGATCAGCTGCAGGCTGGCGCTGATGGTGCGGTAGTTCGGGTACTGGTAGGAATCGATGCGCCCGATCACGTCGGAGCCGCCGTTTCCGTTGGCCACCTCCGGATCGTATCCGGTGTAGTCGGTGAAGGTGTACAGATTCCGGCCGATGAGGTTGATGTCGGCCCCCGTGACCCGGCCGCGGAAGATCGCGTCCAGCCACTCGGGATTCAGCGAATACCGGATCGAGAGTTCACGCAGCTTGATGAAATCGCCCTTCTCGACGAACCAGCCGTTCATGGCGTTGGTGTTGTACAGCCGCTGGTAGTACGCGACCGGCTTCTTGAGCCCGTCTTCCTTGCCGTACTGGTCCTGGTCGCCCGACCGGTTCTCGCGATAGGCCCACTGTCGCGTCCGGTTGTAGATGAAGGCGCCCATGTCGCCGTCGAAGAGGGCGTACAGCGAGAGGTCCTTCCAGCGGAAGCTGCTGCGGAAGCTGATGTTGACGTCCGGCGTGGTGTTGCCGAGGTAGAGGAAGTCCTTGCACCCCGCGTCGCCCTGGCGCCGGGTCTCGCACTCGCCCCAGGCGCGGATCGGCATGCCCCACTGGAAGACATCGTCGCCCGTCTGGCCCTGGCTGTCGGTCCCCCACAGGCTGTTGGCGATCCCGGCGGTGTAGGCGGCGCCACCCGTCCAGACCAGGAGTCCGTCGTCGTTCATCTGGAACTGGCCGCAATCCGATCCCGACGGGAGTTCATCGCAGCCCTTGACCCACTTGGCGCCGTAGAAGGCACCGAAGACTTCGTCGTCCCGGTAGTAGAAGAAACCGCTGCGGAACGGCGGCCGTCCCAGCTCCGTGATGTTGGAGCGACTGCGGTCCAGGTTCAGGCGAACGTTCCAGGACATGTCCTCGGTGTCGAGCAGCGGTACCTCGGTGTGGAACTCCAAAGTGTTGGACTCGAGGGTGCCGGCGTTCTGGACCTGGGAGGAGAACCCGCCCGCCTTGGGCAGCGGAACCGTGAGAATCTGGTCCCTGCTCACCGTGTTCGCGTAGGTGATCGTCATGCTGGCCTTGTTCATCACCACCATGTCCACCCCGAACTCCCGTTCGGTGGATCGCTGCGGCCTGAGATCCTTGTTGCCGAGCGACACCGGCGTGATCGTGCCGCCGCTCACGCTGTAGGTCTCGTACTGCGCCGCGAACCCGGGGCGTCTGCCCGCGGTGCCGATCGAGCCGCGCAGCTTGAACTCGTTGAACACGGAAGCCAGAGGCCACCAGTCCTCGCGCGAAAGCCTCCAAGCCAGCGCGCCCCGGTAGTAGTTGTGCCACCTCTGGTCCGCGCCGAACAGGCTCGACCCATCGCGGCGCGCCAGCCCGTCCAGGATGTACTTGTCCCGGTATTCGAGCACCGAGATCAGGAAGTATCCCTCCTCGCGAACGTCGCTGATGGACGAGCTCGCGTTGTAGGAGTCCGGGTTGAGGTTGTTGAGGCGCGGGATGTCCACCGCGATGAAGTCCGACCCGCTTGCGGCGAAGGCCTCATAGTGCGAACTCCTCTGCAGGTAGCGAAGCCGGGTCCGGGTCGCAATGTCTCCGAACGCCTTTGTGATCGAGGCGGTCAACTCGCCGTTGACGGCCTGCCGGTGCGACTGGGTCTTGCCGAGGGATCCGGTAACGACCGTGCCTTCGGCGGTAATCCGTCCCGGGGGCGAGTAGTTCGTCTGGCGTGAGCTGTTGCGGTCGAGACCGAAAAGCCCCTCCACGTCCATCCACGAGAAAGGCGTCCAGATGGCGCTGGCGGCGGCCTTCACGTCATGCAGCCAGTCGCGGTTGTCGATCAGCTCGAAGTGGTAGAGCGGGTTGTCCTGGTTCGAAAGCGGATCCGGGTTCACGAACAGGCAGCCGTTCGCGGGGCAGTGCCGCTGGCCGATCGTGGAGGGATCCCGCTTGAGCAGGTCGACATACGGCCCCATGAAGGTGAGGTCGTAGAACGGTGAGCTCCCCAGGTCCTCCTGCTCGCTCTGGGTGTAGGCGGTGGTCAGCGAGACGTTGAGGTTGTCGCGTACCTTGTGATCCAGGTTGATGCGGAAGCCCCTGCGGTCGAAGCCGTCGTTGTACTGGGGCAGCACTCCGCCTTCCCTCTGCCACTCGAACGATGTCCGGTAGTTGGTGTCCCCGTTACGGCCTTCGATCGCCCCGTAGGTCCGCGTGAAGGTGCCCGGCTGGTAGATCCGCGCAACGTGGTCGAAGGTCTCCAGGTTGCTGGGCCACAGGCCGTCCTGGAAGGACGTGAAGACGCTGTTCCCGTTGAGCGCCGGGTTCTCCAAGTCGGGGTCGGTGATGTCCGGAATGACGTTGCCGTTCACATCGACCAGATTGCCGCTGGCGTCGGTCAGCCACGGATGGTTCTGCGACAGCTGGATGCTCCCCTGGAGCTGGTCCTGGCCCAATTCGTTGAGCATCAGCAGCCGGCTGTAGTCCCGTCCCCCGAATCCCGTGCCGCGCTTGGTGCGGATCTGGATGACTCCGTTGGCGGCCCGCGATCCGTAGAGGGAAGCACCAGCCGCCCCCTTGACGACCTCGATGGATTCGATGTCCAGAGTCGCCAGGTCGTCGAAGGCGTTCGTCGTGATGATGCCGTCCACGATGATCAACGGAGCCTGCCCGCCGGAGATCGAGGTCGCACCGCGGAGCATGATGTCGCCGGTTGAGCCCGGCTGCCCGCCTCCCCGCACCACCTTGATCCCCGGAGCCTTCCCGGTCAGGAAGGACTCGGCCGAGATCGCCGGGACGGGGATGTTGGCGACGTCGAGCTTCTCGATGGTGAACGGCACCTTGACCTTCGGCGTCGCGCGCGACAGCCCGGTCACCACAAGCCCCTGCAGTTCGAGAGCGCCGCTCTGAAGTTCGGCGTTCAGTTCGGTCGTCTCGCCGGCGACGACGTCGACGTCCAGCGTCAGCTCGTCATACCCCAGGATCCGGAAGGTCAGCTGGTGGGCTCCGGCCGGCACGTTGAGGACGACATAGCGCCCGGCGGGGGTGGTCAGCACGCCGCCGGTCGCGTCGTCGAGCCTGACGATCGCCGATTCCAGCGGCTGCCCGGTCGCGATATCCCTAACGACCCCCGTGACGGTGCCCGTTTCCTGGCCCGCCGCCCCCTGGGTGGCGAGCAGGCACCCGAGGGCCGCTGCCGGTATCAGCAACAGCCCCCGTACTGTTCCGGCCCCGAGTCGTCGGGACCGTCGCGGTAGCAATACACTCATGGTCACCTCCTGTGATCAGTGCGGATCGGAGCGGTCCGGGGAGCCGTGACCAGAGGGTGCACGGAGCATCTCCCTGAAACCGTGCGCGGACGGCCGGGCATTCCGGCCGATCCGACGCCAATCCGCGGTTGTGTTGCCTCCCATATTATGCGCGGCGCCCACGCGCGAGCGCAAGACTTTTCTATTCGTCGTTCTTGTGTACGGTGTACGCCACGCGTTGACGCCGATTACCGGCCCCGGCTAGTCTGCCCGGCCATCGCGGGTGACGCTCACCGGGATTTTCCCCAAGCCGAGGATTCAGATTGAACAGCCGCATTCACCGGGCCGCCGCCGTCGCCCGGGACCACTTCGGCGTCGGGGGTGAAGCCCGTCCCCTGCCCGGCGAAGTGGATCTGAACTTCCGCGTTTCGGATGCCGGCGGCGACATCGTTCTGAAGCTCGGCCGGGTCTCCCGCCTGCCCGTATTCGATCTCGTCACGTCCTGCCTGTACCACCTGGCGGCCGGGAAGTTCCCCGGACGCGTTCCACGCGTGGTCGCACCCGTGGGAACGGCCGCCTCCACCCGCGTCGCGCACGTCACCTTCGAGGGCGCACCGCACGTGGCCTGCGCCGTCACCTGGCTGCACGGGATCCCGCTGGCCGAGCTGCGACCCCGCTCGCCGGCCGTGCTGGAAGATCTCGGCGCACTCCTTGCCGAACTCGACACGGCGCTGGCCGACTTCGATCACCCCGAACTGGAACGTGACTTCGCCTGGAGGATGGAGTCCGCGGCGGCCACCATTCGCGGCCATCTCGACCGGCTGGGGCACGGACAGGACCTCGTTGAGCGCACCCTCGACCGCGCCGCGCCCCGCCTGGATGCGGTCGCGGACGAGCTGCCCCGCGCCGTGATCCACAACGACGGCAACGACTTCAACGTGCTGGTGCGGCCCTCCCTCGAGGGAGCGCGCCTGGCGGGCCTGATCGACTTCGGGGACGTGGCGCGAGGGTGGAGGGCGGCCGAGGTGGCCATCGCCGCGGCATACGCGATGATGGGCGGCGCCGACCCGCTGGGCGCGGCGTGTGCGATCGCGCGGGGGTATGCCGGAGTGGCGCCGCTCACGGCCGAGGAGTGCCGCGCGATCCTCCCGATGGTGGCGCTCCGGCTCTGCCAGTCCGTGTCGGTGCAGGCGCGGCAGATGCGCGAACAGCCCGGCAACGAGTACCTGGCGGTCAGCCAGGAGGCTGCGTGGCGGCTGCTGGACCTGCTGGCCCGGACCGACTGGCGGATCGGGGAGTCCAGGATCCGCCACGCGTGCGGGCTGGACCCCAATCCCGGCGTGGCGCCGGTGGCGGCGTGGATGCGGAGTGCCGGTGCCCGCGCGCCGGTCATGCCGCGGTGGGTGCTGGCGCGTCCGCGCGTGCTGGACCTGTCGGTGGAGAGCCCGGATCTCCCCCACCCCGACGACGCCGCCCGACCCGGCGCCGCGGAGGCCTGGATCGAGCGCGAGATTGCGGACGCCGCGGCCACCGTCGCCGTCGGGCGCTACGGCGAAGCCCGTCTTCTCTACGACACTCCGGCCTTCCAGGCGCGCGGCGACAACGGCCCCGAGTCCCGCACCGTCCACCTCGGCCTGGACCTCTTCGCGCCCGCCGGCACCCCCGTTCGCGCCCCCATCGCCGGTTTCGTGCTCGCCGTCGCCCACAACGACCGGCCCCTCGACTACGGCCCCACCGTCATCCTTCGCCACGCCACGCCGGACGGCGCCGGCTTCCACACCCTCTACGGCCACCTCGACCGCGCCACCCTCGGCCACCTCTCCCCGGGCGACCGGGTCGCGCCCGGGGATGTCATCGGCTGGCTCGGCGACGCCTCGGTCAACGGGGGATGGCCGCCCCACCTTCACCTCCAGGTCATCGCCATGGATCCGCTCTTCGACGAGGGCACACCCCCGGAGGATCGCGGGAACTACACGGGGGTCGTGCTGCACCGGCTGCGCGCGGTGTGGGAGTCGATCCTCCCCGACCCCGCTCCGCTGGCGGGTCTGCCCTCCGGGACGCGCACCGCGATCGCGCCCGAAACGGAGCCTGTCTTGCGGAAACGCGTTCTAAGCGAAAAGCGCAAGACGATTCTCGGTTCGTCGCTCAGTCTGTCTTACGCCGACCCGATCCATGTCGTGCGCGGGGTGGGCGCGTACCTCTACGACGACACGGGGCGCCGCTACCTGGACACGGTCAACAACGTCCCGCACGTGGGACACGGAAACCCGCGCGTCGCCGAGGCGATCGCCCGCCAGAGCCGTGTGCTCAACACCAACACGCGATACCTGCACACAGAAATCGTCGCGCTGGGCGAGGAGCTGCTGGCGCACTTTCCCGCCCCGCTCGAGGTGATGTTCCTGGTGTGCTCGGGGAGCGAGGCAAATGAGCTGGCACTGCGCATGGCGCGCTGCCGCACCGGCCACGACGGCGTGGTCTGCGTGGAGGGGGGCTACCACGGCAATACGGGGGGGCTGGTCGAGATCAGCCACTACAAGTTCGCCGGGCCGGGGGGCACGGGAGCGAGCGACCGGGTGGTGGCGGCGGCGATGCCGGACGTGTACCGGGGGAGGCTGCGGCGGGGCCGCGGGATTCCGGACGGGGAGCTGGGTGTCCGGTATGCCGCGGAGGTGGGGGATGCCGCGAGGGTGCTGGGGGACCGCGGGCACGGCGTGGCGGCCTTCGTGGCCGAGCCGATCCTGAGCTGCGGAGGCCAGATCGAGCCGCCGCCCGGCTACCTGGAGGCCGCGTACCGTCACGTGCGGGCGGCGGGCGGGGTGTGCGTGGCGGACGAGGTGCAGGTGGGGTTCGGCCGCGTGGGCGACGCCTTCTGGGGATTCGAACTGCAGGGTGTCGTGCCCGATATCGTGACCCTGGGCAAACCGATGGGCAACGGCCACCCGGTCGCGGCGGTGGTGACGACGCGCGAGATCGCCGACGCCTTCGCCAACGGGATGGAGTACTTCAGCACCTTCGGGGGCAATCCCGTGTCGTGCGCGGCGGCGCGGGCGGTGCTGGCGGAGATCGGGGAGCGGGGGCTGGTGGAGCACGCCAGGCGCGTGGGGGCGGGGTTGCTGGAGAGGCTGGGGGAGCTGGCCGCGCGGCATCCGCTGGTGGGGGACGTGCGGGGGCGGGGGCTGTTTCTCGGGATCGAGATCGTGCGCGACCGGGAGACGAGGGAGCCGTACCCGGAGGCGTGCGCGTACATTGTGAACCGGGCCCGCGCGATGGGGGTGCTGCTGAGCGCCGACGGGCCCGGCCACAACGTGCTCAAGGTGAAGCCGCCGATGGTGTTCGGCGAGGACGACGCGGAGTGGCTCGTGGAGACGCTGAACGCGATACTGGGGGAGAGTGCGCTGTGCGGTTAGCGGGGCGTCGCGGGCTGCGGTCGCGGCGGATCCGCGGGGGCTTGCCCGGCGGCCGGCCGCTGGCTGTGGCGCGGCCGCGCGTGTGGACCGCGCATGAAGGCGGAACAGCGGAAAAATGACAACCATACTTTCCATAATGTGAACTGGAGATTACTAATCATGACACCGATCCGCGCGATTTCAGCCCTTCACGGCCATCCGGCTCCGGCCGGGGTGGCCTTGGCCCTCATCCTCGCCGTCTCCGGCCCCGCCATCGCCCAGGAACGCCCCCTCGTCACACCGGACGACTACGGGCGCTGGGAGCGCCTGGGTGGCTCGGCGCTTTCACCCTTCGGCGACTGGATCGCGTACACGGTGTCCCGCGTGGACGAGACATCCGAGCTGCGCGTTCGCAGTCTGGACGAGGACTCGACGCGGGTCTTCCCGTGGGCCTCCGGGCCGCGCTTCTCCCCCGACGGCCGCTGGCTCGCGTGGACGGCGGGCATGTCCCCCGACGAGGAGGAGGCGCTCAGGGGACGCGACGAGCCGGTTCGGCGCACGGCCTCGGTGATGGACCTGCGGACGGGCGACATCCGCGAGTTCGAGGCGGTGGCGGGTTTCGCCTTCAACGCTACGGGGCGCTACGTGGCGCTGCGCGGCTACCCGCCCTCGGAGCCGCGCGGCAAGGGGGCGGATCTGCGTGTGGTGGATCTGGTTACGGGGGAGGCCGCCACGCAGGGGAATGTCGGAGAGACGGCGTGGAGCCCGTCCGGGACGCTGCTGGCGATGGTGGTCGCCACGGGGAGCGACATCGGCAACGGGGTGCAGCTGTACGACGCCGCGGCCGGGACGCTGCGCTCCGCCGACGGGTCGGGATCCGGGTACCGCGGCCTGCGCTGGCGCGACGATTCGGCCGACCTGGCGGTGATGCGTTCGCGTGGGGACGCGTCGGAGGACGGCAGCGCCTACGATGTGCTCGCGTGGCGCGGGCTGGACCGGGGGATCGAGGTGACGGTGCTGGGCGGGGAGGTGGCGGGGCTGCCGGATTCGCTCGAGGTGGTGAGGCACTACGGGCCGGTGTGGTCCGATGACGGGGAGATGATCGCGGTGGGGGTGCGGGGGGTGGAGGGGGAGGGGGACGAGGGGGAAGGCGAGGGGGAGGGCGGGGGCGAAGAAGAGGGAGAGGGTGAGGGTGAGGGAGACGAGGAAGAGGAGGCCGCGCCCGAGCCGGAGGAGGAGCCCGAACTCCCGACCCTGCAGCTCTGGCACACGAAGGATGTCGACCTGTTCCCGGCTCAGAAGCTCGCGGAAGGCCGGAACGCGAGTCGAACCCTGTTGGCCGTGTGGCACCTGGACGCGAACCGGCTGGTCGTGCTCGGCTCGGATCTCGATGCGAGCACGAGTCTCCTGCAGGGCTGGAATCTCGCCCTCGAATCCACCGACAGGCCGTACCCCTGGGGCGCGATGTTCGGCCGTCCCTACCGCGACTACTGGTTGGTCGATGTGGGGACCGGCGAACGTCGCCGTATCTTCGAGCGGGTTCGCTATGCGTGGCCGAGCACCGGGGGCGAATGGATGGTCACCTGGGACGGGTCGGCGTACCACAGCCTGAACCTGTCGACCGGCGAGCGGTACGACCTCACCTCCGGGGTGGATGCCGATTTCGCCGACTCGGAGTACGACACGCCCACCGACGTCACGCCGCCCCGCGGCTTCGGCCCCGCCGCCTGGCTGGAGGACGACGACGCGCTCCTCCTCTACGACAAGCACGACATCTGGCGGATCGAGCCCGACGGTTCGAACCCCGTCAGGCTGACGCGCGGCGCCGAACCCGGCGTCATCCACCGCCTGGCCCGCGTCCTCCCCGACGACGACGAGCCCGGGATCGACCCGCGCACCCGCCTCTACCTGTCGCTCCACAACGACGCGACCGAGCAACGCGGGTACGCGCGGTTCGACCGCGGCTGGGAATCGGCCGAGACCCTGATCCTGGCGGACGCCAACATCTCCGGACTGGCCCGCGCGGACAGCGCCGACGTCATGACGTACCGGTCGCAGGCCTTCGACGACCCGCCCGACCTCTTCGTGGCGGGGCCCGACTTGGCGGGCGCGGCGCAGGTCTCCGAGATCAATCCCTTCATCTCCGAGGTCGCATGGGGCCGGGCGGAGCTGGTCGACTTCGTGAGCGAAGGCGGGCGCGAGCTGCAGTTCGCGCTGCTGTACCCGGCGAACCACGTCCCGGGGACGGCGGTCCCCACCATCGTCTACACCTACGAGATCCTCACGCGCTCGATGCACTTCTTCCGCATCCCTTCCGAGCGCGACTACTACAACTACCCGGCGTGGACCCAGAACGGCTATGCGGTGCTGCTGCCGGACATCGTCTACACGGCGCGGGAACCGGGGGTCAGCGCGCTGGAGTCCGTGCGCGCCGCGGTGGCCAAGGCGGTCGAGATGGGCGTCACCGACCCCGACGCGGTGGGCCTGATCGGGCACTCGTGGGGCGGCTACCAGGCCACCTACCTGCCCACCCGCACCGACATCTTCGCGGCCTCGGTGGCGGGCGCGCCGCTCACCGACTTCGTGAGCTTCATGGGCCAGCTCCACTGGGGCCCGGGGATCGCGGAGCTGAGCCACTGGGAGACGGGCCAGGCCCGCATGGAGGTTCCCTTCTGGGAGGACCCCGAGGCGCACCGCCGCAATTCACCGATCCACGAGGTCCACAACATGGAGACGCCGCTGCTCATGGCCTTCGGGAACGACGACGGCGTGGTGGACTGGGACCAGGGCACCGAGTTCTTCAACTTCGCGCGCCGGGCCGGGAAACAGATGGTGCTGCTCGTCTACGAGGGCGAGGACCACGGCTTCGCACAGGAGGCCAACCAGAAGGACTACCACCGGCGGATCCTCGAGTGGTTCGGGCACTACCTGAAGGGGGAGCCGGCGCCCGCGTGGATTACCGAGGGGGTGCCGGTAGAGCAGTTGGAGAAGGAGAAGAAGCGGGTGGCGAAGGGAACGGGCTCCAGGGGGTAGCCGACCGGCCGTCCGTCACGCCGCGGGTCAACCCGCCGGGAGTGCGGTCGTCCGCGTTGCCGGCGAAGCGCACGCCCAGTCTGTGATGATCCGCTGCAGCGCCCCGACCCCGTCGGTGAGGGCGGCGGGGCCGGGCTGCAGGATCAGCGATGATTTCACCTCATGGACCTGGCCGTGCGCAACGGCTGGAATCGCCGACCAGCCCTCGCGGGCAGCCACCCGCTCGGGGCGGAACTTGCGCCCGCACCACGATCCGATGATCAGGTCGGGCGCCCGGTGGACCACCTCGTCCGGATCCGCGATGATGCGGTCCTTCGCAAGCGACGCGTCACGGTACTCCGGGAAGCAGTCTTCGCCACCGGCGATTTCGATCAGTTCCGATACCCAGCGGATCCCGGAGATCAGCGGGTCGTACCACTCCTCGAAGTAGACGCGCGGGCGGTGCGGGAGTTCGGCGGCGCGCTCGCGGATCCGGTCCAGCCCGGCCTCCAGCTCGGCCGCGAGACGCTCGCCCTTCGGCGCGGAACCGACCAGCGCCGCGACCGCCTTGACCGTGCGCAGGATCCCGGCCACCGACCGGTGGTTGAAGATGTGGACCTCGACGCCGTGGCGGATCAGCTGCGCCGCGATGTCGGCCTGGATATCCGAGAAGCCGAGGGCGAGATCGGGCTCCAGCTCGAGGATGCGGTCAATCTTCGCGGTGAGGAACGCGGAGACCTTCGGCTTCTCCTTGCGGGCGCGGGGCGGCCGCACGGTGAACCCGGAGATGCCCACGATCCGGCGGTCCTCGCCGATGCGGTAGAGGATCTCGGTCGGCTCTTCGGTCAGGCAGACGATGCGGTGGTACATGGGGGCGCTCCGTGGTTCCCCGGGACTCCTGCTCCGACATCGGCTTCGCCCCGCCCGCCGTCCCACCCCGGGAGGCCTCGGGATGACTCGCCTTCCTGGGCCTGAACACCGGCGGTTGTCATCGTGGCGGCCACGAGCAGTCCGGGGAAGGATGTGCTGCCGGCACACAGCAGCCGGGTCGGTTGCACCTGGGATCCTCCATGCGTGGTTGTCAACAGGATTCGTGAGTGCCCAATCTGGCCCCGCCGGCATGCGGGCCGCCAGACAGGGTGGACCGGTCGACGGGGTCGGCACGCTCCGGTCGCGGGGACCCGATGAGGATGGGCGCTGGCCAGCGGGGCCCGAGTTCGGCCACCCACGATGGACAATGTTTGCGCGTTGGTGTTGGTGCGCGTTGGTGCCGGCGGTGATCCGCCCCAAGGCGTGCATTGAGCCCCTTGGCGGATGATTGGATTCTGGGGTTGTGGATTTGGCCACCCACGATAACACGCGCAGGCCATAAACTCTCGGTCGCAACCTCTCCCAGCCAACGCAAACAAGGAGATTTCCGTGTCTTCGGGACATCCGGGGGGACGGGCTGCCTTAGCCCCCGTGCTCCTTTGCGACAGCCCCTTGCTGCCCTCGCTCCACGGCTCCGATGTTTGTTGTGTGGAGGACCGGTTCAGGCGGACCGGAAGTGACTGAACCGGAACGTTTTCGCCCATGGCCGGGGAGGTCGGAATGGACAGATTCAATGGATTGATTCGGAGGCTGCACCCTGTCCGAGCCTTGTGTGCGACCGTGCTCGTGCCATTCCTCGCAGCCTGCGAGAACCCGGAGGCGCCGGCGATGTGCGGCGCGATCCCGGAGCAGACGCTGACGGTCGGAGAGACCGCCACGGTAAACGCCTGTTTCGAGGATGCGAACGGCGACCTGCTGACCTTTTCGGCGTCGAGTTCGGACCTTGGGGTCGCTACGGTCTCGATTGCCGGAAGCATGGTGACCGTAACGGGCGTCTCTCCGGGGACAGGGGTGGTCACGATCACCGCGACCGACGTGACGGACCTGACGGGGCAGCAAGCGTTCCGCGTGATGGTGCCGAACCGGGCGCCGCTGGCGGTGGGCGAGATCGAGTCGCGTGAGTTGCGGGCCGGGGAGTCCGGGTCGGTGAACGTCTCATCCTATTTCAGTGAGCCCGATGGGCAAACGCTCACTTACGCGATGTCGGTGTCCGACGAGAGCGTTCTGGCCATCTCCGCGGCCGGCGCGGCCGTGACGTTCGAGGCCCGGGCGAAGGGATTCGCCACGGTGACGGCGACGGCGACCGACCCCGGTGGCCTGACGGCGGTGCAGAGCTTCGTGGTCACGGTGCCGAACCGGACCCCGGGGGCGGTGGGTTCGATGGAGCCGCAGACGGTCGAGGTGGACGGGGCCGCCGGCATCGATGTCTCCGGCTACTTCGCCGACCCGGACGGGGACGACCTGGTCTACACGGCCACATCCTCGGATCCAGCGGTCGCGGCGGTTTCGATTTCGGGCGGCGACCTTACGGTGACCGCCCTGGCCAAGGGCGAGGTGACGGTGACGGCAACGGACACCGAGGGCCTCACGGCCACGCAGGCCTTCCCCGTGACCGTGCCGAACCGCCCTCCTCTCGCAACGGGTGCGATCGAAGGGCGGACGATCGAGGTGGGTGAGACGGGCACTATCGAGCTCTCCGGCCACTTCAGCGACCCCGACGGCGACAACCTTGTCTACACGGCGGCTCCATCCGACACCGCGGTGATCGGCGCCTCCGTCGAGGGCGGCGCGGTGACGGTGACGGCCGTGGCCAAGGGCGAAGCGACCGTGACGATCACTGCCACCGACACCGAGGGTCTCACGGCCACCCAGGCCTTCCCCGTGACCGTGCCGAATCGGCCCCCGCTGGCGGTCGGTACGATCGAGGCGCTGGCCCTCGACCTCGGAGACAACACGACAGTGGAGCTTGCCGGCTACTTCGAGGACCCCGATGGCGACGACCTGGTCTACACCGTCTCCTCGTCCGACGCGACGCTGATCGGCGTCTCGTCCGAAGGCGCGGCCGCGACCGTTGCAGCGCTGGCCAAGGGCGGTGCGGTCGTCACCGTCACAGCCACCGATCCGGAGGGCCTCACGGCGACCCAGGCCTTCACGGTCTCGGTGGCCAACCGCCCGCCGCACGCGGTCGGATCGATCGAGGCGCAGACCGTCCATGTGGACGAGAGCGTCGCCATGGAGCTCCCCGGCTACTTCGAGGACCCCGACGGCGACGAACTGGTCTATACATGGGCCACCAGCGAACCATCGGTCCTCGCCGTTTCCCTCTCCGGCGGAACCATGACGATCAAAGCGCTCCGGAAGGGTCTGGCACAGGTCTTCGTCGTGGCCACCGACCCCGAGGACATGACGGTCGGGCAGGAGTTTTTCGTCGCCGTCCCCAACCGTACCCCGGAGGCAGTCGGGAAGGTTTCACAGCAGCGCATCAGCCAGGGTGGGATCAGAAGGCTGGATCCCCGGCCGCGTTTCACCGATCCCGACGGCGACGAACTGGTGTTCCGGGCCGAGAGTTCGAATCTGACGGTCGCGAGGGCATGGGTGGCCACGAACGGGGTCGTGGTCCGGGGCGTCGGGGGAGGAACCGCGACGGTGACCCTCATCGCCGAGGATCCGGAAGGCCTGACCGCGGACCAGGTATTCGGCGTGCGCGTGAAGGGCTCGTCCGGGTCGGGATCCGGTTCCGACGCCAATGAGCCTCCGGTCGCCACCGGCCAGATTCGCACCCAGCACCTGGAAGAAGGCGACGAGAGAATGTTGGACGCCACGTCCTACTTCGACGATCCCGACGACGACAAGCTGGAGTTCTCTGCCCGGAGCTCCGACCTCGGAGTGGTCGAGGCGAGCGTCTCCGGCAGCGCGGTCGAACTGACGGTGACCGGCACGGGCACCGCGACGGTGGAGGTCAAGGCGCAGGATGCCGGCGGACTCCACACCACCCAGGCCTTTGGCGTGACGGTCGCCGAAGCCAGTGACGAGAACCGCGCGCCTGCACTCGTGGGCACGATCGCCGCGCAGACGCTGGAATCGGACGGAGAAACCACGGTGGACGTGTCCAGCTACTTCACCGACCCCGACAACGACCCGCTCGAGTACTCGGCATGGGTTTATGATGTCGAAGTGGTGACCGTTACCGTCTCGGGGTCCGACATTGCATTGCAGGCGACGGGTCCCGGCACGGCGACCGTGTTCATCACCGCCGAGGATACGGGCGGCCTCACAGCGCAGACGGACTTCGGCGTGACGGTTCTGGAGCCCGAGGGTCCCAACCGGCCGCCGGTCGCCTACCACATGCCGCCTCTGAAGCTGAAGGTCGGCAAGTCGACGACCGTGGACGCCGCCGGGCGCTTTGAAGACCCCGACGGTGACGACCTGGCGCTGTCCGCCGAGAGCTCCGACACCACGGTGGCCACGGCCACGATATCCGGCAACGAACTCGAGGTGGCGGCACTGACCAAGGGCAAGACCACCGTCACGGTTACCGCCGAAGACCCGGAGGGACTTTCGGCCAGCGGGGAGTTCCAGGTCACCGTCGGACTTCCAAAGGAGAACCAGCCGCCGTACGTCACCCGCACCTACGATTCCAGGAACTTCATAGTAGGCGGCGAGAGAACGATTGCGAAGGCGAAGCATTTCAGGGATCCAGACGACGTTATTCAGAACCTGCGCATCTCGGCGGAATCTTCGGATTCAACCAGAATGAAGGTGCACATCTACCCGTCGGGCAACGTCGATATAACCGCGACGGGGGACGGAGAGGCGACCATCACGATCACAGCTACGGACCCGGGGGGCCTGTCGGCAAGTTTCTCGATGGTGCATACCATCGGCAACAACCCTCCCACGCTCTATGACGGACCCGACCGCCAGCCGGGGAAGGATGAGTTTACTTTGGGCTACCCAGGGGGACCTTGCACTACGGGGAACCCGCATTGTGGAATTCCGTTGTTTACCTCACCGGGCGAAGTCGATACGCTGACCATGGGGACGATTTTCGAGGACAACGACGTGGGTGACGATGACAAATTGAGGTTTTCCGCGTCGGTTTCGGACCCGCAAGTGGTAAGAGCCAGTATCCAGGGGAGCGGCCTGTACGGATGGTACCTCCAAGTCACGGGGCGGTCCCACGGCGAAGCGACGATCACTGCTACCGCCATTGACTTGGCGGGGCTGGAGGTCGACTATGAAATCCCGGTCACGGTTTCCGACAACCGGCCACCGACGCTCACGACGAAATTCAGGCATTCCGGCGTCACCGAGGGCGACACCCTCACGTACCTGCTGTCCGATTACTTCGACGATCCGGACGGAGACGACCTGACCTACTCGGCGACCTCGACGGTGCCGGTGAACCACGAGGTATCGGCGGATACAATGTGGGTTACGTACAACGAGGAAGGGATGGGGATCTTGACTGTGACCGCCACTGATTGGGAGGGGCGTTACGTCGACGATATATTCTGGGTGCTGGCGATTCCCGCCGACTCGACTTCACTTTCACAAGCGTCCCTCCTGATCGAAGCTGGTGAGTCGCCATCCGCGGTTGAACATGTCGCCGCAGCGTTCACCGGTCTCCCCTCCTACCAACCCCTCCGTGTTTTGCGGCAGTTTCCACGAACACGGCTCCGGACCGCCCTCTGGCCACCCGGCCGGCCCCGGGCGTACTCCACTCGAGGCCAATAACCCGATCCGGCAGCCCGCGCCGGGGTCGGCAACCCGGCGCGGGCTCCGTCAGCCGTCACGTCCCGCCGACCCGGCGCGCCGCATGTCCCGCACGTTCAGCACCACCGAGACCACCAGCGCGGCCAGCGCCGCCCCGATGACCAGCGCATCGACCACCGCCGCGCTCCAATCGACCCCCGTGATCCGGTCCAGGTAGTACTTCATGCACGAGGCCGGCAGGTGGGTCTCCCCCAGCGCCCGCTTCACCTGCCAGTGCCAATCGGTCAGGGGACAGTATCCCCATCCGTAGATCACCCCGAGGCCGAACCAGGAGAGCAGGGTGGCCGAAATCGTGAACAGATGGAGCCGCCGCGTTCTGCGCCACACCCAGCCGAGCGTGTTGAATCCGACGAGCAACGTGTGAAAGGCGACGAGAAGCACGTCGAGGATGACGTACAGCGTCTGGTCGGACACGACGGACCTCCCTCTGCGGGACCGGGAGACAAGGTCGACGGGCGCATCCACAGCCGCAAGAGCCCTGCCCGGAACCTGCCCGGAACCTGGCCGGAACCCTAACGTTACGTCAGGGTTTGCGCTTCCACCCCCTGATCGGCGTTGCCGGGCAACCGATGTGGCCGCGCGGCCACCCACACCCGCATATTGCCCCTTGCCGCCCAGCGCGCCGTCCGCTTCCCCAGACAACGCGAAGCCAAGGAGTTGCACCCACGATGCGGAATCTCATCTTCGCCGCCGCCCTGCTGCTGCCCGCCGGCGCCCTCGCCCAGGATTCGGAAGACAACCGGAAGTCCCCCCTCCCCCTCCCCCCCGACCGCACCCTCGCGATCGACATGACGGTCGGGTCGTGGATCTCCCTGGACGTGAGTCCCGACGGGCAGACCCTCGTCTTCGACCACCTGGGCAATCTCTTCACCGTCCCCATCACCGGGGGCGACGCCACGCAGCTCACCTCCGGCATGGCCTTCGACGCGCAGCCGCGCTTCTCCCCCGACGGCACCCGCATCGTCTTCACCTCGGACCGGAGCGGCGGCCAGAACGTGTGGATCATGTCGCTGGACGGCTCCGACACCACGCAGATCACGAAGGGCGCGAGCAACCGCACCGAATCGCCCGACTGGTCCCCCGACGGAGACTACATCGTCGCCTCGAAGGGGGGATTTCGCGGCGGCGGCCTCCCCAGGCTCTCGCTCTATCACGTGGACGGCGGATCGGGCATCCAGCTGATCAGCGAGCCCGACAACCTCAAGACCCTCGGCGCGGCCTTCGACCCGAGCGGCCGCTACATCTGGTATGCGCGCCGCACCAGCGACTGGACCTACAACGCCCAGTTCCCCCAGTACCAGCTGGCCGTCTACGACCGCGAGACCGGCGAGAACTACACCCGCACCTCGCGCTACGGCTCCGGCGTCCGCCCCACCCTATCGCCCGACGGGCGCTGGCTCGTCTACGGCACCCGGCACGACTTCCACACGGGGCTGCGCGTCCGCGACCTCGAGTCCGGCGACGAGCGCTGGCTCGCCTACCCCGTCCAGCACGACGACCAGGAATCGCGCGCCACCCTCGACGTGCTGCCGGGGATGTCCTTCACCCCCGATTCGCGCCATCTCGTCGCCAGCTACGGCGGGAAGATCTGGAAGCTGGACGTGATCGACGGCGGCGCGGAGGAGATCCCCTTCCGCGTCCAGTACGACCTCGAACTCGGCCCGCTCGTCGAATTCGACTACCCGATCGAGGACACCCCCACCTTCACCGTCCGCCAGATCCGCGACGCGGTGCCCTCCCCCGACGGCGCGCGCGTCGCCTTCACCGCGCTCGACCGCCTCTGGGTCGCGAACGCCGACGGCACCGATCCCCGCCGCCTGACCGAAGCGGACCACTCGGAGCACTATCCGGCATGGTCCCCCGGCGGCGACTGGATCGCCTACGCCACCTGGGACGGCGAGGCGGGCCACCTCTACAAGGTCCGCGCCGACGGCCGCGGGTCCCCCGTGCGGCTGACCGAGCGCGGCGCGGTCTACATCACCCCCGCGTGGTCGCCTGCGGGCGACCGGCTAGTCGCACTCCGCAGCTTCGCGCGCGACTTCCAGGAATCGGCCGGCGGGTTCGGATCGGGCGCGCCCCAACCGGGCGAGATCGTGTGGGTGGCCGACGGGGACAGTCCCGGCGCGGCCACCCTGATCGCGCCGGTGCAAGGCCGCCGCGGCCCCCACTTCGCCGAGGGGACGGAGGGCAGCGGCCCGAACGCCGACCGCATCCACCTGCAGCGGGGCGACATGCTCGTCTCGATCCGCTGGGACGGCACCGACGAGCAGGAGCATGTGCGCCTCCGCGGCCGCACACCGCCCGGAAGCCAGGCCGCGCTCACCCCGTCGGTGCTCCGCATGGCCCCGCGCGGCGACCTGGTCATGGCGCTCATCCAGCAGCAGGTCTACACGGCCACCGTGCCGAGGGTGGGGGGCGAGGCCCCGCTGATCAACGTCGGCAATCCCGGCAGCGCCCAGATGCCGGCCCGCCGGCTCACCGACATCGGCGCGGAGTTCCCCGCGTGGGCCGCGAGCGGGCGGGCGGTGCACTGGTCGCTGGGCCGCGCCTTCTTCACCTACGATCTGGACGCGGCCGAGGCCTTCGAGGAGGCGGAGGCGAACGAGGAAGCGGCGGAGGCCGAAGCGGAGCCCGGGGAAGCCGGAGAGGCAGGCGAAGACGAGGAAGACGAAGAGTATCAGCCCACCGAAGTATGGATCGACATCCAGGCCACCCGCGACATCCCGCGCGGCACCGCCCTGCTCACCGGCGCGCGCGTCATCACAGTGGCCGAAGCGGGCGTCATCGACCGCGCCGATATCCTGATCCGCAACAACCGCATCGCCGCCGTCGGCCCCTCCGGCTCCCTCGACGTCCCCGCCGACGCCCGCGTCTTCGACCTCGCCGGCAAGACCATCGTTCCCGGGTTCGTCGACACTCACGCCCACATGCGCCCAGCCAACAACCTCCACCGCTCCGACGTGTGGCCCTATCTGGCCAACGTGGCCTACGGCGTCACCACCACGCGCGATCCGCAGACCGGCACCACCGACGTGCTCAGCTACGCCGACCGGGTCCGCACCGGCGAGCTGGTCGGCCCGCGCGTCTACTCGACCGGCCCCGGCGTCTTCTGGCAGCACATGATCGGCTCGGAGGACGAGGCGCGCGACATCCTCTCCAGGTACTCGAAGTACTTCGACACCAAGACGATCAAGATGTACGTGGCGGGGAACCGGCAGCAGCGCCAGTGGATCATCATGGCGGCGCGCGAACTCGGCCTCATGCCCACCACCGAGGGATCGCTCAACCTCCGCCAGAACCTGAACGAGACGATCGACGGGTACCCGGGGCTGGAGCACTCGATCCCGATCTACCCGGTCTACGACGACTACGTGCAGCTCTTCGTGGCGACGCGACGCGCCTACAGCCCCACGCTGCTGGTCTCGTATGGGGGACCGTGGGCGGAGAACTACTTCTTCAGCCGCGAGAACCCGCACGGCGACGCCAAGCTGCGCCGCTTCGTGCCCCACTCGGTGATCGACGGTGGGACGCTGCGCCGCGCACAGTGGTTCCGCGACGAGGAGCACGTCTTCGCGGACCACGCGCTCTTCGTGAAGGACCTGGTCGAGGCGGGGGGACGGGCGGGGGTGGGCAGCCACGGACAGCTGCAGGGGCTGGGGTTCCACTGGGAGCTGTGGGCGATGGCGGCCGGGGGCATCGGTGAGCTCGACGCGCTGCGCATGGCGACGATCCTGGGCGCCGAGGCGATCGGGCTCGACGAGGACCTGGGCGCGATCGAGGCCGGGAAGCTGGCCGACCTGGTCATCCTCGACGCGAACCCGCTGGATGACCTGCGCAACACGAACCGAATTCACATGGTGATGGTGAACGGGCGCCTCTACGACGGCGACACGCTGGCAGAGCAGTACCCGGGGGACCGGGAGGTGGCGCCGCTCTGGTGGTGGGACGACGAACCGGAGGGGGTGCCGGGGGTGGGCGCCGGAAACGGGGACCCGGGACCGCGCGGGGACTCGCCGCGGAGCGCCAACGAGGGAGGCTCCTGAAATGTGCGGCACGCGTAATACACACCATACACACTGGACCCGTCGCTCCTTCGTAACCGGCACCGCGGGAACCGCCGCCGCCTTCGCGCTGTCCCCCGCCCTCCTCCGCGCCCTGGCTCCACTGGACCCTGAGCGGCGCTCGGCAGCGCCCCTCCCCCGTCCCCACCTCCAGATCGCCGTCGAGGCCTGGAACTGGCTCGACGCACACCGGATCGAGACACCCCACGGCATCACCTGGCCCGCCGACCCCACTGACCCCGCCTCGACCGGATACACACTATACACACATTCACCCGGCGTCCTCCCCTTCGCCCTGGAGCTCTTCCACGCCACCGGCGACCAGCGGTACCTGGACGCCGCATCAGCCGCCGCAGCCCACCTCGCCGCCACGCTGGACGAGGTCGCGGGCGCCGGCCTCTACACCGGTCTCGCGGGCATCGCCTTCGTGCTGGCCGAGACCTGGCGGGCGACACGGCGGGACGAGCACCGGGACGACGCCGAACGCGCCGCCCGCCTTCTTCTTGAGAACGCCAGCCCGGTGGGCGACGGGATCGCCTGGCCCGTACCCTGGCCCATGCCCCGGAGCGACGACACCCGGGAATCCAACGACATCGTCAGCGGCACCGCGGGCACAGGGCTCGCGCTCCTCCATCTTCACCGCGTCCTCGGCACCGCCGGCGCTCTCCACGCTGCCGAAGCAGCCGGCGCACGCCTCCTCGAACGCGCCGCCGAGGCCGACACCGGCCTGCGCTGGGACATGTGGCCCGGCTACGCCCGCGAGATGCCCAACTTCTCCCACGGAACCGCCGGCATCGCGTACTTCCTGGCCACTCTGCACCGCGCCACCGGGTCCGGCGACTGCCTGGACGCCGCCCTGGCCGGCGCCGACTACCTGGTATCCCAGGCCACCCTCGACCAACCCCCCGACGATGCCGGCCGCCAACCCGCGTACCGCATCTTCCACTCCCGCCCCGGCGGCGAGGACCTCTACTACCTCTCGTGGTGCCACGGCCCCGTCGGCACCAACCGCCTCTTCCGCCAGCTCGCCGAAGCCACCGGCGACGACCAGTGGCACGACTGGGTGGCCCGGGGCGCCCGCGGAGTCATCGCCACCGGCATCCCCGAAACCCGCACCCCCGGCTTCTGGGAGAACATCAGCCAGTGCTGCGGAACCGCGGGCGCGGCCGACCATTTCCTGACCCTCTACCGCACCACCGGCGACGCCGGGTACCGCGCCTTCGTCGACCGCCTGAACGCGGACCTGCTGGGCCGCGCCTCGATCGTCGACACTGCGGCCGGGGCGGGCCGCAAGTGGACCCAGGCCGAGCATCGCGTGCAGCCCGACCTGCTCGTGGCCCAGACGGGGCACATGCAGGGCGCGGCGGGCGTCGGGAAGTACTTCCTGCACATGGACGCCGTGGAGGAGCGCGGCGAGGGGCCGCGGGTGGTGCTGCCGGACGATCCGTGGTGAGAACGCGCGCGAACCGCCAGGACCCGACGCCGCAACGCTCCCGCATTCTCCAGCTTGAACGGGCCGCCCGGCCGCTCGACCCCGATGCGGCCGAGCGGGACCGGCTCCTGACGGCGGCACACAGATACGCCCAGCGCTTCCTCGACGGACTCGCGGAGACGCCCGCCTACAACCATGACAAGTCGGGCGCCCTCGGACTCCGGAACCTCGCCGCCGGGCCCGGACCCCGACCGATGGACCAGCTCATCGACCGGATCGACGAGTCCGTCGTGCGCCCGGGCCTCATCCCCTCGCACGCCGGGCACCTGGCCTACATCCCCGGCGGCGGGATCTACGCCTCGTCGCTCGCCGACTACCTCGCCGCGGTGACGAACGAGTACGCAGGCGTGCGGTTCGCGGGCCCCGGCGCCGTCGAAATGGAGGACCTGATCCTCGACTGGATGGCGAAGCTCGTCGGGTTTCCCGAGACCGCCGACGGCAACCTCTCCTCGGGCGGATCCATCGCGAGCCTGATCGCGGTCGTGGCCGCGCGTGAAGCGGCGGGACTGCGGGCCCGCGACTTCCACCGGGCCGTCGTGTACGCCTCGCCCCACATTCACCAGTGTCTCCACAAGGCGCTGCGGGTGGCCGGCCTCGGTGAATCCGTACGCCGGGATGTCGCGGTGGACGAAAACCGGCGCCTGTGCCCCGCATCGCTCTCCGAAGCCATCGCGGCGGACCGTGCGCGCGGTCTCCGGCCCTGGCTCGTGCTCGCCTCGGCGGGCACCGCGGATACGGGCGCGATCGATCCGCTCGCGAGAATCGCCGACATCGCACGGCGCGACGGCCTGTGGTACCACGTCGACGCCGCCTACGGGGGCTTCTTCGCGATGTTGCCCGAGTTCCGCCCGGCGCTCTCCGGCATGGAGCGCGCGGATTCGATCGTCCTCGACCCGCACAAGGGGATGTTCCTCCCCTACGGCACCGGCGCCGTCCTGGTCCGGAACCGTCATGCGCTCCAGCACGCGCACGCCTACTACGCCGCCTACATGCAGGACACCGTCGAGGCAGAGGCCGGGGGACGGTCGCCCGCCGCCGTGTCGCCGGAGCTCACCAAGCATTTTCGCGGGCTGCGCGTCTGGCTGCCGCTGCTGCTGCACGGCGAGGAGCCGTTTCGGGCCTGCCTGCGCGAAAAGGTGGAGTTGGCGAAGTACTTCCACCGGGAGGTCGCGGCGCTCGGCTTCGAGGTGGGGCCGGAGCCGGAACTCACCGTGGTGACGTACCGGTGGGTGCCGCGGTCGGGCGACGCGAACGCCTTCAACCGGGCGCTCGTCAAGGAGACGCACCGCGACGGGCGGGTGTTCCTGTCCTCGACGATGGTCGACGGGAAGTTCCAGCTCAGGATGGCGGCGCTGGCGTTCCGCACGCACCTCGACACGATCGACCTGGCGCTCGAGGTGCTGCGGGCGGGGGTGCGGAAGCTGGAGGCCGAGTCGGGGTGATGTGTTGTCGGTCCCCCGCTGTCCCGTAGCTACGGGAAACCCGGAATGATAACAAAAAACAGCTTATTATAGTCTATTGTAGTTTATTGTCGTCATGCGAGCGCCTCGCCATCGCCTGTTGCCACCAAACGGCGCGGCTCCGGTGGCGTCGGCCACCGACTTTTCACCCCCATGACTTGCAACTGGCGCAAGCGGTGGCGTAACCTGGAATAGCTAATCGATTCACCCACTGTGCATCGCGATAATTTTGCGCGCGATGTGACATGGGTGCCTTGCACTCCGAAAGGAGCAGGACCATGAGTCGGACAAGTGAAGCAAGTCGGGGCTTCCTGCCCAGCGTCGGCGGGGCGGCATTGATCGGATCGATGCTCGTCGCGGCATGCGAGAATCCGCAGCCGCCGGGTCTTTGCGGGACGATCCCGGAACAGACGGTGGTGGTCGGGGAGACCGCCACCGTGAGTGCCTGTTTCGACGATGCGAATGGCGACATGCTGAGCTTCGGCGTGTCCACCTCCGATCCGGGAACCGCGACGGTCAGGGCCTCGGGCAGCACGGTGACGGTGACCGCCGTGGCCCCAGGTACCGCGTTCATGACGGTGACCGCAACCGATGTCACCGGCCTGAGCGGTAACCAGCAGTTCCGGGTGCTGGTACCCAACCGCGCACCCATTGTTCTCGGCGCGATCGACGCACGGGAACTGCCGGCCGGGGAGTCGGCCGATGTGGATGTCTCGGGTCACTTCGCGGAGCCGGACGGGCAGGAGTTGCGTTTCGCCTTCTCGGTGTCGGACGAGAGCATCGTGTCGATTTCCGCGGATGGCCCCGTGGTGACCATCGCGGCGCTGGCCAAGGGGAACGCGACCGTGACGGTGACCGCCACCGATCCGGGCGGCCTCGCCGCGACGCAGAGCTTCCGGGCCACCGTGCCGAACCGGGCGCCGGCGGCCGAGGGTTCGATGCCGGAGCAGACCATCGAGGTGGGCGCCAGCGCGGCGATGGACGTCGCGGAGTACTTCTCCGACCCCGACGGGGACGCGCTCGCCTACAAGGCCTCCTCTTCCGACGCCACCGTGGTGGTGGTCTCGATATCGGGGGCGGACCTGACCGTGGGGCCGATCGCCAAGGGCGCTGCCACGGTGACGATCACCGCGGAGGACTCCGAAGGACTGGACGCGACCCAGCAGTTCGGCGTGCGCATCGACGGAGACGGATCGGGAGGCTCCGATCCGAACCAGCCGCCGGAGGTGGTCGGCGATATCCACGAACAGAAGCTGGAAGAGGGCGACAGGCGCAGGGTCGACGCCTCTTCCTACTTCAGCGACCCCGACGATGACGCGCTCGAGTTCTCGGCCGAGAGTTCCGATACCGAAGTCGTCAGGGCGACGACCTCCGGTTCCGAGATCGAGTTGGAGGTCGTGACCACGGGCACCGCCACCGTGACCGTCACTGCGCAGGACGCGGAGGGGCTCGCGGCCTCGACGGCCTTCGGCGTTGCCGTCGAGGAGCCCACGCAAGGGAACCGTGCACCGGTCACGCTCGGCACCATCGCCGACAAGACCTTCGAAGAGGACGAATCGTCCACGCTGAACGCGTCCACATATTTCACGGACCCCGACGGTGACGACCTGACGTACTCCGCCGAGAGTTCCGATGTCGAGGTGCTGACGGCCACGGCCTCAGGATCCGTGATTTCACTGCAGGCGACGGGTCACGGCACCGCGACCGTTGCCGTATCCGCCGAGGACCCGGCCGGTCTCGACGTGGAGCTGAACTTCACCGTGACGGTCGCCAAGTCCGAGACCCCGAACCGACCGCCGGCGGCAGGCCCGATCCCCGCGCAGAGCATGAAGGTGGGCATCACGAGGACACTCGACGCTTCCACGTACTTCGGCGATCCGGATCTGGACGAACTGACGTTTTCCGCCGAGAGCTCCGACACGGACGTGCTCACGGCCACGGTAACCGGCAACGACCTCGCGCTGGTGGCAGTGGCCGAGGGCTCCGCCACCGTCACGGTAACCGCCGAGGACCCGGATGGACTCTCGGCCAGCACCGAATTCCAGGCTACCGTCGCACCGGCGCCGGACGAGAACAAGCCGCCATACGTGGCCTATGAAATGGAACCCATGACGTTCCTGAAGGGCGAGGGATCCGGAGACCTCCCCTGGTTCTATATCAAGGATCCGGACGACGACTTCGCCGACCTCGACTACGCAGTGTCGTCATCCGACAATTCCGTGTTTAGGGTGGTGCGCGTGAACCCCGATGACCACAGGCCCCGCTTCAGGGGATTCTATGTGAGGGCGAAGAACAAGGAGGGGCAGGCGACCATCACGCTCACCGTCACCGACCCGGGTGGTCTCTCGGCCAATACGTCGGTGGTGCACACGGTCGGCAACAACCCCCCCTACACGAAATACACCCCGGCCGACACCGTTAGTCGCGCGGAAGGCGAGGACCATGTTTTCTTCCTTCTGCCGTTCCTGTTCTTCCGTGATGTCGGGCTCTTCGCAGACGACGATATCGGCGACTCGATGACCTTCACGGTGGCCACTTCGGACGAATCGGTGGCAACCGCAATCATAGGGGACGACCTGCTCGCTCCCTACGTGAAGGTCACCGCGGTATCGCTCGGAGATGCGACGATCACGGTGACGTTCATGTTTTCGTGGAACGTAACCTAAATTATCACAACGATTTACGTTGTAGAGGATGCTTTCATCCCCTCATCCCATCCCACTTCCCGAACGGGAATGCAATAGGCCTCCGCAGACCTCCCGGGACGCCCGGGACCCGGACACGGCTCATCCGATAGCCGAGCGAACGTGTGTCCGGCTTGTCGGATCCTACATTTCGATTGCGGCGCGCTCGGCGGCGTCCCGCAGAGCCAAAGGTGTCGAGTGCTTCCCGGTGCCTTCGGCCACCACGACCGGCCTTGCGATGCGAGGCCTGTGGATGTGCGAACCGGAGAAGTTGACGGTGGCCGCCCGTCCTTCGGTGTCGATGCTCACGGTGGCGGAGGTTCGGTCGAAGCGCGCATCCGCCGGATAGTTGCTGATGGCGATGGTGTGGACACCGGTT
>JAPPNO010000087.1 GCA_028873845.1 Gemmatimonadota bacterium | reverse complement strand
CGCCGGTCGAATTCGGCGACGAGGGTGAGCATCTCGAAGGTGGCGATGTTGATGCGGGCGGCAAGACCGGCGATGCGTTCGCCGAGTTCGAAGAGGTCGTCGGACATGATTCAAGTCTCCTGAAATGGCAGTGTGGCAAAGGGTTTTCGGAGGGCGCAGCGTGCCCGCCTGCTACAATATACGCGGCGTGATTTCGGCCTCTCAGGACGGCTCAGGACGCGAAAACCGGGGGTGGAGGCAACACAAATAGTTCACGAGGCCGACCGACGCGCCCCTGGGCCTTGCAGCGGCCTCTGGGGGGCATTGTGGAAGCGGTCCCCCACGCCGCGAGAGTGCGAATCCAAAACCGTACATAGTCAGATCGGCCTGTGATCAGACGATTTGGGACGCTCATGCTCGAATGGGCCTGGGGATCCGCAAATCGGGACACTCACGCCGGATAGGCCTTGGGATCCGCTAATCCGCACACATGCCCGAATAGGCCCGGGATTCGCGAATCCGGACACTCATGCCCGGATGGGGACTCGAAACCGACGCCCGCCCGTCGCCGCGGCAAATCAAGGGACAGCCGCATGCTCGATTGGGACGCCTCGGCTCGATTGACTCCGCTCCATGCCGGGCGTGACACCCGGTCCATCCCCGCCGCGAAGTCGGCATTGCGCCGCGGCGGGATCACCCTGCCGACCCGCCGCCACGGTCCGATGGCACTTTTTCAGTACCCGCCGCACCGTCTTACGACATATCACGTGTGACATGACACCAGTCTGGATCTTCCAGAGCATGTCGGCGTGACGCCGGCCGCCGTGGGCCTTCGCCCGGGGCCGTCACCCCGCCTCCCGCTCCGCCACGATGATCTCGCTGGCCCTCGCACCCTCCGTCAGCCGAGCAGCGGGTGCATCGAGAAACCGCTCGACATCAAGCGATGCACGGGGTGGGACCGCCACGCCCCGTCGCAGCATCTCGGCCATCGTATCCTCGGCGTCGAGGGCCCCAACATTGGCTCGTTTCATCTGGCCTCCGCCATCCCCTCCGCCACCCCCCGCATCCGCCCCGCCAGCTCCCGCACCGCCCCGATGTACACCCGCTCCCACCCCGGCAGATCCGCACGGTCATCCGTCTCGATCTCGTACCGGAGCCCCGGCAGCATCCACGACGCGTACCCGCTGAACGGGTCCGGCGACACGTAGATCGACCGGCTCCACGGCCGCCCCTGCAGCCCCCGGTCGTTCAGCCACGCCTTCTCAAGCCCGATCAGCGCCCGATTCACCGCCTCGGCCCGACCCGCGTCCACCTCCCCCGTCCCCACCCACCGCTCCCGCGCCGCCACCAGCTCCGCCGCCGCCGCGTCCAGCTCCGCCGTCGACTCCACCAGCCGCGCAAAGTCCACCGTCAACCCCCGCGACTCGGCCACCCGGTACAGCGTCTCCACATGCGTCCGCGTATCGGTCGCATACCGCCCCACGTCGTACGGAAGCACGTCCGCGTTGGCAAACCGCAGCGCCAGAACCCCGTCCACGCGCGCCACCATCGGTCCGTACACCCAGGTGGTGTCCCCGAAGCGCTCGAACCACGCGAAGTTGTCGTAGTTCGAATGGTAGACGCCGCTCGGATTCCCGGACGAAAGTCCCGCCGACGGCACCCCGGCGTGCGTGTAGAACCCCACGTGATCCGACCCGCCCCCCAGGTTGCCGAGCGCCGGCTCCTCCGCATCCTCGCCCGCCCGCGCCAGCCACCAGTCATACAGCCGCTCGCCGGTCCCCGGATAGGTCACCGCCTTCGTCGCCTCGATGATCTGGCCCTTCAGCGACGGCGACGACGATCCCCCGAAGTTCGCGCCCGACACCGCTCCGTCGGCGTTGATGTACGCGATCGCGTTCGCCTCCAGCTCCTCGCGCAGGTGCTCGACCCACTCGACCGACCCGATGATCCCGTACTCCTCCGCGTCCCAGTGCGCGATCATGATCGAGCGGCGCGGACGGCACTCACCGTCGGCCACCAGCTCGCCGAGCGCTTCGGCCAGGGTGACCAGCATCGCGGTCCCCCCGTTCGGATCGATCGCGCCGAAGCCCCAGGGGTCGTAGTGCGCGCCCAGGATGAACCACTCGTCGGGGAACTCGCTGCCGCGCACCGTGCCGACCACGTTCGTCGCGCGCGTGAGCCGTTTCGGCTGGTTCACCCGCACCCGCACGGTGAGGTCCGGTCCGCCGGTCAGGCGGTATTCGACTTCCATCGGGGCGTCCCAGCCGGGCGGCGCGTCGGGTCCGGTCATGCGCGACAGGATCTCGGTCGCCGCCTCGTACCCGATCGGCAGCACGGGGATGGTGTGCAGGGGGACCTCGGACGGGTCGAGGCGCTCCACCTGCACGTCGCCGTCGATGGGCAGGGCGGGGACGAACGGGGTGAGCGGGTCGCCGGTCCAGGGCAGCGTGAGGACGGAGCCGCGCTGGATCGTCTGGCCGCTCATCATGGGGCCGTCGGGGTACGCGTCGAGTCCCGCAAAGCCGGGGTCGTTGAACATGACGACGCCCAGCGCGCCGCGCTCCTCGGCGAACTTGACCTTGTAGCCGCGGAAGTTCCCGCCGTAGCGCGCGATCACGACCTTGCCCTCGACGGAGATGCCCATCGAATCGAGGGCCAGGTAGTCCTCGCGGCGGCCGTAGTTGGCGTAGACGACTTCCCCGGTCACGTCCCCGCTGCCCGAGAACGCGTTCCAGCCGTTCAGCAGGTCGGGGTGGCCGGAGAAGCGGTCCTCGGGCAGCGCGGGCTCGCGGTTCGAAAGCTGCATGGCCACGGGCGTGACGATGTGGACCTCGACGTCATCGGTGAGCTCGGGGAGGTAGACGTCGTAGGGGTAGCTGGTGACTTCGAGGCCCGCGCTTTCCATCGACTGCGCGAGGTATTCACCGACGCGCGCCTGGGCGGCGGAGCCGGCGGGGTGGGGGTTGGCGGTGATCGTGCGGAGGTGCTCACGGAAGGAGTCGCTGCGCGGCAGTTCGAGGAAGCGCTGTTCGCAGGCCAGGTGCCAGGATGCGCGCTCGGCGGTGAAGCCGGTTAGGGTGGGGGTCTGGGG
>JAPPNO010000002.1 GCA_028873845.1 Gemmatimonadota bacterium | reverse complement strand
CGCACATCCGCCGCGCGCTGGAGGAACGGGACCGCGGGTGTCGCTATCCGGGATGTGCGAGCCGCTTCACCGAAGCCCACCATGTGAAGCACTGGGCCGATGGGGGCGAGACGAGTCTGGCCAACACGATCCTGCTCTGCCGCCGGCACCACCGCCTCGTCCACGAGGGGGGGACCCGCATGGCGCTGGACCGTGACGGCAGGGCCGCGTTCTTCACGCGGGCGGGTCAGGTGGTCGGAGGGGCGCCGCCGTTGCCGGAGGTCACCCGGCAGCTGCCGGAGCCCCCGTCCCCACCCCCCAACCGCCTCTCCAACGGCGCCCCCCGCTTCGTCGACTCGGCGGTCCCGCTGCCGCTGGAGCTCGAAGCGCTGGAGGCGGTGGTGTGATCGGGCGCCCGTCCGTCGCCGCGGCAAAACCCGGGACCCGAGCATGTCGGTATGGGACACACCGGCTGTCAGTCCGGGAATGGGGCCGTTCGAGCACCCGGAGCGGCGCGCAAGTGGTATGCGGGAAGCACGCGGACGGGCACGCAGGCCCGCTTTCTTTGTCCCGCCCACCGTCGGCGCTAGCTTTGCGAAGGTCCGCTCGATCCGCCCCACCCAGTCCCCCCCGCACCTACACCGCCACCATGCCGATCCGTCTCCCACCCGACCTCATGGTCAGTGTTTCCGGGTTCAGGGGCCGAGTCGGGCAGAGCGTGACCCCGGAGCTGTTTGCGGGCCTCGCGGCGGCATACGGCTCGTTCCTGCAGGCCGAGGGCGATGGCGACCACGTCGTCGTCGGGCGGGATTCGCGGACGTCGGGGCCGATGCTGGTGCGGGCCGCCGTCGCCGGTTTGCTCTCCGCAGGATGCAGGGTGACCGAGCTCGGGATCGTCCCCACCCCCACGCTGATGCTCGCCGTGCGCGACACCGGTGCGGCCGGGGGCCTCGGGGTGACCGCCAGCCACAATCCCGCCGAGTGGAACGCGCTCAAGTTCGCCGTGAAGGGCGGGACGTTTCTGCCCCCCGACCGCATGGCGCGTTTCCAGGCCCTGGTGCGCGGCGAGGACCCCACCCGTGCCCCCTGGGACGGCATCACCACCCCCATACGGGACGATTCCTGGCCTGAACGCCACCTCGAACGCATCCTCGACCTCCCCTTTCTCGACCTCGACCGGATCCAGGCCCAGCGCATCCGGGTCGCGCTGGACTGTGTGAACGGGGCGGGGGGCGTGATCATGCCGGAACTGCTCACGCGGCTGGGCTGCGAGGTGCACGGCATGGGCCTCGAACCGAACGGCCGTTTCCCGCGCGATCCGGAACCGACGGCGGCGAACCTGCGCGGACTCTGCGATCTCGTCACGGCCGGCGGGGCGCGGGTCGGCCTCGCGGTGGACCCGGACGCCGACCGCTTGTCGCTGGTGGACGAACGGGGCCGTCCCCTGGGCGAGGACCTGACCCTGGCGCTGGCGGCGGACGTCGTGCTCGCGCGGCGGCCGGGCACCGTCGTCACGAACCTGTCGACCAGCCGGGTGCTCGATGACGTGGCCGCACACCACGGTTGCCGGGTGATCCGCGCGCCCGTCGGCGAAATCAACGTGGTCGTGCGGATGATCGCGGAGGGGGCGGTGGTGGGGGGCGAGGGCAATGGCGGCGTGATCGTGCCCGCGCTCCACAACACCCGCGACGCGGCTGCCGGCGCCGCCCTCCTGCTCCAATACCTGGCCGCCCAGCCCGATGTCCCCCTCTCCGAGCGGATCGCCCGCCTTCCCTCGTACCGGATCGTCAAGGAGAAGGTGAGCTTCCCGCGCGACCGCCTCGACGACGCCTACGCGGCCCTCATCCGCCACCTCCCGGCGGGTGACTCCGACCGGAGCGACGGCCTGCGCCTCGAATGGCCGACCGAAGCCAGCTGGCTCCATGTCCGCCCCTCCGGCACCGAGCCTGTCGTGCGGCTGATCGCCGAGGCCCGCGAGCCGGCTTCCGCCCGGACGCTGGTGGACACCGCCCGTCACTCCCTCCGGACCGTGGCGGGTACCTGACATGTGCGGCATCATCGGCTACGTGGGCCCCCGCCCGGCCGGGCCCATCCTCATGGAGGGACTCAAGCGGCTCGAATACCGCGGCTACGATTCGGCCGGCCTCGCGGTCCTGTCTCCCGAGGACGCCCTCCAGGTCGAAAAACAGCCCGGCAAGATCGTCGAACTGGAAGATTCCCTCAACGGACGGCTGCCATCCGGCCACTGCGGGATCGCGCACACCCGCTGGGCCACGCACGGCCCCCCCACCCGGGCCAACGCCCACCCCCACCTGTCGCCCGCGCGGGACATCGCGCTGGTCCACAACGGCATCATCGAGAGCGCGGTGCACCAGCGGCCGTGGCTGCGGGACATGGGCTACGCGTTCCGCAGCCAGACCGACACGGAAGTGCTCGTCCACCTCATCGACCTTGCGTTCCGCGACACGGACCTCCTCGAGGACGCGGTCGCCGCGGCGCTGGCCCGCATCGAGGGCACCTACGGAATCGCCGTCGTCAGCTCACGCGACCCCGGCAAGATCGTGGTCGCGCGCAACGGAAGCCCGGTCCTGCTGGGCATCGGCAGCAAGGACGAGTACTTCGTCACCTCCGATGCGGCCGCCGTCGTCGCCCACACCCAGCGCGTGGTGCGGCTTCGCGACGGCGACTCGGCCGTCCTGAGCCGGGACGGATACCGCACCTTCGATCCGGCCCGGCGCGCGGTGAGGCGGGGCGCGCAGATCGTCACCTGGAGCGCGGAGGAGATCGGGAAGGGCGGCTACGACCACTACATGTACAAGGAGATCCGCGAGCAGCCGTCCTCGCTGCGCGACGTCATGCGCGGCCGTCTCCTGGAAGAGGAGGGGGGATCGCGGCTGGGCGGTCTGGGCAAGGCGGAAAAGCACCTGCTCGCCGCGGACAGGATCGTCATCACCGCCTGCGGCACCAGCTGGCACGCCGGCCTGATCGGCGCCTACATGCTCGAGGAGCTGGCCCGAATCCCGGTCAGGGTGGAATACGCGTCCGAATTCCGGTACCGGAACGCGGTCCTGAGCCCGGGGACGCTGGTCCTGGGGATCAGCCAGTCCGGCGAGACCGCCGACACCCTGGCCGCGCTCCGCGAAGCGCGCCGGCGGGGCTGTCGCACGATGGGGATCGTCAACGTGGTCGGCTCCAGCATCGCCGCCGAGACCGACTTCGGCGTCTACCTTCACGCCGGACCCGAGATCGGGGTCGCCTCCACCAAGGCCTTCTCCAGCCAGATCGTCGCCCTGGCGCTCTTCACCCTCTACCTGGCGCGGCGCCGCACCATGTCGATCCTGGAGGGACGCGAGATGGTGCGGGCGCTCAAGGAGTTGCCCGGCCAGGTTGAAGAGACGCTCAAGATCGACGAGCAGATCCGGAAGCTGGCCCGCATGTACCGGGACGCGCCCAACTTCCTCTACCTGGGCCGCGGCTACCAGTTCCCGGTGGCCCTCGAGGGCGCTCTCAAGATGAAGGAGGTAAGCTACATTCACGCAGAGGGTTATCCAGCTGCAGAGATGAAGCATGGACCCATCGCGCTGATCGACGAGAACATGCCCGTCGTGGTGCTGGCGCCCCGGGACACGGTGTACGCCAAGACCCTGTCCAACATCGAGGAGGTGCGGGCGCGGCACGGGCGCGTCATCGCGGTGGTCAACGACCGGAACGACGAGGTGACCGCCCACGCCGACGAGCGCATCGTGATTCCCTCGACCGTCCCCGCGCTCATGCCCGTCCTGGCCACCGTGCCGCTGCAGCTGCTCGCCTATCACGTGGCGGTGCTGCGCGGCTGCGACGTCGACCAGCCGCGCAACCTGGCCAAGTCGGTGACCGTCGAGTGAGGGTCGTGCTGCAGCGGGTCTCGGAGGCGTCGGTGCGCATCGGGGGCGAGACAGTGGGCGCGATCGGGCCGGGGCTCGTGGTGCTGGCGGGGTTCCACAACGGGGACGACGGCGACACCGTGGCGTGGATGGCCGAGAAGGTGGCGAATCTGCGCATCTTCGGCGACGACCGGGGGCGCATGAACCGCTCGTTGCTGGACGTGGGCGGCGAGGCGCTCGTGGTGAGCCAGTTCACGCTCTACGGGGACGCGCGCAAGGGGCGCCGGCCTTCGTTCATCAAGGCGGCGCGGCCCGAGATCGCGGTGCCGCTCTACGAGGCGTTCGTCGAGGCGCTGGGGCGAATCCTGCCGGACCCGGTGCAGACGGGGGAATTCGGCGCGATGATGGACGTGGCGCTGGTCAACGACGGCCCCGTCACCCTGGTCATCGAGCGATGACGGGTTCGCAGAGTGTACAGGTGGTGCTCGCGTCGGCCTCCCCGCGCCGCGCCGACGTGTTGCGCATGCTGGGGCTGTCGTTTCGGACGGTGCCTGCCGGAGTGGAGGAGCGCCTGGGCGCCGTCGAGTCCCCGCACGGATACGTGGAGCGGCTGGCGCGCGAGAAGGTGTTGCAGGTCGCGGCCGATTACCCCCGTGCGCTGGTGGTCGGGGGCGACACGGTCGTGGTGCTGGACGGGCGCGTGCTCGAGAAGCCGGAGGGGCCCGCCCACGCCAGGGAGATGCTGACTTCGCTCTCGGGTCGTACACACCGTGTGTATAGCGGGTTGGCGGTGGCCGCGAACGGGAGGATGGAGTCGCGCGTGGCACGGGCGGGGGTGACGTTCCGCCCCGTGACGCGGGAGTTTGTCGAGCGGTATGTGGATACGGGGGAGCCGCTGGACAAGGCGGGCTCGTATGGGATTCAGGGGTACGGGGCCGCGCTGGTCGACCGGGTGGAGGGGGACTATTTCACGGTGGTCGGGATGTCGGTGGCGGCGTTCGTGGGATTGCTGCCGCGCGTGGGGCTGGAGTATCGGCCGGGTGCGATTGTGCCGGTGTCGGAGGTGGAAGTTGGGGGGACGGTGGAGGACGGGGGCTCCTCGGAGGAGGCGAGCCTGTCGGAGGAGGAGGCCCTGTTTGAGGAGGGGGCCGCATCGGAGCGGGTGGTCCCATCAGGGAAGGATGACTCATGAGCGGCGGCGCGGTGCTGGCTCTGGACCAGGGGACCACCGGGTCGGCCGCGCTTGTGGTGTCGGCGGAGGGTGAGGTGCTGGGCCGGGCCTACTCCGAGTTCGCGCAGCACTTTCCGCGGCCCGGGTGGGTGGAGCACGACGCGGAGGAGATCTGGACGGTGACGGCGAGGGTGGCCCGGGAGGCGATCGCGGCCGCGGGGGTGGAGGTGGCGGGGGTGGGGGTCACGAACCAGCGTGAGACGGTGGTCGTGTGGGATCCGGAGACGCTGGAACCGCTCCGGCGGGCGATCGTCTGGCAGGACCGGCGGACCGCGGCGCTCTGCCGTGTGCTCGAGGAGGCGGGGTACGAGGAGATGGTCCGCCGTCGCACCGGGCTGCTCCTGGACCCGTACTTCTCGGGCACCAAGCTCCGCTGGATCTTCGAGGACGACCCGGATCTGGCTGCGCGCGCCCGGTCGGGGACGCTGGCCGTCGGAACCATCGACAGCTGGCTCGTCGCACGGCTGACCGGCGGTGCGGTCCATGCGACGGATCCCACCAACGCGTCTCGCACGCTTCTCTACGACCTGGACGAGGGCGACTGGAACGACGAGCTGCTGGATCTCATGGGGGTCCCCCGCCGGATCCTGCCCGAAATCCGCCCCAGCTCCGGGGACTTCGGGGTGACCGGCGGTGACACGCTTGGCATCGAGGTCCCCATAGGCGGTGTCGCCGGGGACCAGCAGGCCGCGCTCTACGGCCAGGGCTGCTGGGAGGCTGGTACGGGGAAGTGTACCTACGGGACGGGCGCGTTCCTGCTCTTCAACACAGGCCCGGAACGGGTCGCGTCCCGCCACGGCCTGCTCACGACGGCCGCCTGCGATGCCCACGGGGGCCCGGCTTTCGCCCTCGAGGGGTCGATCTTCGTGGCGGGCGCGGCGATCCAGTGGCTGCGCGATGGGTTGGGCATCCTCGAGCACGCGGCCGACAGTGAGGATATGGCGCGTTCGCTGGACGGCAACGACGGCGTGTACCTGGTGCCGGCTTTCGTCGGGCTGGGGGCGCCGCACTGGCGGCCGGATGCGCGGGGCACGATCACCGGACTGACGCGCGGGACCACGCGGGCGCATCTGGTCAGGGCGGCGCTTGAGGCGATGGCCTACGGAACGCGCGAGGTCGTGGACGCGATGGAGCGGGATGCGGGGTGGCGGGCGAGGGGGCTGAGGGTGGACGGGGGCGCGGCGAAGAACGACTGGCTGATGGCGTTCACGGCGGGGATTCTCGGTGTGCCGGTGAGGCGGCCGGAGATGGTGGAGACGACGGCGCTGGGGGCGGCGGGGTTGGCGGGATTGCGAACGGGGGTGTGGGGGGGACCGGAGGACTTCGCGGCGGCGTTCGGTTCGGGCCGGACGTTCGAGTGTGAGATGGCCTCCGTGGAGCGTGAGGCGCTGGTGGGTGGATGGGAGGCGGCGGTGCGGGGGACGCTCGCCGTGGTGGGTGGGAGCTGAAGGACTTTCGTGGAGTTCCGCCAATGGGCGGCGCATCTCGACGTCCGTACGACGTTCCCCACCTCTAAATTCAGATAGTATTGCGCCTTCCGGCTAATGGGCCTAGCCTTCCCTGCGCCAACACCACGGTGGCCATCTCGCAGTGCCACTCGTGGCACTCCTGCGACCTCCACGATGCGAGGAGCAAACCAATGCGAAACGTCCCCCCCCCCGCTGAATGAGCTAGCTACCCGGCTGGTGGTCCGGTCGTGCGTGGCCGCGATCGTCGCCCTGCCACTGTTGGGCTTGTCGGCACTCGCCGGGCAGGCGACCGATGAGACCGACATCGGCCCCTCGCACCTGACGGTGGCTGGCTGGCCCCTGCTTTTACATCCATGGGTTTTGCATTAACTGGCCCTCAGGCGGGGCGCAGGCGCTCACCGCACAAGAGCTCACGCGAGAAATCTCCGATGCGGTGGCCGCGCAGGATGTCCCGGCTCTCGCGGGCTACGCCAAGATGCCGTCGGTAAGCCTGTACTCCAAGCGCTCGGCGATTCAAGTGCGGGGTTGCGACGGCGAAACGATCGCTGGACACATCCCGGTGAATCCGGAGTTGCTTGCCGCAATCGAGGTGGCAGCGTCCCAACTCGACTCCGACGGGTAGCCCCCAATGCGAACCGTCTGTCTCCTTCTCCTCGCCCTCGTTGTGGATCACGCCACCGCGATGCGCATTGGCGCGCAGGAACCGGAGCAGGTGCCCGGCGAGGTGACTTGCGCCGAATGCGTCATCACGCTCGACACCGTGGTCACCATTGGCGGACTCGACGGACCTGGTCTGAATGTCGTATCGATGTTTTCGAGTGTTGCCGTGGACCGCAAGGGGCGCATCCTGGTCTGGGAGGGTGGGGAGGCGGAAATCTCGGTATTCGATTCGACCGGCAGATACCTGCGGACCGCTGGGAGACGGGGAGAGGGCCCCGGGGAGTACAGATCCATCTCGCACATTGGCGTGGGCCCCCGGTACATCCACGTATTCGAGTATCACGAGGGTCGGACGATGCTCGACCACGACTTCCAGGTGGTCCGCATCGACCGGTTTCCGGGACAGATCCTGTCCGCCGCCGTCGTGAGCGATGACGTGGTGGTGTTCGTGGCCGATGTCCCGACCCCCGCGTCCGTAGGTCACCAGCTCCACATACTCCGGCCCTCGGGGGAAATGGCCTCGTATGGCCACGATGGTGAGGTGTATTCATCCGATCTGACGCCTTGGGCAACAACGAGAACGGCCGTGGCCGGGGAGGACAACACCGTGTGGGCAGTGCCGCTCGAGGTCAACCGACTCGTTCGCTGGGACCTGGCGCCGGAGCCGAACGTGGGCAGGATTTTCGATCGTCGTGTTGCGGAGTTCGACGAAGGTGGGGACGCATTTGCACCCGCCAGATTAGGTTCGGCCATGTTGGACGACCGGGGACTCTGGCTTAGTTGGCACACAGCCGACCCGGATTGGACGGGACCACCGCCTTCCCTCGACAGCAGGGTGCCAACGCCAAATCGACCAATTGCGTGACGGTTGGCTGGATCTTGTGGATCCCGCCACAGGGCAGACACTCGCCCGATACCACCAGGACAACGCACTCGGACACTTCGTGGCGGGCTCCAGCTATCTGGTCGATCATGAGGAAACGGAAGCCGGAGTGCCGTACCTCCACATCATCGAGCCGCAGCTGTCTCGGCGCTGACTCGGGTGAGACCGGTAGAACTCCCGCGGCCACTCTTGGGAAGAAGATGAGAACGAAACCGGCCATCTTCCTGACCATCGCCATCGCGGGTTGCGCGGGCCGATCCATGGAGGCTGCGAAACCGGACGATCTCGGCCGGGAGATCGTCGAGGCCTTGGCGCAGATCCCGGCCCAGCCGCCTCCCCGCGGGTTCCCACAACCCGGTCGGGCCCGCGGTCCCCTCGACCTTTCGGAGATCGCCATGGTGGCCGGCAGCTGGAACACCATCGGCGATCCGCGCCTCGCGGAGGCCGTCGCCAACTACGCGGAGGGGCAGTTCCCCGGAACCCTCATCGAATGCCCGCCGCCGGACCACTGCCGCCCATACTCGCCGACGGCGCTGCCACGTGAGGGACTACTGGAATTCTGGCGGACGCCGCGGGATCCTCCCAACGCGGTCACCGCCATCCAGAATGTGTTCTACCGCCGGGACACCGGCGAGCTGCTGATCCCGGACAGCTTCGACCCGGAGTGGCTGGAGAGTGGCGGTCAGGAGCAGATAGCTTTGGACCTGATCATGTACACCGTAGTGGTGGAACAGTTGGAGGACGGCGCCTGGAAGGTGGGACAGGCAACGTACGCCTGCTGCGTGTGACCGCATAGGGCCCGGTGCCTCGCGCCCTCTCGCCCCTCGTGCGGGCGCTTCCCCGCTCTGCTAGATTCATTCTGGCCCCAAGCGGCCGAACCACAGCTCTTCCGAACCCTTGTCCCCCACTTGGGGGCCGGAGCGACAATCGAACATGAAGAACGGACGCTTTTTCGTCGGGCTGGTCGGCGTCGCCGCCGTCGTGGCCTACCTGATGTGGACCGGGATCAGCGACAGCATGGTGTACTACCTGACCCCGGTCGAACTGATCGCCAAGGTCGAGGGCGATCCGACCTTCCACGAGGTCGGGGTGAAGGTGAGCGGGCGGGTGGTGGAGGGGTCCTGGACGCGCGAGGACGGCACCAGCGGCGCGCATGAGTTCGTGGTTGCGGACCTGGAGGACACCGGGGTGACCTTCGCCGTGTACTACGACGACGTCGTGCCCGACACCTTCAACGACGAGGCCGAAGTCGTGGTGGAAGGCAGGTACGGGCCCGATGGCGTCTTCCACGCCCACACGGTCCTCACCAAGTGCGGCAGCCGCTTCGAGGCCGCCAAGGAGGATCTGGCAGCCGGTGGATAAAGCCCTCCCGTGACGATCCTGGGCGAGATCGCCCTCTGGATCGCCCTCCCCGTCGCCCTTTGGGGAACCGCCGTCTCGTTCGCCGGGGGCAGGATCGGCCGCGGCGACCTGGTGCTGAGCGGCGAACGCACCGTCCACGTCGTCACCATTCTGCTGGTCCTCGTCTCGGCGGGGATCATCGCGGCCTTCCTTGGCGACCGGTACGAGTACTACTACGTCGTCAACTACTCGAACCGCGAACTCGACACCTACTTCAAGGTTGCGGGACTCTGGGCCGGACAGCGCGGGTCGCTGGTCTTCTGGACGCTCCTCCTCTCGGTCTTCTCGTCGCTCGCGGTCTTCCTGAACCGGCGGCGCAACCGGGAGTTCATGCCGTATGTGAGCGGCACGCTTCTCGGCATCCTCTCCTTCCTCCTCATCGTCCTCCTCTTCGCCGAGGTCAACCCCTTCGAGCGGCTGGGGTTCACGCGCTTCAACGGCCTGGGCCTCAATCCCCAGCTGCAGAACTACTGGATGACGATCCATCCCCCCACGCTCTACCTGGGGTTCACGGCCTTCGCCGTCCCCTTCGCCTTCGCGGTCGCCGCGCTCCTCACCGGCCGCCTGGACTCGCGCTGGATCGCGGTCACCCGGCGGTGGATCCTGCTCAGCTGGTTCTTCCTCACCCTCGGGATCATCTTCGGCATGCGGTGGGCGTACGAGGAGCTGGGGTGGGGCGGCTACTGGTTCTGGGACCCCGTCGAGAACGCGTCGCTGCTCCCCTGGCTGACCGCCACCGCCTTCCTCCACTCGATCCAGATCCAGGAGAACCGGGGGATGCTCAAGGTGTGGAACATGGTGCTGGTGGTCCTCACCTTCCTGCTCACCATCTTCGCCACCTTCCTGACCCGCTCGGGGCTGATCGAGTCGGTGCACAGCTTCGCCGAGAACCTGACCATTGCGTACATCTTCCTGGGCTTCATGGGCGGGATGGCGATCTTCGCCGCGATCCTGATCATCCACCGGCTGCCGTCGCTCAGGCCCGAGAACCGGATCCAGTCGTTCCTGTCGCGCGAGTCGGCCTTCCTCTTCAACAACCTGCTCTTCATCGGCGTCACCTTCGCGGTCATCTGGGGGACGCTCTTCCCGCTCATCACCGAGGGCTTCTTCGGCGAGACGCGCAACGTGGGGCCGCCGTACTTCAACCGCGTCAACATCCCGCTGGGGCTGATGCTGCTGGCGCTGATGGGGATCGGGCCGGTGATCGCGTGGCGGCGCGCGTCGAAGCGGAACCTGCGCAAGAACTTCACCCTTCCGGTGGCGATGGGGGTGGTGACGCTGGCGGTTCTGCTGGCCACGGGCGTCCGCCACGGCATGGCGCTGGCCACCTTTGCGCTCGCCGCATTCGTGATGACGATCGTGGTGACGGAGTTCTGGAAGGGGACGAAGGCGCGGGCGCGGATCGCCGGCGAGGGGGTCGTGAGCGCGTTTCGCAGTCTCGTGAAGCGCAACCGGCGGCGGTGGGGCGGGTACATCGTGCACGCGGGGGTCGCGCTGGTATTCACGGGGCTGGCGGGGGCGGCCTTCGACGCGCGCGTCGAGCAGGAGATGGTGCCGGGCGAAGCGATGACCGTGCGCTCGGCGCTGGGGAGCGAGTACCGCCTGGTCTACGAGAGCCTGTCGCACACGCGCCCCCGGGCGGCCGAGGACGTGCAGGAGAACGACTGGCGCTGGACGGCGCTCCTGACGGCGTACCGCGACGGCGAGCGGATCGGCGTCCTGCGGCCGGAGAAGCGGTTCTACCCGGTCATGGAACAGACGTCCACCGAGGTGGGGATCTCGAGCTCCGTGCTGGAGGACCTGTACGTCATCCCCAAGGACCTGGAGACCGGCACCGACCGCGCGACCTTCGAGGTGAAAGTGCTGCCGCTGGTCCCGTGGATCTGGACCGGGGGCCTGATCGTGGCGATCGGGACGCTCGTGGGGCTGTGGCCGCCGCGGGGGGTGCCCGTGCCGTCGGCGGCGCGGGAAAGGGAGAGGGCGGTGCGCAAGCCGGTTCCGGCGGGGGCGGCGGGGTGAACGCGGGCCGGTTGGGCCGGGCATGAGCGTGCTGATCGGCGGGGTGCTGCTGGGGGCGGGAGTGTTGCTGTTCGTGCTGGAGCCGGTGTTCTCGGGGAAGAGCGCGCCGATGTACGACGGGGACGACGTGTTCGACGAGGGGGCGGCGCGGCGCCGGGTGGCGCTGACGGCGCTGCGCGATCTGGAGTACGACCGCGCGACCGGGAAGCTGGATGAGAACGACTACGGGCAGCTGAGGACGGAGCTGTCGCGGGAGGCGTTGGAGCATCTGGGGGACCAGGGGGAGGGCGGTGGGCGTGGACCGGACCGGGCGTCGAGGGAGCTGGAGGAGGAGATCGCGGAGTTGCGCAGGGCGATTCGGGAGGGGATGCAGTGTTCGGGGTGCGAATACCTTAATCGGTTGGGGGCGCGGTTCTGTGCGCGGTGTGGGGAGGGGTTGGGGGGTGGAGAGTAGTTGGCGGTCGCTGGAGCAAGCGACCGGCCGGCTGGCTCGGCCCGCCCGCGGGGGCGCAATTGACCATGGCCCCGCCCGTAACCCTGATCGCGACCATCCCGGCCGGCCGGAAGGGCGCATGAGGGGGCTCGCTTGACGCTGGAAGGACAACGGCTGGTCTGCACCTACGGACCCACGCGGGCCCTTGACGGGGTGGACCTTGTAGCCGGTGGTGGGGAGATCGTGGCCGTAGTGGGGCCGAACGGCGCCGGGAAGACCACGTTGCTGCGCGCGCTGAGTGGAGAGAGACGACCCGATCGGGGCGAAGTGCTCCTGGACGGATCGCCGGTCTCGGGCGCGGATCCGGGGTGGCGGGGAAGGGTGGGGCTGGTATCGCACCGGACGGGGCTCTACCGGAAGCTCACCGTCGCCGAGAACCTGACCTTCTTCGCGTCGGTGCACGCGGTCCCCGAGCCCCGCAGCGCCGTGGCCCGGGCCCTCGACACCATCGGCGCGGCCGCCTTGGCCGACACCCGCGTAGAAGCCCTTTCACGGGGACAGTCCCAGCGCGTGGCCCTCGCCCGAACGCTGCTCCACGACCCCGACATCCTCTTCCTCGACGAACCCTTCACCGGACTGGACCCGTCAGCCGCGGCCGCCCTCGAGTCCACCCTGCGAGCGCGCCGCGCGGCGGGCAGCATCATCGTCCTGGTCACCCACGACCTGCGCCGCTGCCAGGGCCTCGCCGACCGCGTGGTCGTGCTTCAGCGCGGCCACAAGGTCCACGACGGCGAGACCGGCGCGGCCGACGCCGTCGACCTCCTCCGGTTCTTCTCGCCCACCCCGGCAGACCCGTCGTGAACGAGCTCCGCCGCGCCTGGCTGATCACCCTCAAGGACCTGCGCCTCGAGTTCCGCACCGGCGGCCGCCTCCTCTCCATGATCGCCTTTGTGGTCCTCGCCGGCTTCCTCTTCGCCTTCGCCCTGGACCAGACCGCCGTCGCGGGCCGTGACGTGGCCGCGGCTCTCACCTGGCTCGTCATCCTCTTCGCCTCGACCGCCGGCGCGGGCCGCATCTTCGACCCGGAGGAGGAGGAGGGCGCCTTCCGTCATCTCCTTCTCACCCCCGTCTCCCGCCCCGCAATCTTTTTGGGCAAGACGGCCGCGAACCTGGCCGTCATCTGGCTCGTCACCGCCCTCACCTTCCTCTCGCTCACCGCCTTCCTCGACGTGCGCGACCAGGGCTCGCCGGCCGCCCACGCGGCCGTCCTCCTGCCCGGCACGATCGGCTTGGCGGCCACGGGCACCTTCTTCGGGCGGATGTCGCGGCACAGCTCGCTCGGTGACACATTGCTCCCCGTGCTGACCTTCCCGCTCCTCGTCCCCGTCATTTTTTTCGGGGCGACGTCGACGGCACGGGTTTTCCTGGAGCGCCCCTGGCCCGAGATTTCGGGTTCGGTGCGCCTGCTATGGGCCTTCGCGGTGGGGTCGGTCTTCATCGGTGCCGCCCTTTTCCGCCATGTAAGCGACGAATAGGACCGGAACGGAACGAAAACCAATGTCGACCAGAGGCAGGATCACGGGACTCGCTCTCGTGACGACCGGAGTGGCCACGATCCTGCTCGTACACTGGATGGTGGCTTTCTGGGTGCCCAACGAGGCCTCGCAGGGCGTAGTCCAGAGAATCTTCTACATACATGTGCCCGCGGCATGGACCACCTTCCTCGCCGTCGGCATCGTGGCGGTCGCGAGCGCGGTCTACCTGTGGCTCGAGGACGAGCGCGCGGACGCGGCGGCCGTCGCCGCGGCCGAAGGCGCCCTTGTCTTCGGCGCGATCATGCTCATCACGGGTCCGCTGTGGGCACGGGTCGCGTGGAACACCTACTGGCAGTGGGATCCCCGCCTGACACTCACGCTCATCCTCTGGTTCACCTACCTGGGCTACTTCCTGGTCCGCGGCTCGGTGGTGGATCCCAGGCGCGGAAAGCGTTTCGCCGCGGTCGTGGCCGTGGTCGGCTCGCTCAACATCCCCCTCATCCATGTCAGCGTGGAATGGTTCCGTTCAATCCACCCGGAACCCACCGTCCTGAAGCCCGATGGTCCCACGCTGCCCTCCGACATGCTGGCCACGCTGCTGACGTCGCTGGCCGGCTTCACCCTGTTGTTCCTCGGTCTCTTCACCTTCCGCTATGCGGTCGAACGGCTGCGCAGACGCCGGCCGGCGGTCGTATCCGGCGAAACGGACGAAGCACTCACATGATCTCTCGAAGCCTCGCCATCGGTCTGCTATTGCTCACCACGCCCGCCTCGCTCCTCGCCCAGGAGGCCGGCCGGGGTGCGCTGCGCCCCTATGTCCACGTCCTCCTGGCCTACGCGGCCGTTTGGCTCCTGATCCTGGTCTGGGTCTGGATGATCGCGCGGCAACTCAAGCGGCTGGGAGATTCCGCGAGCCCGGACGGGGGGTAGCTGTCCGTGGAAGACTTCCCCCGGTGTCCGAGGTGACGCGCACGCCTGCCTTCATACTCCTGGCCCTCGCGTTCGTGGTCTCGCCGGGGGCGGCGCAAAGGGTGGGCACGATGCCCGCCACCCTCCGGTACGGCTCGGGCCTCATCGACATCCCCGTGGCGCTGGTTCTTCCCCACCTGGCATTCACCGCGACCTATTCCGGCTTCGGGGTATCGGCCGCGGAGACCGTCGTTCCCGACAGCCGGGGCGAGACGGTCGGGACGGACGGGAGGTTCGAGAGGTGGTTCTCGGACGGATCGCTGGCGCTCGGACTCTTCGATCGTGTAGAGGTGGGGGCCACGCTTCAGCACTGGGCGGACCGTGACCGCGGCGGCAGGATCTACGGGGCGTTCGGGCGGTGGGCGCTGCGTCCGGCCACGCGGGGTCTCGGGCTGGCCGCTGGATTCCGCTATGTGACTTCGCCCTCGTTCGGCGACGGGGACTCCGGCGATCTGCAGCCCAATCGGCTCGGCTATCCGGACTGGCGGGTGACCCGCGGCACGCCCGGCGCGGAGGACTTCGGCGGGAACTTCAGCCCTTACGTGGTGGGGACGCTCGTCTTCCCTGGTTTCGCCGGCTCGGCCCCTTACGACGTGACGCTGCACGGGGGATGGGGAGGCGGACTGTTTCAGGCCGGCCGCCACCTGGAGTTCTACCGGGAGACGGATTCGCGCGGGGTCTTCGCGGGGGCCGCGGTCCACTTCGGCCTGGGCGACCACCGGCTTGTCAACCTGATGGCGGAGTTCAACGGCTTCGACGCCAACGCGGGCGTACAGATCGACCTGGGCGGGATCCGGGTGGGCGCCTTCGCGCTGGGTCTTCAGTACGATGGGGAGACCACCTTCCGCTCCCGGAAGTTCGGGGTGCTGGGGTCGGTGGCGTTCTGTGGGGGGATGAGGGCTCTGTGCCGCGGACGGCGGGCACCCGCGCCGGATACGGTGACCCTGCCCGCGCCGCCGCCGGATACGGTGGTGGTGGCACGGGAGACGGAGCCGGAGGTGCCGGAGGGGACGGCCGGAGCACTCTGTCTCTCGACCGGCGAGAGCGTCGGCATTCGGGTGACGGCGGCGGGGGACACCCTGGTCGGCCCCCCGTGGGTCCCGGTTCGGGAACTGCCGCCCGGCCTGGTGTTTGCGGGGCGTTACGCGGAGGGGCACGAATGGTTCGAGGCGGGTCAGCCGATTCGGTTTGACAACGGTGACTACATACAAACGGGCGACCCCTCTCCGCTCAATTGCCGCGAAATCGTGCGAGTAGGGGAACACGGTGGCGTGCCACTGTTTGCAGTCCGCGGTGCCGAGCCTCCGTTCTCGGTGCTGCACGTGCCTGTCAGGCCCGGTGCCTGGCAGCCGTACCGGCGGTGAGGGAGTCTGACAGCACTCTGTGCCAGCACCAGGAGGAGGCCACAATGTTCGCCGGCAGTCCCGCTTTCCGCAGGCTCCCCCTCGCGGTCCTCCTTTTCGCCGCCGGATGCATCACGACCGGCGGTGCCCCCGGGGAGGAAGGCAGCGAGGTGGTCATCAAGGTGCGGAACGACAACTTCAACCAGGCGACGGTCTACCTCTCCCAGGAATACGGCGCGAGACGTCTCGGTATCGTGCGTGGCAAGGGCGAGGCCACCTTCCGGTTGACGTGGTACCTTCCCGAGATCCAGCTGCGGATCAGGTTCCTGGCAGGGGGAGAAGTGCTGTCGCAGCCGTGGACGGTGGGCTCGGGCGAGGTCTGGGTGTTCATCATTCCGGCCTCGTGCTGCTGATACCCTGATCGCAGGACCATAGTCGCTACCGTCCCATCCGACCATGTGTGCGCCCGCTCCCCGGACCGATCTTGGCACTGAGCCCACGAGCGGCGTCGGTGCCGCGTTCGTGTTAGAATGAAGCAGGCAGAGTCCACGGGGAGGAAGGGTGTCCAGATGAATTGGCCGGATTGGGGAGACGTGTTGCCCACTCTGGCGTTGCTCATCGGCATGGCGGGATCGGTCGTGGGCGCGTTCTGGGCACTGCTGCGAATGTTCCAGCCTGTTGCCGAAAGGGCTGCTCGAGACGCGGTGGACAGCTTGTACGAGCGGCTTAAGGCGAACGATTTCAGGCACGTCGAGGATGGTTTGAAGGCTCTTGGGGACCGGATCGACCGAGTGGGTGAGGACATTGGTAGGCGGCTGGATCGCAGGGACAAGCGCCTTGGGGACCGGATCGACCGAATGGGTGAGGACATTGGCGAGCGGCTGGATCGCTGGGACAAACGCCTTGAGGGCGGGTTCGACCGAATGCGGTTGGAGGTCGGCGGCCAGCTGGAGGACGTGGACAAGCGCTTTGGGGACGAGTTCGACCGAATGCGGTTGGAGGTCGGCGGCCGGCTGGATGAGGTGGACAAGCGCTTTGGCGAGCGGCTGGAGGAGGTGGACAAGCGCTTCGGCGAGCGGCTGCAGGAAGTGGACGAGCGCTTGAGTGGGAGGCTGGATCGAGCGGACAAGCGCCTCAGGGAAGGACTCGACCGTGCCCGCACCGATCGGCAGGAGATGGAAGCACGCCTGCTGGCGGCGATCCGGGAGTTGGGTGGTCCGGAACAGGTGGTGGAGGCGTAGCGTCCAACCGCCCGATCAGGATTCCGGACGCCGGTCTCGGCCGCGCCCCGCCACCTCCGGACGGACTGCCAGATCCGCAGCGGTGTCGATGTCGGACTCCACTTCGAGGAACGTGACCCGCAATCCCGAGACCCCTGCCCGCGCCACCGTCTCCGCGAGCACGCAGTCCGTGCTCCACTCGATCCCCGCAAACAGCTCGGGACGATCCTCGCGCAGGGCCATCAGGTAGTATCCCCCGTCGCGGGACGGCCCCAGCACGACATCGGCGGCATCGAGCGCGGCCAGCGCCCGGGCGACCGTCTCCGCGCCGACCGCGGGGGTGTCCGTACCGATCACCACAGCCCGACCGGCCTGCTCGAATGCGCGCGCGAACATTCGTGACATGCGCGCGCCCAGGTCACCCTCCCCCTGGGACCAGTACCCCGCGGCGGCCGGCCCGAGCCAGTCCCGTACTTCCGACTCCCCGCCGGGGGGGTCGTAGCACACCATCACGGTTGCGGGCGCGTCCGCCACCGCTTCAATGATCATCCGCCCCATCCGCCGGTAGATTGCCGCCGCCTGGTCGTAGTCGGGTGTCCCCTTGGGCGTCAGGCTCCGCGCCAGCCGGGTCTTGACCTCACCCGGCCGCGGTGCCTTCGCGAAGACCAGCAGGGTGGCGCGGCCGGATGTGCCCCTCCGCCTGCCACCCCCCGGCCGCCGCGCCGGATACCGCGCCGCAAGCTCCCTCGGTTTCCCCCCCGCCAGAAACCGGCCCATCAATCCCACATTGCGCAGCCACCCCCTCACCTTGCCCTCCTCCTCATACCGGCGCGCACTGGTGGAAATCGACGCCGGCAGCTTCACCAGCTCCCCCTCCCCCCGCAGCCGCCGAACCAGCGTCACGTCCTCCATGATCGGCTCGTCGGGGTAGGGGCCGGCGGCGAAAAAGTGGTCGCGCCGGATCAACAGCCCCTGGTCGCCGTACACAAGCCCCGACAGCCGCTCCCGCACCCTCTGTCCCCCCTCGATGAGGCGGTAGTAGAAATCCGGGTGCGAGATCAGCAGTCCGAAATAGGCCGCCTCCCGCCGATCGCTCCGCACATGCTCCTCGATCGCCCGGAGAGCCTCGTCCCCCACCCGCGAATCCGCATGCAGAAAGAGCAGCCACGGCGTCGCCAGCAGCGCGGCCCCCGCATTCAGTTGCGTCCCACGTCCCTGCCGGCTCCTCACCACCAGCGCCCCGCCGGCTCTCGCCGCCGCCACCGTCCCGTCCCCCGACCCCCCGTCCACTACCACGACCACGCTTTCGAGCCCCAGCCCCGACAGGTCCCCCAGCAACCCGGGAAGATGCTCCTCCTCGTCCACCGCCGGAATCACCACCCCGATCTCGGCGGACCGCGAGTGGACCGGCTCGCCCGCGAAGGTCACCAGGCGGCCGTCAACGCCCATCCCCGCGCAGGTCCCCCACTACCTACCGCGCGGAGATGTCGTTCAGCGTCCAGTCGTAGTCGAAGAACTCCACCTTCGTCTCGGGATCGAGCAGCGCCTCCCGTTGGTGCCCGTCGGCAAACTCCGCGAAGAACGCCTTGACCCCCTCGTTGTTCCCCCCGAAATCCTCCTTGAACCAGTCGAGCACCTTGTTGACGCGCACGGTAGCCCTGTCCCCCTCGGTCGTCACGTCGAAGTGCTCGGCGTCTGCCATGAAGGACCTCACCCGTTCGTCCAACTGCTCCTGCAGCGTCTCCGCCAGGTAGGCACGGTCGATCAGCGGGGGACAGCTCCACGCGGCGCAGTTGACGGCCAGGTGGATGCGGGGGTCGCCCATGGGCCGGATGATCTCGTGCTCGATCTCGTCCTGCGAACGCTCCTCCCCGGCCACGACGCAGTGGTCGCCGGTGAAGACGTCCTGGATCTGCCAGACGGAGTTGGCGGGCCTTCCCGCGGCCCGGTTCTTCAGCCCGTGAAAGCCGCCGGCCTTCTTGATCGGGTAGTGCTCGATCACGCGCTTGAGCATGCAGGCGTTGTAGGAATTGATCCAGAAGGCCAACTGCTCGTCCTGCGAGGCGCCGGTGACCGCGGCGATGTCGGTCGCCGCGAGCCGGTCCAGGTAGGCCCTGAGCCGCGCGTCGTCCGCGGCCAGCTTCGCGTAGTCGACCTGGGAGCCGACGACGACCGGGGCCAGCACATCGGTGAACCCGTTGTGGTCCGGAAGCTGTTGCGCGGAAGCGGCTCTGGCGCCTCCAACCAGCCCGAATCCCCCCATGGAGACAACTGCAGTTGACAAAAAGACAACCATGGTTGACATGCCGGGGAGACGCACGTTCATCTTCTTCAGAATCGCGGGCAGGAAGCTCAGCAGGACCAGGAGCCCCCCGGCCACGAACAGCCGTACCAGAGCATCCCGCGAAGCCTCCTGCGAGCCCTGCAGCAGCGCGTCGGCGAAGAAGGTGTAGATGGCCGTGCCCGGCAGGATGCCGATCAGCGTGGCGACCGCATAGTGGCGCCACCGCAGCGACATGAGCCCGGAGCCGAAGTTGAGGGCGTTGAAGGGGACCAGCGGGATCAGACGGAGGGTGAGCAGTCCCTGGAATCCGTGTCGTTCGACGATGGCGTCGAGTTTGCTCAGCACTTTCGAATCCTTTCCGATGAGGCGCCGGACCGCGTCTCCGCCCAGCGAGCGGGCGATGAGGAAGGCCGCGTTGGCACCGATGTTGGCCGCGATGAAGTTGTAGAGGGTCCCCCAATAGAAGCCGAAGACGGCGCCACCGGCCAGCGTCAGGATGGTGCCGGGGATGGCCAGCGCCGTCGCGGTGGCGTAGATGCCGACGAAGATCGGTGGGGCCCAGGGGTTCCCCCGCAACCAGTCGATCCCGTCGCCGATCCCTTCGCGGGACAGGTAGGCACCCGCCGGCGTCGCCCTGAGGATCAGGTAGCCGCCGAGGATCAGGACGACCAGGGCGCCCAGTTTCAAAAGGGCTCCGGTGCGGCCCCGGGCGTCCTGCGGCCGGGTGGCCGGCTCGCGCGCCTCTCCGTCGGCGTCAAGCACCCTTCGGTCCGTGCTTTCCGCCCCCTGCGTCGCGTCTATTTCAGCCATTGAATCACCTTCTTGAGTGTCCTCCCCCCGGCCGTGTCGAGGCGCGAGCGCATGTACTCTCCCGAGGCGCGCTTCACGCCCTCGACCATGGTGGGGTAGGGGTAGATGGTGCCGTTGACCTTGCTCAGGCTCAGGCCGTGCTGTTTGGCGAGGACGAGGGGCATGAGTAGGTCCCCGGCGCCGTGGGCCACGATCGTCGCGCCGATCACCTTGCCCTTGCGGTCCGCCGAGATCTTGACGAACCCGACCGCCGAGCCGTCCACGATGGCGCGGTCCAGGTCGTCCATCTCGTAGCGGTACGTCGTGCCCCCGGCGTCCGCCGCCTCGTCTTCCGACATGCCGATGTGGGCGACCTCGGGGTCGGTGTAGGTGACCCAGGGGACGCTGTCGTAGCGGATCTTCGTCTTCGCGGGGAGGACCGAGTTGCGGAGCGCGACCTTGGCCATGTGCTCCGCGACATGAGTGAAGTGGAGTCCTCCGGCCACGTCGCCCACCCCCCACGCGGATTTGGAGCTGGTGCGCAGGTGCTTGTCGACGATGACCGCGCCCATGCCGGTCCGAATCCCGGCGGCGTCGAGGTTCAGGCCGTCGATGCAGGGGCGGCGCCCGGTCGCGACGAATACCCGGTCCACCTCGATGCGGCCACCGTCGTCCGTCTCGAGCACCGCGCGCCCGTTCTGCGAGCTCACGCGGCTCACCCCGGCGCCGGTGCGGACCCCGATCCCCTCCGCTTCGAGGAGGTTCTGCATGAACGCCGCCACGTCCCGGTCCTCCTTGATCAGGATGCGCGGCATCATCTCGAGGATGGTGACCTTCGAGCCCAGCCGCGCGAAGACCTGCGCGAACTCGACCCCGATGGGCCCGCCGCCCATGATCGCGATCGAATCGGGGAGCTCGTTCTCGTCGAAGACGGTCTCGTAGGTCCAGTAGCCGACATCCGCGAGGCCGGGGATGGGGGGGATGGCGGGGACCGCGCCCGTGGCGATGACGAAACGCCTGGAGCGCAGGGTGGCCCCGCCGTCGACTTCGACCGTGTTGGGGTCGAGGAAGCGCGCGGCCCCGAAGTGGACGGCGACGCCCATCGCGCGGAAGCGTTCGGGGTCGTCGTGGTGCGCGACGGTGGCGCGCGCGGCCCGCATCCGTTCCATGACGGCGCGGAAGTCGTGGCGGGCGCCGTTGGGGGTGAGGCCGAGGGCGGCGGCGCGGTCCATCTGCCGGGCAAGACGGGCCGAGGCGATGAGGGCCTTGGAGGGGACGCAGCCGGTCCAGAGGCAGTCGCCGCCGAGCGCGTGTTTCTCGACGATGGCGGGTTTCATGCCGAGGTAGGCCGCGCCCGCGGCCGTGACCAGGCCGCCGGTGCCGCCGCCGATGGCCACGAGGTCGTATTCGTGGATCTGTGACTTGCCCATTTGGGATTCTATCGAGCGTCTTTGTGAAAGTTGGCCGATTGTGACATGTATGCGCCCGTCAATAGAAGGTAGCTTGCCCGTATTGGAAACGGTTCCGGGGTTCCAGGGGTGGGCCGGGCGGGTGCCGCGAAGCGGGCGCGGATCACGCCTCCGTCGACCTTGACCCGGAGAGGTTTCGTGTTATCTTCGGTATTAGCACAGACAACCCCCCGCCGCGAGGAAGAGGTTCCATCGATGCCCAGACAGCCGATGTCCAGCAAGAGGACGTCCACCACGAACGGCAAGGACAAGCAGCAGAAGGAGAAGGCGCTCAACACGGCCCTGACCCAGATCGAGCGGTCGTACGGACGGGGCGCGATCATGCGCATGGGCGCGGAGGGGGCCAACCTCCAGATCGACGCGATCTCGACGGGCGCCATCAACCTGGACGCGGTGATCGGGGTGGGCGGGGTGCCGAAGGGAAGGATCAGCGAGATATACGGCCCCGAGTCGTCGGGCAAGACGACGCTGTGCCTTCATGTCATCGCCAACGCGCAGCGCGACGGGGGCATCGCGGCGTTCATCGACGCCGAGCACGCGCTCGACATCCAGTACGCGCGCAAGCTCGGGATCGATGTGGACAACCTCCTGGTCTCGCAGCCCGACACTGGCGAGCAGGCGCTGGAGATCGCCGAGGTGCTCATTCGCAGCAACGCGGTCGACGTGATCGTGGTCGACTCGGTCGCGGCGCTGGTGCCGAGGGCCGAGATCGAGGGCGAGATGGGCGACTCGCACGTGGGCCTGCAGGCGCGGCTGATGAGCCAGGCGCTCAGGAAGCTGACCGGCGCGGTGAGCCGCTCCAACGCGGCCGTCATCTTCACCAACCAGATCCGCGAGAAGATCGGCGTCATGTTCGGCAGCCCCGAGACGACTTCCGGGGGCCGCGCGCTCAAGTTCTACGCCTCCCTGCGCATGGACATCCGCCGCATCGGGGCCCTCAAGGACGGGCCGGAGGTGATCGGAAACCGCACCCGCGTCAAGGTGGTCAAGAACAAGTGCGCGCCCCCCTTCAAACAGGCCGAGTTCGACATTCTGTACGGGCAGGGCATCAGTCACACGGGGCTGTTGATCGACATCGGCGTGGAGCGGGGGATCGTGGAGAAGTCGGGGTCGTGGTTCTCGTATGGTGATCTGCGGCTGGGGCAGGGGAAGGAGAACGTGCGGACGTTCCTCAAGGAGAACCGCGACGTGGCCGGGGAGATCGAGGGGCGGCTGCTGGTGGCGCTCGGGATCCGGGAGGAGGAAGAGCAGGAGAGCGGAGACGAGGCGCCAGCGGTGAAGGTGGTCTGAGGTATAGGCGACCCAGCCGGCCATGCCGCGGGTCTTTCCGTGCCGGGGCTGATCCAGCCGGTGTCCCAATCTGACATGCTCGCGTCCCGCCTTTTGCCGCGGCGGCGGGTGGGCGGCGACATCGCTGACAGGTATGCGGTCCCGGGTCATCTGGAAGTGGCCGCGCCCGTTGGGCTAGCTTTAGGCGTCTTGCCGGGCCCGTGTCCGGCGCTCTCACCGACCCGCCGCTGACCCGATCGATACCGGAGTGGCTCCGATTCTCGTCGTCCCATGAAATCCGCTGAAATCCGCCGGAGGTTCCTCGAGTACTTCGAGGCCCGCGGCCACTCCGTGCGCCCGAGTTCACCCCTGGTGCCCGCGAACGACCCGACGCTGCTCTTCACCAACGCCGGGATGGTCCAGTTCAAGGGGGCCTTTCTGGGTGAGGAGAAACTGCCGTTCGTTCGCGCGGCGACCTCGCAGAAGTGCGTGCGCGCGGGCGGCAAGCACAACGACCTGGAGGAGGTGGGACGCACGGCGCGGCACCACACCTTCTTCGAGATGCTGGGCAATTTCTCCTTCGGCGACTACTTCAAGCGCGACGCGATCGATTATGCGTGGGAGTTTCTGACCGTCGAGATGGGGCTGGATCCGAACCGGCTGTTCGTGACCGTGCACCACACCGACGATGAGGCGGCGGGATTGTGGACCGACGTGGCCGGGGTGGGGCCCGAGCGGATCTACCGGCTCGGCGACAAGGACAACTTCTGGCAGATGGCCGACACCGGGCCATGCGGTCCCTGCTCGGAGATCCACTACGATCTGCGGCCGCGGGAGGAGTGGGGGACGATTCCGGGGAAGGATGAGTTCGAGCGCAGGGGCGAGGCGGGCGAGTTTCTGGAGCTCTGGAACCTGGTCTTCATGCAGTTCGACCGGGATGCGTCGGGCGAGCAGACGCCGCTGCCGGCGCCGAGTATAGATACGGGGCTGGGGCTGGAGCGGCTCGCGGTGGTGATGCAGGGAGTGGGGAGCAACTATCACACGGATCTGTTCGTGCCGCTGGTGGAGAGGGTGGCGGAGGTGGTGGGGCGGGCGTATGAGGCGGACTCGGAGGAGGGGGTGTCGTACAGGGTGCTGGCGGATCATGCGCGGGCGGTGGCGTTTCTGCTGGGTGACGGCGTGTTTCCGTCGAACGAGGGGCGTGGGTATGTGCTGAGGAGGATTCTGCGGCGGGGGGTGCGGCATGCGTGGCTGCTGGGGAGGCGGGAGCCGACGCTGGTCGAGGTGGTGGATCGGGTGATCGACTTGATGGAGGGGGCGTATCCGGGGCTGGGGGGTCGCCGGGAGAATGTGCTTGCGGCGGTGCGGGGGGAGGAGGAGCGGTTCCTGGGGACGATTGACGGGGGGATGGAGAGGTTGGCGGGGGTTGCGCCGAGGGTGGGCGGGGCCACGGCGGGGCGGCCGGTGATTCCGGGGGCCGAGGTGTTCAAGTTGTATGATACCTTCGGGTTTCCGCCGGATCTGACGCGGATCGTGGCGGAGGAGCGGGGGTATGGGGTGGACATGGCGGGGTTCGAGGAGGCGTTGGAGGGGCAGAGGGAGAGGTCGAGAGGGGTGGAAACCAGTGGGCGCGCTGTCGTCTCCGGGGTGAGAGCCAAGGCCTCCCTCGATGTCATCCATCCGAAGAGCAGTTTCGTTGGCTACGATACCCTCGACGCCCAAACCACCGTCGTCGGCCTCCGCACCCAAAGCGACCAAACCGACCTGATCCTCCAACACCGCCCCTTCTACCTCGAGTCCGGCGGCCAGGTCTCCGACCGGGGCCGCGTCTTCACCGACACCTGGTCCATGGACGTCGCTCAGGTCCTGCGCGACGGCGACCACGTCATCCTCCGCGGCGCACCCACCGGCGACTTCCCCGGCGAATCCGTCCTCGGCACCACCGTCACCGCCCGGGTCGACGTCCCCACCCGCCGCGACACCGAACGCAACCACACCGCCACCCACCTCCTCCACGCGGCCCTGCGTTCCGTCCTCGGCGACCACGTGGTCCAGCGCGGCTCCCTCGTCGCCCCGGACCGGCTCCGCTTCGACTTCTCCCACACCGCGCCGATGACGCCCGCCGAGATCCGCGCGGTTGAGCGCATGGTTGCCGAGGGGATCTGGGTCAACCACCCGGTCCTCACCGAAACCCGCGCCTTCGCCGAGGCCGTCGAAGCCGGCGCGATGGCGCTCTTCGGCGAGAAGTACGGCGACGAGGTGCGCGTCGTGGAGATTCCCGGCGTCAGCATGGAACTCTGCGGCGGCACCCACGTCCGCCGCACGGGTGAGGTCGGGCTGTTCAAGATCACCTCCGAGACCGGAGTGGGCGGCGGCGTGCGGCGAATCGAGGCGCTGACCGGCCGCAAGGCCTTCGAGTACCTGGCCCGATACAAGGATCGCGTCGAGGAGCTGGCGGTCGCCGTAAAGGCACAGCCGGAGAATGTGGAGCGCCGCGTCGGCGAACTCCTGGCCGAGAAGGCCGTCCTCGAGACGCTGGTCGACGACCTGCGCCGGCACGGTTCGGGGGGCGCCGATGTGCTGGCCGAGGCCGAGATCGAGGCGGGGGGCCGTCCCGTGAGATACCGGGGGGTGCGCATGAGGGTGCGCAACGCGGGCGATGTGCGAAAATGGGGCGACACGTTCAGGAACTCGCGGGACGCGGGTGTGGCGGTGGTGGCGGCGGAGATGCCCGGGGGAAAGCATTCGCTCTTCGCGTTCGCCACGGATGGCGCGATCGCCGCCGGGCTGAGGGCGGACGAGATCGTCAGGGAGGTGGCCGCGAAGGTGGGGGGGCGGGGAGGGGGGCGTCCGCACATGGCGCAGGCCGGGGTGGGCGACGCGGACGGACTGGATGAGGCGGTGCGGTGCGGGGCGGAAGTGATACGGGAACTCGCACAGGGAGCCCGGACGTGACTGTCGCCGAGTGGATCGATCGCCAGGGCCGCCCGGTCCCGGCTGCCTTTCGATCGTTCCTCGACTTGAAGGGCCCGGTGTCGCTCGCCAACCTGCTCGCCGCCGCCGAGGCGCAGATCGAGGCGTACAACGCCGGCGATACCCGGAGCCGTGACGCCGGATTCGCCCTTCTGACCGCCGACGCCTACCTCACCTACGCGTGCCTCCGGGCGGTACGCGGGAGCGGTGGGGCCTCGCTGGACGACATCACCAGACGGATCGCAAGGGAATGGACCCCCGGAAAGCCGGGGTGACCGGCGGCTACGCCGACTTCCACAGCCACCTCGTCCCGACCGTGGACGACGGCTCTCGCAACCTGGACGACTCCCTGCACGCGATCGGCCTCATGACCGCGGCGGGCGTCGACAGGATCATCACCACCCCCCACTTCCGCGCTTCCCTCCTCACCAGCTCCCGGTTCGACCCCGCCATGGACTACATGGACCGCAGGTGGCGGCGCGTCCGGGACGCGGTGCGGGCGACCTGGCCAGGGCTCGATTTCAGGCGGGGCTTCGAGGTCAGGCTCGATGCGCCCGCACCGGATCTCTCGCACCCCCGCATGCGCCTCGGCGGCACGGACTTCGTCCTCGTCGAATGGCCGGCGTTCATGGCCCGGCTGGGTTCGCCCGACATGCTCTCGCGGCTGGTCGATTCGGGCTACATCCCGGTTCTTGCCCACCCCGAGCGCTACCACGGGATCGACCGGGAACTGCGTATCGTGCACGCGTGGAAGGATGCAGGTGCCTATCTGCAGTCGAACTACGGCTCGCTGACGGGCCAGTACGGTCCAAAACCCAGGGCGCTGGTGCGCCGCTTCCTCCAGCAGGGTCTTGTCGACTATCTCTCGTCCGATTTCCATGGTCGGCGCGGCTATACACTCTACCTCGAACCGGGCACGGACGAACTGCGACGCCTCGGCGGCAATCCCCAGCTCGACCTGCTCGCGCGTGTCAACCCCGCCCGTCTCTTCGAGGGAAAGCGTCCGTTGCCGGTGCCCCCGCTGGCGATCCGCGAACCCCTCTCCCACTCGGCCGGAAGGTGGTCCGATGTCTGACATCGCGGGATTCGCCAGGGACGAACTGTATCAGCTGTCGGAGCTGGTCCGGATGACGGCCGACTTTCACGGCGCCGAGATCGCGGCCTGCGCCGAACTCGCCCGTGCCACCGTCGAGGCGGGCGGCAAGCTCCTTTTCTGTGGCAACGGGGGATCCGCGGCCGACGCCCAGCACCTGGCCGCCGAGTACGTGGTCCGGCTCGTCAGGGACCGCCGGGCGCTTCCGGCCATCGCCCTCACCACCGACACCTCGGTACTTACGGCGTGCGCCAACGACCTCGGCTATGACCAGGTCTTCGCCCGACAGGTGGAGGCACTGGGAAGACCCGGAGACCTGCTCGTCCTGCTCTCGACATCCGGGGAGTCGGAGAACCTGATCCGGGCCGCCGGGGCCGCGTCGCGGGCGGGGCTCTCCACCGTCGCGCTCCTGGCCCGGGGAGGCGGACGTCTGCGCTCCCTGGTTGACGTTTCCGTAGTCGTGCCCACCGGCCGAATCTCGCGCGCACAGGAAATCCACCTCGCGATCGGCCATATTGTGTGCGACTACGTCGAAAAATCCGCCATGGAGGAACAAGAGTGACGGGTGTGAACCTGGATCTGGCCGGAAAACGTGCGCTGGTGACGGGGGGGTCGCGCGGTGTGGGAGCCGCGACCGTGCGACTTCTTGCGCGGGCCGGCGCCGATGTGGGGATTTCATACCGGAGCCGTGCGGACGAGGCACGCCGCGTGGTCGACGAGGCCTGTGCCCTGGGGGTGCGCGGCTGGGCCGAAGCCGGCGATCTCTCCGACCGGGCCGCCGCGGACCGTCTCTTCCGCCGCGTCGACGAGGAATTCGGGGGACTCGACATCTTCGTCGGCAACGCGGGAATCTGGCCGGTGGCCGACATTCCCCTGTCCGAAATGGACGACGAGCGTTGGCATCGCACCATCGCCGTGAACCTGGACTCGATCTTCTTCACGACCCGCGGGGCGATTCGCCGCATGGCCGACGGCGGCCGCGTGGTGCTGGTCAGCTCGACGGCGGGACAGCGGGGCGAGGCCTGCCACTCGGACTACGCCGCGAGCAAGGGCGCGATCATTTCACTGGTGAAGGGGCTCTGCAGCGAGGTGGGAGGGCGGGGCATCACCGTCAACGCGGTGGCCCCCGGGTGGATCGATACCGAGATGTCCGAGGATGCGCTCCGGGGCGAAGACCGGGCGGCGATCGAGGCGGCCATCCCGATCGGCAGGGTCGCGACCGCCGAGGACGTGGCCGGTCCGATCGTCATGCTCTGCTCGCCACTGGCCCGTCACATCACGGGCGAGATACTCAATGTCAATGGGGGATCGGTGCTTGCAGGGTGAAATCTAAAGTGACATATGAAGGAACGGAGAAGGGACGGCGAGGCCTGTCCGACAGCGGCGGGGCGCCCGAACCGCGGATCCGAGTCCCGGATGCCGTACGCGCACTGATCAGGAAGCTCGAGGACGAGGGATTCGAGACCTGGGCCGTCGGGGGAGCGGTACGGGATGCGCTCCAGGGAATTCGTGCCGGCGCGGGGGACTGGGATCTTGCCACGCGTGCCACGCCGGGCCAGGTGCGGCGGCTCTTTGGGCGGCGGACCGTACGTCTCGGCGAGGAATACGGAACGATCGGGGTCTTCGGCTCCGACGAAGTCCTCTACGAGGTCACCACCTTCCGCCACGATGTGATCACGTACGGACGCAAGGCGAGGGTGGCCTTCGCCCAGACCCTGGACGAGGACCTGGCGCGGCGTGATTTCACGGTGAACGCCATGGCGTGGCATCCGCGCCACCGGGAACTGCGCGACCTTCACGGTGGCCGCGAAGACCTGCAGGACCGCGTCCTGCGTGCGGTCGGATCGCCCCGGGAACGCTTCCGCGAAGACTATCTGCGCGTCCTGCGCGGACTTCGCTTCGCCGGTGCGCTCGACATGAGGATCGACCCGGCCACCTGGGACGGCCTGGTGGAGGCCGTGCCGGGACTGTCGAGGCTGTCGATGGAACGGGTCCGCGAAGAACTGCAGAAGGTGCTCGCCGGGCCGCATCCATCCCGGTCGCTGGTGTTGTACCAGCGGTCGGGAGCGCTGGCGCGAATCCTCCCCGAGCTTCGGGAAGGCGTGTCGCCGGAGGCGTTGGCAACCGTGGACGTCCTCGATCGGGGTGACTGGCTGCTCCGCATGGCGGCCCTCCTCCTGTTCGGCATGAAGCCGGGGGATGCGACCCCTGGCCGGGTCGCCGGCCTCCTCACCCGCCTGCGCTTCTCCAACGCGGACGCGGAGAGAATCGGAGCGGCGGCCCGCGGAGGTCTGGCGCCGGCGGCGGGGATTGCGGCCGATCCGTTTGCGAGGCGCCGGTGGGTGGCCGACATCGCTCGATCGGGACCGTCGGGCGTGGAGGACATGCTCCGCATCTGGCGGGCGGTCGCCCGGGCCGCTCCGACGTGCACCGACACGGACAAGGTCGATCGGGTCGCCGCCGGCATCCGGGGCGACCGCGCCGCCGGCATCCCCACGAGTGTCGGCGACCTCCCCGTCGCGGGACGCGACCTGGTCGCGCAGGGTTGGCTTCCCGGCCCCGGTATCGGCGCTGCCCTGCGCTCCCTCTTGGAGGCCGTATGGGAAGACCCGGCGCTGAACGACCGCGCCACCCTGCTGCAGAAGGTCGCGGCCATGAAACCGGCGCGGCCGCCACGATGACCGACACCCTCGAACTCTTCCCCGGCGGCGACCCTGCGGCGGGCGGACGCCCGCACACCACCGATCCCGCCCGGGGACCTTCCCACGCCACCCGCTCTCCCTCCGACCCCGCCCACCCCGCCCCCCTCGCCGCCCGCATGCGCCCCCTCACCCTGGACGAGTTCCGCGGCCAGCAAAAGGTCGTCGGCCCGGGAGGCCCACTACGCGCCATGATCGAGAGCGGGCAGGTGTCGAGCTTCATCATGTGGGGACCGCCCGGCTCGGGGAAGACCACCCTGGCCCGCCTCGTGGCCGGCTCGGCCGACGCATCCTTCGTGGCATTCAGCGCGGTCACCGAGGGGGTCGCGCGGGTACGCGAGATCATCGCCGAGGCGCGCACCCGCCGCCAGGCGACCGGACGCGGAACCATCCTCTTCTGCGACGAGATCCACCGGTTCAACAAGGCGCAGCAGGACGCCTTCCTGCCCGTTGTCGAGACCGGCGACATCGTCCTCATCGGCGCCACTACGGAAAACCCCAGCTTCGAGGTCGTGCGTCCGCTGCTTTCCCGCGCCCCCGTCGTCGTCCTCGATTCCCTGTCCCCCCGGGACCTCGCCCGCATTGTCGCGGACGCCCTCGCCGACGGCGGCCGCGGCCTGGGCGGCACCGGCATCTCCGCCGCCGCCGGCATCATCGACCGAATCGCCGAAGCCGCGGACGGCGACGCGCGGCGCGCACTCGGGATTCTGGAACGAGCCGCCGGACTGGCGGGCGAAGACGGCACCCTCACCCTGGAAACCGTCGAGACCGCCGTCCAGCGCCGCTTCGCCGTCTACGACAAGTCCGGCGACCAGCACTACGACCACATCTCGGCGTTGCACAAGTCCGTGCGCGGCGGCGACCCCGACGCCGCGCTCTACTGGCTGGGCCGCATGCTCGACGCGGGTGAAGACCCATTGTACATAGCGCGCCGCTTGGTGCGCATGGCGTCGGAAGACATCGGCCTTGCGGATCCCCACGCCGTGGGCGTTGCCATGGCCTGCCGGGACGCCTACCGCTTCCTGGGGTCGCCCGAAGGGGAGCTGGCGCTCGCCCAGGCCGCCGTGTACCTGGCCGGTGCCCCCAAGTCGAACCGCCTGTACAAGGGGTGGGGCAGGGCGCTGAACCGGGCCCGCGAGACCCCCGGCGAAGCCGTCCCCCTCCACCTTCGCAACGCCCCGACGCGCCTCATGAAGGATCTCGGGCATGGCGAGGACTACCTCTACGACCCCGACCAGCCCGGCGGCGTGTCGCGCCAGCACTACCTGCCCGATGGCATGACCGGCGAGAGCTTCTACGATCCCGGCGACGCCGGCTGGGAGGCCGAGCTGCGGCGGCGCCTGGCCGAGTGGGCCCGCAAGAGGAGGTAGCCCGCCATTCCGACCCAGCTCCTGGACATGCAGACGCCCGTCGAGCGGGCGATTCTCGTCGCTACACCACGGAGCGGCGGCGGAGCCGGCGACGGCACGGAACACCTGGCCGAGCTAACCCGGCTGACCGACACGGCCGGCGGACTGGTCGTGGGCCGGCTGGCGCAGCGCCTGGATTCGCCCAGGCCACGGTACTACCTCGGCAGGGGCAAGGCCGGCGAACTGGCCGAGCTGGTGCGGGAACGCGAGGCCGACCTGGTCATCTTCGACGACGAGCTGACCCCCGCGCAGGGCAAGAACCTGGAGACGCTGTGCGGTGTGCGGGTCATGGACCGCGCCGAGCTGATCCTGGACATCTTCGCCACCCGGGCGCGCACCTACGAGGCCCGTCTGCAGGTCGAACTGGCGCAGCTCCAGTACCTGCTTCCCCGGCTCAGGCGCATGTGGATCCACCTCTCGCGCATTCGCGGGGGGATCGGACTGCGGGGTCCCGGCGAGACGCAGCTCGAGACCGACCGGAGGCTCATCGGCACCCGCATCGCCGAGTTGCGGCGCAAGCTCAAGGCCGTCGCGCGGGCCGAGGCCACCCGCCGCAAGCGCAGGGAGGGGCGGTTTCGCACGGCGCTGGTGGGGTACACGAACGCAGGAAAGTCGTCCGTCCTGCAGGCGCTCTCGGGCACCGAACAGTTCATCGAGGACCGCCTGTTCGCCACGCTGGACGCCTCGACCCGCGTCGTCCCCCTCGACAACGGGCACGAAGCGCTGGTCACCGACACCGTCGGCTTCATCCGCAAGCTCCCCCACCACCTCGTCGCCTCCTTCCGGTCCACGCTGGAGGAGGCCCGCGAGGCGGACGTGCTGCTGCACGTAATCGACGCCTCGCACCCGGACCGGGACGCCCAGAGGGCGGTGGTGCGTTCGGTGCTGGAGGATCTCGGCATCCGAAAACGTCCCCGCATCGTGGTGTTCAACAAGATCGACCTTCTTCCCGGCGACGAGCTGCTGGCGCTTCGAAGGCGGGCCGCCGCCCCCGGTTCGCGCGCCACGGTCTTCACCTCGGCGCTCAGGCCCTCGACGCTGAAGCCGCTTCGGTCGGAGCTGCGCGACCGCGTCCGGTCCCGGCTGCGCAGGGTGAGCGTGGAGATGCCCGCGGGGGAGGGGAAGGCGCTGGCTGCGCTCTACGAGGAAGGGGAGGTGCTTTCGCGCTCCCAGGACGGGCATACGCTCACGGTGGTCGCGAAGGCGCCGCCCGCGCTGATCGGACGGCTCCGGTCGCGGGGCGGCGTGCGCGTCACCGAGTGTGGGTAGCCGCCCGGGAACCCCCAACGGGTCTCGCCCGGCGGCCGCGCTGGTACATTTCGAGGCTGATCCCCACAAAGGAGTCCACGGCATGAGGCTGTACATCAACATCGACCATGTCGCCACCGTACGGCAGGCGCGCCGCACCGACGAGCCCGACCCGGTCCGCGCGGCCGTGCTGGCCGAGCTGGGCGGCGCCGACGGCATCACCATCCACCTGCGCGAAGACCGTCGCCACATCAACGACCGCGACGTGCGCCTCCTCGCCGAGACGGTACGCACCGGGATCAACTTCGAGCTCGCCGCCGCCGACCCCGTGGTCGACATCGCCGTGGCGCTCGCGCCCATGCAGGCCACGCTGGTGCCCGAGAAGCGCGAAGAGGTCACCACCGAGGGCGGCCTCAACCTGGCCTCCGCTTCGGTGCGGGACGCCGTGGGCGCGTCGCTCCGCCGTCTCGAGGCGGCCGGGACCCGGACCTCGCTCTTCATCGACCCCGACCCCGATGCCCTCGACCGTTCCGCCGCCCTCGGCGCCAACGCCGTGGAGCTCCACACGGGCGAATACGCCAACGCGTCCGGCGACGGCGAGAAGGCCGCCGAGCTCACCCGGCTGGCCGGCGCGGCGGCCCGCGGCCACGCCCTGGGCCTGGCGGTCCACGCCGGCCACGGCCTCACCTACGAGAACGTGGTCCCGGTCGCCGCCCTGCCGCACATAGAGGAGCTCAACATCGGGCACAGCGTGGTTTCGCGCGCGGTGCTGGTGGGGCTGGAGCGGGCCGTGCGCGAGATGAAGGAGATCGTTCTGGCCGCGCCCACGCGGGTCCCCGAACCCGGCAGCTGGGTTCCCCCGATCGGCTTCTAGGAGTCTGCGCCGCAGAAAACCGCGACCGCTATCTTTAGGGGAGTCGAAGGC
>JAPPNO010000133.1 GCA_028873845.1 Gemmatimonadota bacterium | reverse complement strand
TGGAGCTGATCACGCCGATCGCGATGGACGAGGAGCTTCGCTTCGCGATCCGGGAGGGCGGCCGAACCGTGGGCGCCGGCGTCGTCACCTCCATCATTGAGTAGAGGGATACGGGAACATGGCACAGACACGCGGCACGGGGCCCCCGCCGGCAAAGGCACGGCAGGGGTCGGCAACCAAGGGTATGAGCAACCGGATCCGGATCCGTCTCAAGGCCTTCGACCACTGGGTGGTGGACCAGACGGCCGCCGACATCGTGCGCACCGCGCAGAAGACGGGCGCCACGATCCGCGGACCCATCCCCCTGCCCACGAGGCGCCAGAGGTGGACCGTGCTGCGTTCGCCGCACATCGACAAGAAGAGCCGGGAGCAGTTCGAGCTCAGGACCCACAAGCGCCTCATCGATATCGTCGAGAGCCGCCCACAGACCATCGACGCGCTGACCAAGCTCGATCTTCCGGCCGGCGTGGACGTCGAGATCAAGGTGGACTGAGCGATGCCAGGATTGATCGGCAGGAAGATCGGAATGACGCGGGTCTTCACGGACGAGGGGCGGTCCGTCCCCGTGACGGTGGTGGAGGCCGGACCCTGTACCGTGGTCCAGGTCAAGAGCCGGGACACCGACGGCTACGAAGCGGTCCAGGTCGGGTTCGGCGAGCGGAAGCACAAGCGTTCAGCCAGGGCCGAACTCGGCCACGCCGCCCAGGCCGGTCTGGACGCGGCACCCCGTCTCCTGCGCGAATTCGCGCCCGAGGCGGGGGGCGCCTACGAACCCGGCCAGCAGTTGACGGTCGAGCTGTTCGAGGCAGGCCAGAAGGTGAAGGTGACCGGGGTTTCCAAGGGCCGCGGATTCCAGGGTGTCGTGAAGCGGCACGGATTCAGCGGAAGGCCTGCTTCGCACGGCCACCCGATGTCCCGCAACCCGGGCTCGATGGGTCCGGGCACCGACCCGTCCCGCGTGATCAAGGGGAAGAAGCTCCCCGGTCGCATGGGCGGAAAGAGAAGGACGATCCGCAACCTGGAGGTGGTGCGGATCGATTCGGAGCGGAACCTGCTCTTCATCGGCGGAGGGGTTCCAGGCAGCAGGAACAGCTACGTCCTGATTCGGGCATAATCCAATGTACCAGGCTCCCTACTTCAAGACGGACGGTTCCGCCGGGTCGGAGGTGACGCTCCCGGGTTCGCTCTTCAACGGCGTGATCCACGAGGGTGCGCTCCACCAGGCGGTCACCGCCTACCTGGCGAACCAGCGCCAGGGGAGCGCCTCGAAGAAGAACCGCAGCGCGGTCAGGGGCGGCAGCCGCAAACCGTGGCGCCAGAAGGGCACGGGGCGGGCCCGCCAGGGCACCATACGCGCCGTCCAGTGGAGAGGCGGTGGCAGGGCGTTTCCCCCGCAGCCCCGCTCCTGGACTCAGAGACTCCCGAAGCGCATCCGCGCCCTGGCTCGCACGTCGGCCTTCAACAGCCGGGCGGAAGCGGGACGGGTGGCCGTCATCGAAGGCTTCGACTTCGAGGCGCCCAGAACGCGCGATCTGACCGAACTGCTCGGCAAGCTCGACCAGCCCGGCAAGGTCCTCTTCCTGACCCACGGCGTGAACCGCGAGCTCTACCTGTCGGGACGCAACCTTCCCGGGGTGCGGGTCCTGCCCTTCGGCACCGAGTCGCCCTACGACGTGGTGTGGTCCGGGACGCTGGTCATCGAGGAGGCTGCGCTCGAGGGGTTGGGCGACGCTCCCGTGAAGGAGGAGCGTGCAAAGCGACGTCCGCTGCAGCGTGAGCCCGAGCCCGCGTCCGAAGCGGGCGGGGAGGAATCCTGATGCGCGAAGCCTACGACGTGATCGTGGCCCCGGTCGTCACCGAGAAGACCACGGGTCAGATGGAGGAGAGTCTCTACACCTTCATCGTGAACGAGCGCGCCAACAAGCACGAGATCGCCCGCGCGGTCGAGGCGCTCTGGGACGTCAAGGTGACGGATGTCCGCACCATGCGGTATCCGGGGAAGGCCAAGCGAGCACTGCTGGGCCGGATGGTGAAGAACTGGGAGCTGGGCCGCACCTCGTCCTACAAGAAGGCGGTGGTGCAGCTGGTCCAGGGCGACGAAATCGAACTGTACGAGATGGGTTGATCCGATGGCGCTGAAGAAATTCAAACCCGTGACGCCCGGAACCCGCTTCCGGTCGATTACAGCGCGCGAAGCGGTGACCCGCAAGGGCCCCGAGAAGTCGCTGACCGAGCCCCTGAAGCGCTCCGGCGGCCGCAACCACCACGGCCGGATTACCGTGCGCAGGCGGGGCGGCGGCAACAAGCGGCGCTACCGCAAGGTGGACTTCAGGCGGAACAAGCACGGCGTGAAGGGACGGATCGCCGAGATCGAATACGACCCCAACCGCTCCGCGCTCATCGCGCTGGTCCACTACGAGGACGGCGAAAAGCGCTACATCCTCTACGTGCGCGGAATGGGAGTCGGCGACGTGATCTCGTCGGGTCCCGACGCGGACATCCGGCCGGGCAACGCGTTGCCGCTCGACCGGATTCCGCTCGGCACCACCGTTCACAACGTGGAGATGAAGCCGGGCAAGGGTGGACAGATGGCGCGATCCGCGGGAGCGGGTGTGCAGATCGTCGCCAGGGAGGGCGACTACGTCACGCTGCGCCTCCCCTCCACCGAGGTTCGCAGAATCCACCGGCGATGCCTCGCGACCGTGGGCCAGGTCGGCAACGTGGACCACAGCCTCCAGTCGCTGGGCAAGGCGGGCGCGAGCCGTTGGCGTGGACGCCGTCCCAAGGTCAGGGGCGTGGCCATGAACCCGGTCGACCATCCCCTGGGCGGGGGCGAGGGCAAGGCGTCGGGTGGACGGCCGCCGGTAACGCCCTGGGGGAAGCCCGAGGGCAGGAAGACCCGCAAGAAGAAGAAGCTGTCGAACAAGTTCATCGTCCGTGGGCGCAAGCGCGGCAAGGCAACGCGCTGACCACGGGCCATACGGAGACCGGATAGACCATGCCGCGAAGCGTCAAGAAGGGGCCGTTCATCGACGAGAAGCTGCTCCGCAAGGTGGAGCTGATGAACGCGCGCAGCGAGAGATCGGTGATCAGGACCTGGTCCCGCGCCTCGACCATTTCACCGGAATTCGTCGGGCACACCATCGCGGTCCACAACGGCAACAAGTTCATCCCCGTGTACATCAGCGAGAACATGGTGGGCCACAAGCTCGGCGAGTTCTCGCCCACCCGGCTCTTCCGCGGACACGGCGGCAAGCTGGCCGACAAGCGGGCGAGGAGGTGATGGAGTTCGCCATGGAAGCGCGCGCGATCGCAAAGGAGATCAGGATGAGCCCCCGCAAGGTCCGGCTGGTTGCCGACCAGATCCGGGGACGATCGGTAAACGAGGCCATTTCCGTGCTGCAGTTCTCGAAGAAGGCGGCCGCCATCCCCATGGGCAAGACGCTGCGGTCGGCCGTTGCCAACGCCCGGGAGAAGGCGGATCTGGAAGGGGACTCCGTGGACATCGACGAACTCGTGATCAGCCGTATCTTCGTCGACGAGGGACGCGTTCTGAAGCGGTGGAGAGCGGGCGCGATGGGTCGGGCGACCCCGCGGCGCCGAAGAACGAGCCATATCACCGTGGTCGTTTCAACGGAGGAGAACTAGCGGATGGGCCAGAAAACCCACCCCCACGGATTCCGGCTCGGAATCGTCTCGGACTGGCATTCCAGATGGTACGCGGAGCGGGATCTGCCCAAGCTCCTGAAGGAAGACCAGGTCATTCGCACCTATCTCCACCGCCGGCTGCACCACGCTGCGCTGGCCACCGTGGAGATCGCGCGCAAGCCGTCGAAGCTGGTCGTCACACTGCACACCGCACGCCCCGGCGTCGTGATCGGCAAGCGCGGCGCGGAGGTGGACAAGCTGCGCGACGAACTGGCCGTCCTTACGAACAGCGAAGTGTCCGTGAATGTCGAGGAGATCAAGCGCCCCGAGATGAACGCTCGCCTGGTCGCCGACAACGTCGCACACCAGATCCGGCAGCGCATCTCGTACCGGCGTGCCATGAAGCGCGCGGTCCAGTCGGCCATGCGCGCCGGCGCCGAGGGGATCCGCATCCAGTGCGCGGGCCGGCTGGGCGGGGCGGAGATTGCGCGCAGGGAGGGATACAACGAGGGTCGCGTGCCCCTGCACACCCTGCGCGCCCGGATCGACTATGCGCATGTGGATGCCCGCACGACGTACGGAGTGGTCGGAGTGAAGTGCTGGATCTTCAAGGGTGAAGTGATCGAGGATCGCTTCGGCCGCACGTACTCGGCCGGGCCGGGCTCCTGAGGAGGACATCGGAATATGCTGGCACCAAAGCGGATACGGCGCAGGAAGACCCACAAGGGGAAGATGCGCGGCAAGGCCTACCGGGGGAACAGGGTGTCCTTCGGCCAGTACGGCCTGCAGGCGCTCGAGGCGAGCTGGATCACCAACCGCCAGATCGAGTCGGCCCGCGTGGCGATCACCCGCCACGTGAGGAGGGGCGGGAAGGTGTGGATCCGGATCTTCCCGGACAAACCCGTTACGAAGAAGCCGGCCGAGACCCGCATGGGGAAAGGGAAGGGCAACCCCGAGGAGTGGGTCGCGGTGGTGAAGCCCGGCCGCATGATGTTCGAGCTGGAAGGCGTCGACGCCGAGACAGCCCGGCGGGCCATGCAGCTGGCCTCCTTCAAGCTGCCCGTGAAGACTCGTTTCGTAGAGCGGGAAACCCAGCTGTAGGCGGATGACTCAAGGAACCACGAGGGAGCGAATACAGTGAAGGCAGAGGAAGTCAGGGAGCTGGAGGACGCGGAGCTGGAGCACCGGCTCGGCGAGCTCAAGCTGGAGCAGTTCCGCCTCCGCTTCCGCAGCGCGGTCATGCAGCTCGAAAACCCGCGGCTGCGACGGGAGATCAGGCGCGACATCGCCCGCATCAAGACGATTCTGCACGAGCGGGAGACGACCGCCGAGCCAGGTGGTGAATCATGAGCGACGGTGCAAAGGAGACGGCGGTGACAGCGAGCAGCGAGCGCAGGGGGCGCAAGGTCCGCACGGGAGTCGTGGTGGGGGACCGGGCCGACAAGACGGTCACCGTCATGGTGGAGCGCCGGTTTGCCCATCCTCTCTACGGAAAGCAGGTCAAGCGCACGAAGAAGTACCACGCGCACGACGAGGCGAACGAGTACCGCGTGGGCGATGCGGTCTCGATCATGGAGACCCGGCCCCTTTCGAAGACGAAGCGGTGGCGCGTGGTCGAACTGATCGAGCGGCCCGACTGACGCCCGCCCGGCAGAAGACGAGAAGATCCGATGATCCAACAGGAATCGATGCTGAAGATCGCCGACAACACGGGCGCCAAGCGGGCGCTCTGCATCCGTGTGCTCGGCGGATCGCGGCGGCGCTACGCCCGGATCGGCGACAGGGTCGTAGTCACCATCAAGGACGCGGTCCCCAACGCTCCGGTGAAGCGGGGCGAGGTCATGGAGGCGGTGGTCGTGCGCACGGCCAAGGAGATGCGTCGCCGGGACGGCACCTACATCCGCTTCGACGACAACGCGGCCGTGCTCATCAACGCCCAGAAGGAGCCGCGGGGAACGCGCATCTTCGGGCCCGTGGGACGTGAACTCCGCGAAAAGCGCTATATGAGAATTGTCTCTCTGGCTCCGGAGGTGCTCTAGTCATGGCTCGAAGCGCCAGCAGAATCGTGAAGGGCGACCGGGTCCGGGTGATCCGCGGCAACCATCGCGACGCCGAGGGCACCGTGCTGAGGGTGCACCGCAAGGCGGACCGGGTTGTGATTCAGGGGGTCAACATGCGCAAGCGCCACACGCGGCCCACCCAGGCCAACCCCGAAGGCGGGATCATCACCTCCGAGGGGCCGATCCACATCTCCAACGTCATGCTCATCGACCCCGCCAGCGACGAGGCGAGCCGCATCCGGATTCGGGTCGAGCCGGACGGCCTCAAGGAGCGCATCGCGGTGAAGAGCGGCAACCCGATACCGAGGAACCAGCCATGACCCCCCGAAAGTCGGCGAAGCGCAACGGTGGGCCGGCCGGCAGCAGGTCGCCCGTCGCGATCGAACCCCGCCTGCTGACCCACTACAGGGATGTCGCGCGGCCCGAGCTGAAGGAGCAGTTCGGCTTCTCGAATCCCCATCAGATCCCGGATGTGGTCAAGGTGACGCTGAACGTCGGTGTCGGAGAAGGCAGCCGCGACCGGAAGCTCATGGAGTCGGTCGCCGGCGAGCTGGCCGTGATCACGGGCCAGAAGGCCGTCATCACGCGGGCCCGGCGGTCCATCTCCAACTTCCGGCTCAGGGAGGGGATGCCGGTCGGCGCGACGGTCACGCTGCGCCGGCGCGGAATGTGGGAGTTCCTCGACCGGTTCATCTCGGTGGCGGTCCCGCGAATCCGCGACTTCCGGGGCCTCAACACGCGCTCCTTCGACGGGCGGGGCAACTACACCGTGGGCGTCAGGGAGCAGATCATCTTCCCGGAGGTCGACTACGACAAGGTCAGACAGATCCACGGCATGGATGTGACCGTGGTCACGTCGACCGACAAGGACGACCAGGCGTACGCTCTCCTGCGGCAGCTCGGCTTCCCCTTCCGGGGCGAAGTTCCGGTGATCATCGGGGCCACCAACTCATGAAACCGAAGGACACGAACCGAACATGATGACCGATCCCATCGCGGACATGCTCACCCGGATCCGGAACGCCGGCAGCGCGGGACACCGCTGGGCCGACGTGCCGCTGTCCAAACTCAAGGTCGAGGTGGCGCGGCTCCTCAAGGAGAACGCCTACGTCCACGACTACAAGGTGCTCAACGACGGCCGGCACGGCATTGTCCGCGTGTACCTGAAGTACTACGAGGGCAGACACGTGATCCGCCGCATCGAGCGCGTTTCGCGCCCTGGCTGGCGCCGGTACGTCGGGGTCGACGAGATCCCGCGCATCCGCAACGGTCTGGGAATGGCCGTGCTCTCCACGTCGAAGGGCCTCCTCTCCGACCGAAGCGCCCGGCAGGCGCGGGTCGGCGGCGAGGTCCTCGCGGTGGTCTGGTAGGAGGTCACCATGTCACGAGTCGGCAAGCAACCGGTCGAGATTCCCGAAGGGGTGACCGTAACGCTGAAGGGTCAGCGGTTCTCGGCGAAGGGTCCCCGGGGCGAACTGGAATTGCAGGTGCGCGCGCCCATCGTGGTGGACTGGGACGCCGACGGCGGGAAGACCCTCGTGGTCACCCGCCCGGACGACCAGAAGGAAAACCGGGCACTGCACGGCCTCACCCGGTCGCTGGTGGCCAACATCGTGGAGGGGGTCAGCCAGGGCTTCAGCAAGACCCTCGAGATCGTCGGCGTGGGATACCGGGCCCAGGCCCAGGGCACCGGGCTTCGGCTCAGCCTGGGGTTCTCGCACCCGATCGAGTACCCCGCGCCGAAAGGGATTACCTTCGAGGTGCCGAACCAGACGACGATCGTCGTCAGCGGCGCCGACAAGCAGCAGGTGGGCCACACGGCCGCGGTAATTCGCGCGTTTCGTCCCCCGGAGCCATACAAGGGCAAGGGTGTGAGATACAGAGGTGAACACGTCCGGCGGAAGGCCGGCAAGACGGCCGCATCATGACCAGGATCAAACCCAGCAAACTGAGGAAGAGCCGCCAGCTCCAGCGTCGGCGGCGCCATACCCGTATTCGCAAGAGGGTGCACGGCACCTCCGAGCGGCCGCGTCTGGTCGTGTACCGGTCGCTCAGGAACATCGAGGGCCAGCTGGTCGACGACGACGGCCGCCGTACCCTGGTCGGCCTCTCGACGCTGGCGCCCGAGTTGAGGGGCGGCGAGGTCGGCGAAGGCAATCGCAAGGTGGAAGCCGCCAGGGCGGCCGGGAAGCTGCTCGCGGAGCGGGCGCGGGACCGGGGAGTCACCTCCGTCGTCTTCGACCGCGGGGGCTTCCGTTATCACGGACGAGTCAAGGCGTTCGCGGAAGGCGCGCGGGCGGGAGGGTTGGTCTTCTGATGGCCAGGGACAAGGGACCGCCGGAGGGCGCGGAACAGGTAGAGAACCTGATCCACATCAATCGCGTGGCGAAGGTGGTCAAGGGCGGCCGCCGATTCTCGTTCACGGCGCTGGTCGCGGTGGGCAACCAGTCCGGTCGCTTGGGCATCGCGCACGCCAAGGCGAACGAGGTCGCGGAGGCGATCCGCAAGGCCTTCGAACAGGCGCGCCACAACATGGTCGAGATTCCGGTCGTGCGCGGCACGATACCCCACGAGATCGTCGGGCGCTGGGGTGCCGGGCGGGTGCTCATGCGGCCGGCCGCGCCGGGAACGGGCGTCATCGCCGGTGGGCCGGTGCGGGCGGTCATGGAGGCCGCGGGGATCACCGATGTGCTGACCAAGAGCCTGGGAACCAACAACCCGATCAACGTGGTCCGTGCGACCCTGCAGGGGCTGGAGAACCTGGTTACCGCGTACGATGTGGCCGCCGAACGGGGGATCAGCGTCGATGAACTCGGAGTGGGAAGACGTGGCTGACCGGATCAGGATTACCCAGGTGCGCAGCGCCTTGGGGCGCCAGAAGGTCCAGCGCCGCACCCTGAAGGCGCTCGGAATACGGCGTCACCAGCATTCCGTGGAGCACGACGACACGCCCGCGATCCGGGGAATGATCGCCAAGGTGGACTATCTCGTAGAGGTCACGGAGGTGAACTGAGCAATGATCGAACTGCACAACCTGCGCGCCCCCAAGGGCGCCCGCCGCAACCGGAAACGGGTCGGGCGCGGCCCCGGCTCGGGCAAGGGCAAGACGTCCGGCAGGGGCGAAAAGGGCCAGAACTCGCGTTCCGGCGGCGGAGTCCCCGCCTGGTTCGAGGGTGGGCAGATGCCGCTGCAGCGCCGCATCCCGAAGCGCGGTTTCAAGAACCGCAACCGTGTGGAGTACCAGGTCGTGAACGTGGGCGATCTGCACATCGTGGATGGTGACGCTACGCCCGAATCGCTCCGGGCGGCCGGTCTGATCCGGTCGCTCCGGCGTCCGGTCAAGATCCTCGGCACCGGAGAAGTCGAAGGGCCCGTCAACTGTTCGGTGCACGGTCTGTCCGCGACGGCGCGGCGGAAGATCGAGGCCGCGGGCGGCTCGGTGACCGTCCTTCCCCTGCGGGACGGGGGCCACGAATAGTGCGATTGAACGGGGGGGTGTCCGACGATGGCTAATCCGATCCCGAATCTCTTCCGGGCCCCGGAGCTGAAGAAGAAAATCCTCTTCACGCTCCTCATGATGTTCATCTACCGGGTCGGGTCGCACATCACCGTACCGGGGATCGACGTCGGGGCGCTCCAGGCATTCACGGCGAACTTCGACAACACCTTCCTCGGCGTCTACGACATGTTCGTGGGCCAGGGGCTCAGCCGGGCGACGATCTTCGCGCTCGGGATTATGCCGTACATATCGGCAAGCATCATGTTTCAGCTTCTGGCCGCGGTCTTCCCTACGGTCGAAAAGCTGCAGAAAGAGGGCGAGGAAGGCCGGAAGAAGCTCACCCAGTGGACGCGCTACACGACCGTCCTGCTCTGCGTCGTCCAGGCCTACGCCTACGCCTCCTTCCTGCAGAACCTGCCCGGCGCGGTGAACAATCCCGGTCTCGGTTTCGCCTTCACGACCGTGGTGGTGCTCACCGTCGGTGGTGTTTTCATCATGTGGATGGGTGAGCAGATCACCGAGCGCGGCCTCGGCAACGGCATGTCGCTCATGATCTTCTTCTCGATCATCCAGGGATTCCCGGCCGCCGCGGGCCGCACCTGGGAAAGCGTGGCCACCGGCGAAATCGGCCTCCCCGCGCTCATCGCGCTGCTCGCGGTGATCGTGGGAATCACGGCCGGTGTCGTCGCCATGACGATGGCCGCCCGCAAGATCCCCATTCAGATTCCCAGGAAGGTCGTGGGGCGTGGCCGGATCAGGGAGGGTCAGAAGAGCTTCATCCCGCTGCGCGTGAACTCCGCGGGGGTGATGCCGATCATCTTCGCCCAGTCCTTCATCGTGGTGCCCGGGACGATCGCGGCCTTCAGCTCGATCGGGATATTCACGGAGCTGTCCGACATCTTCCAGCAGGGAAGCTGGCCCTACACCATCACCTATGCGGCGCTCATCATCTTCTTCGCGTATTTCTACACGGCCATCATCTTCAACCCGGTGGACCTGGCGGAGAACCTCAAGAAGCAGGGCGCCTTCATCCCGGGCGTGAAGCCCGGCGCGCGCACCGCGGAGTACATCGACCGGATCCTCACCCGCGTCACCCTTCCGGGGTCCATCTACCTGGCGGTCATTGCGCTCATGCCCTTCTGGATCCTCGACATCTTCAACGTCCAGACCTTCCTCTTCGGCGGCACCAGCCTCCTGATCGTGGTCGGGGTGGGACTCGACACCGTGCAGCAGGCCCAGCAGGATCTCCTGCTTCGCCGCTACGACGGCTTCATGAAGAAGGGACGGGTGAAGATGCGCGGGCGCGGGCGCTACATGTAGGACGCCGATGAGCGGAACGAATGGCGGGGGCAGGGTCGTCGTCCTGCTGGGGTCCCCCGGGGTTGGCAAGGGCACGCAGGGCGTACGGCTCGGGCGCGACCTCGGCTGGGCGCACGTCTCGACGGGAGACCTGTTGCGGGCGGCGCTCACGGCGGGAACGCCGCTCGGACTCGAGGCCCGGAGGTACATGGACGCGGGCCGACTGGTTCCCGACGACGTGATCGTCGACCTCGTGCGGGAGCACCTCGCGGCGATGCCGGCGGACCGGGGGGTCGTGTTCGACGGGTTCCCGCGCACCGTACCCCAGGCCGAAGCGCTGGACGATGTTCTGGCCGAAGCGGGTCGCGGTGTCGACCGCGTCTGTCTGCTCGAAGCTGCCGAGGAAGTGCTGGTCAAGCGCATATCCGGGAGGCGTTCCTCGCCCGGCGGCCGGGTCTACAACATCCATTTCGATCCTCCCCGCAGGGACGGATTCTGCGACGAGACCGGCGAGGCCCTCATCCACCGCGCCGACGATCACCCCGAAACGGTGCGCACAAGGCTCGCCGTGTACCGGGAGGCCACCGCCCCGCTCGTCGGGTACTACCGGGCGAAGGGACTCCTGGCCCGCGTGGACGGCGAAGGCGATATCGAGCAGGTGTACGCGTCGTTGCGCACGGCGGTCGGGGAGCGGGGATCCGTGCCTGCAACGCCCTCTCGCGCACGCGGCTGATGGTCAACAGGCGGCGTCCTCTGATCCACCTCAAGTCCGCGGACGAGATCCGGGCGATGGAGCGCTGCGGCCGCATCATCGCCGCGCTTTTCGCCGAAATGGAACCGCGGATCGCCCCCGGGGTCCCGACGGCGGCGCTGGACCGCTTCGTCGACGGCTTCGTGCGCTCCCACGAAGGGGCGGTACCGGCCTTCAAGGGCCTTTACGGGTTTCCGGGGAGTGCGTGCATCAGCATCAACGAGGAGGTCGTGCACGGCATCCCTTCCTCGCGGAGCCTGCGCGCCGGCGACATCGTGTCCATCGACGTGGGCGTGAAGCAGGGCGGGTGGTGCGCGGACTCGGCCTTCACCTTTCCGGTGGGCGAGATCGGTCCCGAGGCGGCCGGCCTCCTGCAGGTCACCCGCCGGGCGCTGGACGCGGCGGTGGCGGCGGCCGTTGCGGGCCGGCACGTCGGAGACATCGGTGCGGCGGTGGTCGAGACGGTGCGCCCGAGCGGCTATGCGATCATCCGCGATCTGGTGGGTCATGGGATCGGACGGGCGATTCACGAGGAGCCCCAGGTCTCGAACATCGGCCGGGCAGGCTTCGGGGTTCCGCTCCAGCCGGGGATGGTCCTCGCGATCGAGCCCATGCTGGCGGTGGGCACCGCCGAGATCCGTACGCTGAGCGACCGCTGGACGGTCACCAGCCTCGACGGGTCGTTGTCGGCCCATTTCGAGCACACCGTCGCGGTCACGGAAACGGGGCCGCGGATCCTGACGGGCGGTGCCATCTGGGACCGCGCGGCGATGGCGACGGGGCGGGGTGCTCCGGAGAGGGCCGGCACCGGGGCTACCGTCCCGCAATCGTAATGGTTATCCTTTTAAGCTGTGCCCCGAAGGAAGGGGCTGGGGCCCGGTCAGGCAGAGACATGAACGAAAGGGGAGCTTCGGCGTGAAGGTTCGAACCAGCGTCAAGCCGATGTGCGAGTATTGCCGCGTCGTCCGTCGCAAGGGCGTCGTGCGGATCATCTGCAGCCGGAATCCGCGGCACAAGCAGCGGCAGGGCTGAGGCGGCAATGGCACGCATCGCAGGCATCGACCTCCCCAGGGCGAAGCGGATCGAGGTGGCGCTCACGTACGTGTACGGCGTCGGCCGCACCTCCTCGAGGAAGATCCTGGAGGCTACGGGGATCAGTCCGGAGCTCCGCACCCACGAACTGAGCGACGAGGACGCCAGCCGCCTTCGCCGCGAGATCGAGCAGAACTACAAGGTCGAGGGTGCTCTTCGAACCGAGGTGTCCATGAACATCAAGCGGCTCATGGACATCGGCTGTTACCGGGGACTCCGGCACCGAAGGGGGCTGCCGGTTCGGGGGCAGCGAACCCATACCAACGCCCGCACCAAGAAGGGCCCGAGACGGGCCATCGCGGGCAAGAAGAAGGCGCCCAAGAAGTAGCGCCCGGCTGAACGGAACCTCTCGCAACGGATTCACGCAACGGGGACTTGTGCCCGAAGGAAGGCAGCGGTTGGCAACGCCCAGATCCGGCAGGACGAAAAAGACGAAGAAGGTGGTCGCGGCCGAGGGCGTCGCTCACATCAAGGCCACCTTCAACAACACGCTCATCACCATCGCCGACCAGGCGGGCAACGTCCTGGTCTGGGCGTCCGCGGGAACGGCGGGATTCAAGGGCTCCAAGAAGTCGACGCCCTTTGCCGCCACCATGGCCGCCGAACAGGCGGGACGCGACGCGGTGGCGATGGGCGTTCGCAAGGTCGTTGTCCGCGTACAGGGTCCGGGATCGGGCCGGGAATCCGCCATCCAGGCGCTCTCCGCGGCCGGGCTCACGATCGAATCGATCCACGACGTGACACCCCTGCCGCACAACGGCTGCCGCCCACCCAAGAAACGCCGCGTCTGAGGAGCTGAACTCCACCGATGGCTCGATATACCGGTCCGGTCTGCAAGCGTTGCCGCAGGGAAGGGCAGAAGCTCTTCCTGAAGGGCGCGAAGTGCTACACCGAGAAGTGTCCCGTCGAGAGACGGCAGTATCCGCCCGGCCACCACGGCCCGGCCTCCGTCCGCCGCCGCAAGCAGTCCGACTATGCCGTGCAGCTTCGCGAGAAGCAGAAGGTCAAGCGCATCTACGGGCTGCACGAGAAGCAGTTCCGCAACCTCTTCGAGTACGCGGCGGGGCGCCCCGGCGTGACCGGCGAGAATCTCATCGTCGCGCTGGAGAGCCGGCTGGACAACGTGGTCTTCCGCATGGGTCTCGCGGTCAGCCGCCGCCAGGCCCGCCAACTGGTGCGGCACCGGCACGTCGAGGTGAACGGTTCGGTCGTCGATGTGCCGAGCTACCGTTTGTCCGCGGGAAATGAAGTCGCCTTGCGGGAGGGTTCGCGGGACCTGGAACTGGTCGAGGCGAGCCTGGGTGCGCGTACCCGGCCGCAGCTGCTGGACTGGCTGGCCCTCGACGAGGGCAAACGCGTGGGCAGGGTCATCAGGCAGCCGGTGCGGGGGGATATTCCGCTGGCTGCGCAGGAACAGTTGATCGTCGAACTCTACTCCAAGTGATCCGCAATCGGCGGCCGTTGGTCCAGCCGGCCTCGCGGGTCCCGACGGATGCAAGCAAAAAGGGGGAATACCGAGCGTGAATCTTGAGATTGATCTTACAGGTCTCGTGCTTCCCGAACGTATCGAGATCGCCGAGGAGTCGGCGGACGGCCGCTCCGCAGATTTCGTCCTCGAGCCGCTGGAGCGAGGCTACGGCCACACCCTGGGCAACGCGGTGCGGCGGGTCCTGCTGTCGTCGCTTCAGGGGGCCGCCGTGCGGGCCTTCCGGATCGAGGGGGTGGTGCATGAACACCAGACGATTTCGTCCGTGGTCGAAGATGTCCACCAGGTGATTCAGAACCTGAAGTCGCTCGTGGTGTCTCTCGACGACGACATCGACGAGGCGGTTCTGGAAGTCCACGTGAAGAAGAAGGGCCCGGTCACCGCCAGGAGGATCCGGGGTCCCGCGTCGGTGACGATCCACGACCCGAACCACCACCTGCTGACCTTGGCGGACGATCGCGAGGTGCATATCGAGCTCCACGTGAACAAGGGGCGTGGCTTCGTGTTGGCCGACCAGCAGCCGCTGCCGCCGGGCGCCCCGGTGGACCTGGTGCGCATCGACGCGATCTACAATCCGGTCCTGCGCGCCAACTTCACCGTAGAGGAGACGAGGGTGGGACAGCGTACCGACTTCGACCGGCTCACCATCCGGGTCGAGACGGACGGGTCGGTGGCACCCGTGAGTGCGGTCCGCTATGCCGCCGAACTCGTGCGCTGCCACCTGCGGTACATGCTCTACTTCGCCGAGGGCGGCCTTCCCGAAGCGCAGGTTCGCGAGCTTGCTCCGGTGCCCGAAGAGGCCGTGGCGCTCATGGAAAAGCCGATCGACGCCGTGGCCGAGATCAGTGTGCGCTCCCGCAACGCGCTTCAGCTGAAGTCCATCCACACCCTGGGCGACCTCATCGTCAGGACCGAGGAGGACTTGCTCAGGATCAACAACTTCGGGAAGAAGTCGCTCGCCGAGCTCTACGGCATCCTGGACGAGCACGGACTCCACTTCGGAATGAAGATGGAGCGGGGCGAAGGCGGGCAACTGTTCTTCGTCAAGGAGGGGGCCGCCGCCGAGGTGGAGGAATAGCGGCCCCTGGACTGCTAGCAGCGGAAAACCGAGGAAACGAGAACCATGCGTCACCGCAAGAAGGGGAGAGGCCTCTCGCGATCTCCGAGTCACCGGAGGGCGATGCTCAGGAACATGGCCACGTCGCTCTTCCGGCACGAGCGGATCACCACGACGACGGCCCGGGCCAAGGAGTTGAGACCGTACGCCGAACGCCTGATCACGCTGGCCAGACGCGGGGATCTGCACGCACGCCGCCTCGCCGCGCGGCGAATCGCGGACCGGGAGATACTCGGCAAACTGTTCGACGATATCGGACCCCGATACGCCGCCCGCGCAGGGGGATACACGCGCATATTGAAGCTCGGCAACCGCCAGGGCGATGCGGCCGACATGGCGCTCATCGAGTTGGTGTGATAGAATCCGGCTCTGAGAGGGAGGCTGGGGTGGCCTCGGAGCACGACACTCGACAAGGACAGGGGTACGGCAGAATGGCAACGTTGAAGTCCCGGGCGGGGGCCGCCAAACTCGGTGCACCGCTGATGGTATTGAGCTTCCTGATGGTCGCGGGCTTCATGTACTGGCTTTCCGTGACCGCCGAGCCGACGGAGGTCGAGGTGGTGGCCCCGGTGGTCGCCCTGGAGAACGTAGTCGCCTTCGATGCGTTCTCGGCGGGACCCGCCGGATACGTGGGACAGGTGGTCAGCCTGGAGGACCTCACCGTCACCTCCCTACTCGGGCATCACTCGTTCTGGACCAACCTGGTGGACGCCAACGGAACGGCCTATCTCCTGCATCTGTCCGACTCCCTGGTCGCCGATACCCTGGTTTCGGTCGCCGACGACATGGTTGTGACCGTGACCGGAACCGTCGTCGCGATGAACGATTCGATTCTGGACGCCTGGGACGCCGCGGGCGCCTTCCGGGTCGAGGTGGACAGGACGCTGGCCGAATTCGCCGAGAACTTCATCGAAGTCACCTTTATCCAGTTGCCGGAGCCTTCCGAGCCCGGCGAGGCCGATGAATCCGGCTCCGACGAGGGCAACGGAGGCTAGCCGGTGGCGGAAATCGCAGGCGCCTCGTCAGTCTGACGTCACACCCGCGTCCTGCACGGACGGCACTCTACCCCCAGCCATGCCCGGGGACGAGGTCGCCCGGGTTTCTCACCGGATGTTGACGCCGTGTGCCCCGGCCAGGCGCCGTGAGGATCCGCAGGGTGTAACGGCGTGAGCAAGTCCAGGCTGTCGAGGATTCGCTCCGGCGACGCCACGCTCGGTGTGGTCGGGCTGGGCTACGTCGGGTTGCCGCTCGGGGTCGAAGCGGCCCGGAACGGAATCGGTGTGCTCGGCTTCGACGTGGACCCGCGCGTCGTGGACGGGGTCAACGCGGGGCGCAGCCACATCCAGGACCTGTCCGACGACGCGGTGGGCGGTCTCGTCGGGAGTGCCCTGCTGGCGGCCACGACCGACATGTCGCGGCTGAATGACTGTGATGCGGTCGCGATCTGTGTGCCCACTCCGCTCTCCACGACCCGCGATCCGGACATCTCGCACGTCCTGGCCGCCGCCGAGGCGGTGGGTGCCGCTCTGGCCGAAGGGCAGCTCGTGGTCCTGGAGTCGACGACGTACCCGGGCACGACGCGCGAGGTGGTGCTCCCGATTCTGGCCCGAAGCGGTCTGGAGGTCGGGAAGGACTTCTTTCTCTGCTTTTCACCGGAACGGGTGGATCCCGGCAACGAAGTCTGGAAGACCGGCAACACACCGAAGATCATCGGGGGCGTGACACCCGAATGCACGGAGGCGGGCACCGCGTTCTACTCGCGTTTCGTGGAACGCATGGTCCCCGTTTCCTCCGCGGAGGCCGCGGAGCTCACCAAGATCCTCGAGAACGCCTTCCGGGCGGTCAACATCGGTCTCGCCAACGAAATGGCCCTGATTGCCGACCGGCTCGGACTGAACATCTGGGAGGTGATCGAGGCCGCCGACACGAAGCCCTTCGGGTTCATGAAGTTCACGCCGGGTCCCGGGCTCGGCGGGCACTGCCTTCCCGTGGATCCCCACTACCTGTCCTGGAAGATGCGGAAGATGGACTACCGCACCCGCCTCATCGACATGGCCTCCGAGATCAATGCCGAGATGCCGACCTTTGTGGCCGGCAAGGTAAGGGAGGCGCTGAACGGGGTGGGGAAGCCGGTCAAGGGCTCGAGGATCATGCTGCTCGGAGTGGCCTACAAGAAGAACGTGGGAGACGTGCGGGAGTCACCCGCAATGGACATCCTGGAGCACCTGGAGCGCGACGGCGCCGAGGTGCTGTACCATGACCCCCATGTGCCGGCCTGGGGCACCAGGGACGGCCGCACGCTCACGTCCGCCCGTCTCACCGGCGGGCTGCTGCAGGGAATCGACGCGACGGTGATCGTCACCGACCACTCCTGCTTCGACATGGCCCGGATCGTTTCCCTCTCGCACGTGGTGGTGGACGCGCGCAACGCGACGGCGTCGGTGGCGGCCGCCCAGCGCGCCGTCCACCCGCAGCGGTGGATCGTGAAGGGGTGACCACGCGCCGATGAAGATCGCGATACTGGGGAGCGGCTACGTGGGGCTGACGACCGGCGCCTGTCTGGCGGAGACGGGGAATGACGTCATCTGCGTGGACATACTGAAGGAGCGCGTCGAGACCCTCAAGCGGGGTGAAGTCCCGATCTTCGAGCCGGGGTTGGGCGCGCTCGTGTCGCGCAACCTCGCCGAGGGACGGCTGAGGTTCACGACGGACGTGTCGGGGGCCGTGCGCGCATCGCGCATCGTCTTCATCGCGGTGGGGACGCCGCCGGGAGACGACGGATCCGCCGATCTGCAGTACGTGCTCGCCGCCGCGCGCGAAATCGGGCGCGCCATGGACGCCGAACGCATCGTGATCACGAAGAGCACCGTGCCGGTGGGGACCGCGCGGCGGGTGCGTGCGGCGATCGAAGCCGAGACGGATCACCCGGTGCATGTGTGCTCCAATCCCGAGTTCCTCCGGGAGGGGGCCGCGGTGAGCGATTTCCAGAAGCCCGACCGCGTGGTGCTGGGGGTCGACGACCCCGGGCCGGCCCGGGTGTTGCGCGACCTCTACGCACCCTTCGTGCGAACCGGGAACGAGATTCAGGTGATGGACGTCGCCTCGGCCGAGATCACCAAGTACGCGGCGAATGCCATGCTGGCCACGCGCATCAGCTTCATGAACGCGATCGGGCGGCTGTGCGAACGCACGGGCGCCGACGTGGACCAGGTGCGCCACGGCATCGGTTCGGATCGCCGCATCGGCCCGACGTACCTGTTTCCCGGGGTCGGGTACGGGGGTTCGTGCTTTCCCAAGGACGTCAGGGCCCTGGCCTCGACCATGAGGGAACTGGAGCTGGACGCGTCCATCCTGGATTCGGTGGAGCAGGTCAACGAGCGCCAGAAACGTCTTCTGGTGAAGTTGGCGGTCGAGCGGTTCGGCGAGGACCTGCGGGGCCGCACCTTTGCGGTGTGGGGCCTGGCGTTCAAGCCGAACACCGACGACATGCGCGAGGCTCCCAGCCTGGTCACGATTCGCGCCCTGCTGGAGCGGGGCGCGAGGGTCGTCGCACACGACCCCGCTGCGGCCGGCGAGGCCCGGCGCATTCTCGGCGACGCCATCGAGTACCGCGAGCACAACTACGATGCCCTTGAGGGTGCGGATGCCCTTTTCATCCATACGGAGTGGCACCCGTACCGCCACCCCGACTTCGCCCGGATGCGGACGCTGCTTGCCCGGGCGGTGATCCTGGACGGCCGCAATCTCTATTCGCCCCGGGCCATGCGCGCGCTCGGGTTCGAGTACTATTCGGTCGGGCGCCGTGCGGTGATCCCGAGGCCCGGGAGCAGCCCGTGCGTATCCTGATCACCGGCGCGGCGGGTTTTCTCGGATCCCACCTCGTGGACCGCTTTCTGGCGGACGGATGCGAGGTGATCGGGGTCGACAACCTCGTTACCGGCTCCCGGAACAACCTGGAGCACCTCGAGCGGGAGCCCCGTTTCGAGCTGATCGAGCACGACATCTCCACCCCGCTCGTCGTGGAGCCGAAGGTGGACGGTGTCCTGCACTTCGCGTCTCCCGCCAGCCCCGTCGACTACACGGCGCTTCCGATCCAGACGCTCAAGGTGGGGGGACTCGGTACGCACCACGCCCTGGGCGTCGCCCGCCGGCACGGCGCCCGCTTCCTGCTCGCCTCGACCTCCGAGGTCTACGGAGACCCCAAGGTCCACCCGCAGACCGAAGACTACTGGGGGAACGTGAATCCCGTGGGGCCGAGAAGTGTATACGACGAAGCGAAACGGTACGCCGAGGCGATGACCATGGCCTACCACAGGGCTCACTCGCTGGAGACGCGAATTGTGAGAATCTTCAACACCTACGGTGCCCGCATGCGGCCCTCGGACGGGCGGGTCGTCTCCAACTTCATCGTGCAGGGGCTGCGCGGTCAGTCCATGACGATCTACGGCACCGGTGAGCAGACCCGATCCTTCTGCCATGTGGACGACCAGGTCGAGGGCATCGTGCGGCTCTTTCGTTCGGAGCGTGTCGATCCGGTCAACATCGGCAACCCGGGCGAATTCACGATCCTGGATCTGGCCGTCATCGTCGGCCAGGAGACGGGCAGCAAGGCCGCTCCCGTGTTCCTGCCGCTACCGCCCGACGATCCAGTCGTGCGCTGCCCGGATATCACCGTCGCGCGCCGGGAACTCGGGTGGAGGCCAACCATCGGGTTGCGCGAGGGCGTCAGAAAGACGATCCCTTACTTCAGGGGGGTCGTCGACTTGCATGAAGACTGAACAGGGTATGAAGACAGGGCCCGGATCGCATCGATCGATACGAATGCGCGCGATGTTCGCGACGATACTTCCGCTGTGCGCCGCCGCATGTGGCAGCGACCCGGCGGATGAGACCGCGCGGCTGCGCGGGGACCGTGCCTTTGCGCGCGGCGACTACGAGGAGGCGCTTGCCGAGTACCGCCTCTCGCTGTTGCGCGAGGATCCGGGCACGGAGGGCCTCGTGCGCGCGGCACATGCGTACGTGGTCCTGGGCCGCGTGGACGAAGCCCGGGCCCTGTACGACGAGGCAGCCCGGGAAGACAGCGTTCACACGGATCAGGCCGTCTCCGACTTCGTGGCACTGGCCAAGCGTGAGTACCAGCACGGCGACAGCTACGGCGCCGCTTCCGCGATGGAGGCGGCGCTCCACTTCCGTTCAGGCATTCTCGTGGAGGAGTTGGCCCTGCCCCTGGCGCGGCACTACAGCCGGGCGGGTGAGTACGGTCGCGCCGGAGCATTCTATCTGCGGGCCCTCCAGCGCCACCGCGACGATCCCGATGTCGTTTTGGAGACGGCGCTGGCGCACGAGGAGATCGGGGACTGTGAGAGCGCGCTGGTGTACTACGACGAATTCGGGCAACTGGCACCGCGCCGCACCGCCGAGATCCGGCTGAACCTGGGCAACTGCTCCTTCCGCCTCGCCGGCGAACGCAGGGCGCAGGGAGCGTACCTGGAGGCCATGGAGTACCTCGATGCGGTTCTGGAATTGAACGAACCGAGGGCCCTCATCCCGCAGGCCCACTTCGAAAAGGCCGAGATTCTGGCCGAAATGGGGGACTGTGCGGCCGCGCTGAAGTCCTATCGGGCCGTGGCCGGCGCGGGGGCCGCGGGACCGCGGGCCCTGGTGCTGCGGGCCCAGGATCGTATCGACGAAATCCGGTTCGGCCAGGTGGAGGCGGGAGAGTGCTGAACCGTCCGGTAGTCGCGAACGCGCCGGCAACCCGCGGGAGGGAGAAGCGGCGCCCTCCACGCGAACAGGATCCCCGCGGCATTCGAGCGGCGAATGCATCCGCGCTGGACGCTCCGCTCGGCGTTTCTCCTCGGGCGATTAGCGCTGCTATTCCCCCTTCGTCGCGCCTTGCCAGCCCGGCGCCTCGCCACTCTCGGTGCGCGCGCGGCCTTGTCCACGGGCTGCTCGTAAGCCTCCTCGGAGCCGCCTGTTCGTCAGCACCACCTTACTCCGGCTGGACGGAGGCTCAACTCTACGAGCATGGGCAGAGGGCCTTCGACGCGGGTGATTGGGGCGAGGCGCGGCGCGCGTTCGAGCGGCTCGTTCTCGCCTTCCCGCTCTTTGACCAGGCCGTGGAGGCGCGCTACTACCTGGCTCGCGCATTCTACGAGGACGAGCAGTATGTGAGCGCCGTGTCCGAGTTCACCCGCATCGTGCAGGTCTACCCGGACCACCAGCGTGCGCGTGACGCGTGGATGGGGCTGTGTCGTTCCCATGCGGCGCTGTCTCCCCACCCGCAGAGGGATCAGCAGTCCACGATCAGCGCGCACAACACCTGCCGGAACGTGGCCAGCGACTTCCAGGGGACCCCGGTGGGGGACTCCGCGCTGATGGTGACGCGGGAAATGAGGAACAAGCTGGGTCAGAAGGCGTTCGGCATCGGCCAGTACTACTTCCGGAACGACCTCTACGAGTCGGCCGATATCGTCTTCAACCAGTTGCTTGACGAATACCCGGACACCGACGCCGCGCCGCGGGCCCTGGCCCTCCTCATCGAGATCTACGAGGAGTGGGGGTGGGACGACCAGCGTGACGATGCCCGGACCCGGCTCCTGGAGGGCTATCCCGATTCTCCCGAGGCCAGGGTGCTCGGGCAAGCCGCCCGCGGCGACACGGTCTCGGTCGTCATGAGCCGTGCGCCGCCCCGCCAGCGGTCGCCGCCGCCATGGCCGGCAGGCAGCGGGTAGGGGTCTTCGGCGGCACCTTCGATCCGCCTCACCGGGGCCATTCGATCGTGGCCGCGGAGGTCATGGAGGCGCTCGAGCTGGATCGTCTGCTGTGGGTGCCCGCCGCAGTCCCGCCCCACAAGCAGGGCCGGCCGATCACGCCCGCCATGCTCCGCCGACGGATGGTGGCCGCCGCGATCGCGGATCACCCCGGCTTCGAGTTGTGCGACCTGGAGCTGGAGCGGGACGGGGTCTCGTACACGGTGGACACCCTGCGGCAGCTCAGGTCGGCGCACCCCACGTGGTCGCTGTTCCTGATCCTCGGCGCGGACCTGCTCGCCGGGTTCGCCTCCTGGAAGGACCCCGGCGCGATTCGAAGGATGGCGCAACTTGTGGCGTTCGACCGGGGCATCGCGGCGGGGCCGCCCGGAAGCGATGTTCCAGGCGGAGTTCGGTTCGTCCCGGTGACGCCGGTCGACATCTCGTCATCGGAGGTCCGGAGACGGGTTGCCGGCAGAAAGGCCGTTTCCACCATGGTGGCGACCCACGTTTTGTCCATTATTGAAAGCGAACGACTGTACCGGTCCTCCCGCCCGCGGGGGCGGCGAGGACGGTAGGCACGGAGAGGCGGATCGCCCCTGCCAGGGGGAGGTCCGGACGGCAGCATGATCAAGGGAATCATCAAGAAGATCGTCGGTTCCAGGCACGCCCGGGACGTCAAGCGGCTCAATCCCCTCGTCGAGGAGATCAACGAGATCTACGCGGGGCTGGAAGAGCTTTCCGCGGAAGAGCTGGCCGGCAGGACGGCCGGCTTCCAGGAGACCATCGCCGCGCACACCCGGGAGACCCTGGACGAAATCGAATCGATCCGCGGGCGCAAGCGAGTGGCGACCGATCCCGACGAGCGCGAGGAACTCAGTCTCGAGATCAGCAAGCTCGAGAAGCGGGTGCAGGAGGAGCTGGCGGAGATCCTGGAGGAGATCCTGCCCGAAGCGTTCGCGGTGGTGAAGGAAGCGTGCCGCCGCCTGGTGGGCCGCGACGTGATGGTTACCGGGCACAAGCTCGTGTGGGACATGATCCCCTACGACGTGCAGCTGATCGGCGCCGCGCAGCTCCACCGGGGCCGTGCCGGCGAGATGGCCACCGGCGAGGGAAAGACGCTCGTGGCAACCATGCCCCTCTACCTGAACGCGCTGGCCGGACGCGGCGCCCACCTGGTCACCGTCAACTCCTACCTGGCCCAGCGCGACGCGGAGTGGATGGGGGCCATCTACAAGCTCCTGGGCCTGACCGTGGACTGCATCGACCTGCACGAGCCCGGGACGCCCGAGCGGCGTGCCGCCTACAACGCCGACATCACCTACGGGACCAACAACGAATTCGGGTTCGACTACCTGCGTGACAACATGGTCCATTCGCTGGAGCAGCGTGTCCAGCGGGGACACCACTACGCGATCATCGACGAGGTCGACTCGATCCTGATCGACGAGGCGCGCACCCCGCTGATCATTTCCGGGCCGGTCAGCCGCGACACCTCGACGCCCTTCAAGCAGATGGCCCCGGCGGTGGGGGCGCTCTACCGGAAGCAGACGCGTACGGTCAACCGGCTGGTGGCCGAGGCCATGAAGGAACTGGGATCGGAGGACGGGGACGAATACGCCGCGGGCGAGAATCTCCTGGCGGCCAAGCGCGGAGGCCCCAAGAACAAGCGCCTGATGAAGCTCTTCGCGGACCAGCCGGGGGTCGTGCGGATCGTCGAGAAGGTCGAGGGGGACTACATGCGCGAGAAGCGCCTCCACGAGGTGGACGAGATGCTGCTCTTCGCGATGGACGAGAAGGGGAGCAACGTTCACCTCTCGGACGCCGGGCTCGACGAGCTTTCGCCGGGCGACCCACACGCCTTCGTGGTGCCGGACCTGTCCGAGGTAATGGGCGAAATCCAGGAAGACGAAGCGCTCTCGGTGCAGGAAAAGCGGGACCGGATGGCCGAGCTGGAGGCGCAGTACGCCGACAAGTCGCAGCGGATCCATGTGATCCACCAGCTGCTCAAGGCGTACACCCTCTTCCACAAGGACGAGCGCTACATCATCGGCGAGAACGGCGCGATCGTGATCGTGGACGAGTTCACCGGGCGCCAGATGCCGGGCCGGCGCTGGAGCGACGGGCTGCACCAGGCGGTCGAGGCGAAGGAGGGGGTCGAGATCCGCGGTGAAACGCAGACGCTGGCGACGATCACCATCCAGAACTACTTCCGCATGTATGAGAAGCTCGCCGGGATGACCGGTACCGCGGAGACCGAGGAGACCGAGTTCCACCAGATCTACAACCTCGACGTCTCGGTGATTCCCACCAACCGCCCCATCGCCCGGGACGATCGCGACGACCTCATCTTCCGCACCAAGCGCGAGAAGTACACCGCCATCATGGACGAGATCGAGCGCCTCAACCGGCTCGAGCTCCCCGTGCTGGTGGGGACCACGAACGTCGAGGTGTCGGAGACGCTGTCGCGCATGCTGAGGCGGCGGCGCATCAACCACAACGTTCTGAACGCCAAGCAGCACAAGCGCGAGTCGGAGATTGTGGCCGAGGCCGGGCAGCCGGGTGCGGTTACGATCGCGACGAACATGGCCGGCCGCGGCACCGACATCAAGCTCGGGCCCGGCGTGACCGACGCGCGCACCGTCGATTGGGCGAATGAGCGGGGGCTGGAGCTGCCCTCCCTCGTGGCCACCGACCCCACCCGGTACGAGGAACTGGACGACAAGCCCGACGACCACCTCGTCGAGGTCGGCGGGCTGCACATTCTTGGATCGGAGCGCCACGAGGCCCGCAGAATCGACCGCCAGCTGCGCGGACGTGCCGGCCGCCAGGGCGATCCCGGCGCATCGCAGTTCTTCCTCTCGCTCGAGGACGACCTGATGCGTCTCTTCGGAGGGATGGAACGGATCGCCAACGCCATGGACAAGATGGGTGCGGAGGAGGGCGAGGTCATCACGCACCCCCTGGTCACGCGCTCCATCGGCCGGGCGCAGAAGCGGGTCGAAGGCAACAACTTCGAAGCCCGCAAACGGCTGCTCGACTACGACGATGTAATGAACCAGCAGCGCGAGGTCATCTACGACCTGCGCCTCTTCGCGCTGGAGGGCGGCGAAGACCTCAGGGGCGAGCTCTGGGAGATGATCCACCACACCATGGAGGCTGTCTTCGAGGACCACATTCCCGAATCGGAACTGGAGGAGGGCATCGAGGTCGGAGGCCTCAGGCAGCGGATGCTGCTGGATCTGCACACCGTGCTCCCCGCCGTCGAAAACGAGGACGACCCCGAGGAGGTGGATCGCGCAGAGGTGTTGGGAGTGGCGGAGGGCGTGGTGCGCGAGGCCTTCGAACGCAAGATCGAGTCCTTCGGCGAACACGGAGAGCGCGTGATGAGCTTCGTGCTGCTGTCGACCATCGACGGCAAGTGGAAGGACCATCTGTACGATCTCGACCACCTCAAGGCGTCGATCGGTTTCCGGGGCTGGGGACAGAAGGACCCGCTGGTCGAGTACAAGAAGGAGGCGTTCGAGATGTTCGTGGGCCTCATGGACGACCTGCGCCGAACCGTGACCCAGCAGTTCTTCCGGGTGCGGCTGGAGCAGCCCCCGGCCATGCGCCTGCAGCAGCAGCGGCGGCTCTCCTACTCCGGGCCGGCCGACACGCCGGGTGGCGGTCTGCGCGCTCTGGGTCGGCCGGATCCGCGTGCGGTCGCGGCCCGCCGGCCGGTCGACGAAATGGGCGTCGCGGCCGGTGCGCGGCGTGCCCCGGCAGCCGCGGCGGTGGGAGCGGGTCCGATGGGCGCGGGGACCGACGTCAGCCGGCTGGCTACCAACCGCGGCGAAGCTCGCGCGAAGGTGCCGGTGACCGCCACCAAGGCTCCGGGACGCAATGCCCCGTGCCCGTGCGGAAGTGGGCGGAAGTACAAGAAATGCCACGGGCGGGCGGGGTAGCGGCCGGGCCCGTGGTCGGATTCCGCGTGGACGCAGGGACCGGCGAGCTGCCCGGAGGAGTGGCGCTCCCCACCCATCCACCGGAAGCCCGTCCACGGGAGAGACTGCAGCGCTTCGGGCCCGGCCCGCTCTCGGAGCACGAGCTGCTCGCGCTCGTGATCGGCTCCGGCAGCGGGTCGATTTCGGCGCGCGCGCTTGCCGAACGGGTGCTCGGCCTCTCGGGCGGCCAACTTCACGACCTCGCACAGATGGATCCCGGACGCCTGGTGGAGATACAGGGGATCGGTCCCGCGATGGCTTCGAGAATCGTGGCGGCGATCGAGCTCGGCCGGCGAGTGGGCTCGGCACGCCCGGGTCTCGAGGATCCGATCACCGGCCCGGCCGATGTGCACGACATCTTTGCTCCGACCCTGGACCACCTCGCCCACGAGGAGTTTCACATTCTTCTCCTGAACTCCCAGAACGTTCCGATCTGCCAGCGCCAGGTCACGAAGGGGATCCTGGACGCGTCCCTGATTCATCCGCGCGAGGTCTTCCGCGACGCCATCGTTCTGCGGGCCGCCGCACTCATCCTGGTGCACAACCACCCTTCCGGGAATCCCGAGCCCTCCGCCGAAGACCTGAAGGTGACGCGCCAGTTGTGCGAGGCGGGAGACCAGATCGGGATACCCGTGCTGGACCACATCATCGTGGCGGGGGGCGGTTTTTCGTCGCTGGCGGGAAGGGGGTGTCTGCGGGGGGCGGGGGGTTGAGGCAGGTGGTTGGCCGCCCCGCCGTCCGGGCGGGTGATTCCGCGAACCGCCGGCGCGGGGTGCAAAGTCAGGGTGGGTGAAGTTATCATCACCGTGCTCGCAATAAATGGGGTGTCAGCGCGTACCCACGGTCTGGCCTGCGCGCTTCCCGTACCCGGTCCGTCCCGACCGTCGACAAGCGAATCCCGTCGCAGAAAGGACACTCATGTTTGACACGCGTTTTCCGGCCTCCGTGCCCATGTTCCGTGCAGCCTGCCGAGAGGAAGCGGTCGGCGCCGGAGTGGGCGGGCTGTTCACGCTGGCCGCGGCCGCCGTACTGCTGTGCACTGCCGACGTCTCGGCCCAGGCCCCCATGGACGCCCCCATCCCGCCCGACCCCGCCGTCGTCACCGGCACGCTCGACAACGGGCTCACCTTCTTCATCCACCAGAACGACCAGCCGGAAAACCGGGCCGAACTGCGCCTCGTGGTCAACGCGGGTTCGATCCTGGAGGACGACGACCAGCTCGGACTGGCGCACTTCGTCGAGCACATGGCCTTCAACGGCACGGAGAACTTCGAGAAGCAGGCGCTGGTGAACTACCTCGAGTCGATCGGGATGCGCTTCGGGCCCGACATCAACGCCTACACCAGCTTCGACGAGACCGTGTACATGCTGCAGGTCCCGATGGACGACCCGGAGGTGCTCTCCACCGCCTTCCAGATCCTGGTGGACTGGGCGAGCGCAGTCCAGTTCGATCCGGAAGAGGTCGACAAGGAGCGCGGAGTCGTGATCGAGGAGTGGCGCGGACGGCGCGGGGGCCAGGCGCGGATCCAGGACCAGCAGTTTCCGTTCATGCTGCACGGATCGCACTACGCCGACCGGCTCCCGATCGGGGATCCCGAAATCCTCCGCACCGCGCCCGCGGAACGGCTGCGGAGCTTCTACGAAGACTGGTACCGGCCGGACCTGATGGCCATCATCGCCGTGGGCGACTTCGACCCCACCGCGATCGAGGCGACGATCCGGGAGCGGTTCGGCGAGTTGCAGAACCCGGCCGATCCGCGTCCCAGGACCGAAGCGGAAGTCCCGATCGACCACGGTCCGCTCATCTCGATCACCACCGACCCGGAGTTGCCGTTCAACCAGGTCCAGGTGATGTACAAGCGGCCTATGAATTCGCAGGGGACCGTGGGTGACTTCCGCAGCGCCCGCGTCCGGTCGCTGTACGGCGGCATGATCAGCCGCAGGCTGTCCGAGTTGACGTTGCAGGCGGACCCGCCGTTCCTCGGCGCCGGGGTCGGCCTGAGCGGAGGGTTCTCGCGCAATATGAACGCGGCCCAACTGTCCGCCAACGTCGCCGACAACGGCTTCCTGCGGGGAATCGAGACCGTCCTCACCGAAGCGGAACGGGTCGCACGCCACGGTTTCACCGCCGGTGAGCTGGCGAGACAGAAGACCGCGCTTGCCAGGAGCTACGAAAGCAGGCTGGCCGAGGTGGCCAACCGGGAGTCGGGATCGCTCGCCAGCCGCTACATCAACGTCTTCCTGCGGGGCACTCCGTATCCCGCCGTCGAAGTGGAAAAGCAGCTGGTGGACGCCCTGCTCCCCGGGATCACCCTCGAGGAGGTCAATGCGGTGGGACACGAGTGGATGCAGGAAGAGGGCCGGGTGATCCTCGTCTCGGGACCCGAGAAGGAGGGCAACGAGGTGCCGACCGAGGAGGAGATGAATGCCGTCTTCGCGGCGGTCGCGGGGACCGAGATCGCGGCGTACGAGTTCACCGAGGTCGAAGCGCCGCTGGTCGCCGAGGTCCCCGGGGGTTCTCCGGTGGTCTCGGAAGAGGCGGTGGACGAGATCGGCGTCACGATCTGGGAGCTCGAGAACGGCGTGCGGGTCGTGCTGAAACCCACCGACTTCAAGGACGACGAGGTCCTCTTCTCGGCCACGAGCCCCGGGGGGACTTCGCTGGCATCCGACGAGACCTTCATGGATGCGGAGATCGCGATCCAGGCGGTGGGGCAGGGGGGTGTCGGGGAGTTCGGCCAGATCGATTTGCGCAACAAGCTGACCGGGAAGCAGGCCTCGGTGTCACCATCGATCGGACAGCTCACCGAGGGGATCGGCGGCCGGGCGTCCCCGCAGGACCTGGAGACGGCGTTTCAGCTCATCTACCTGTATTTCACGGCTCCCAGAAAGGACGAGGACGCATTCGCGGCCTTCAAGACGCAGATGGCCGCGATGGCCAACATGGGCGCCATGCCCCAGTTCGTCATGCTGGATACCGTGGCGAGCACCATGAGCCAGGGACACCCGCGGGCCGGGGGCTCCATGGCCCAGGTACTGGAGGCGGTACAGAATGCGGATCTCGATGTGGCAATGGACTTCTACCGGGACCGCTTCGCGGACGCGTCGGATTTCTCCTTCTACTTCGTGGGAGCCTTCGATATTGACGGCATCCGGCCGCTGGTCGAGACCTGGCTGGGCGGGCTGCCCAACCTCGGCCGCGAGGAGATGTGGGTGGACCACGGGATCGATCCCCCCGCCGGGGTGATTGAGAAGGTCATACACAAGGGACTGGAGCCGCAGAGCCAGACGCAGATCATCTTTGCCGGCGACGCCGAGTATTCCATCGAGGAATCGACGACGCTCACGGCGATGGCGAGCATTCTCCGCATCGAGTTGCGCGAGTCGCTCCGCGAAGATCTGGGCGGCACCTACGGCGTGGGCGTTTCGTCGTCTCTTTCGTACCGGCCCGACGAGGAGTACCAGATCACCGTCCAGTTCGGTTCCGACCCCGAGCGCGCCGAAGAGCTGGCTGCGGTCGTCTTCGACGAGATCGAGCGTCTGAAGACCGAAGGGCCGGACCCGGAGACGGTCGCCAAGGTGCGCGAGACCGACCGGCGCTCCAAGGAGACCAACCTGGAACAGAACGGCTATTGGCACGGCCAGCTCAGAGCGTACGAACAAGCCGGGATGGACATCCGCAGGATCCCGTCGTACGACCGGATCGAGAGCTGGACCGCCGAGCAGGTGAAACAGGCCGCCATGCGCTATCTGCGGCTGGACCAGTACGCCAAGTTCGTGCTGCTGCCGGAGAGGAAGATCCCGTAACGCCTTGATGGGGAGGCCCGCCCACCCCACCCCCATGCCCACCGCCGACCTGACCCGGCGCGAGCGGATCGCCGTTCGCGTCCTCGACGACCACGACAGCATCGCCGCCGAAGTCGCCGGCCGCATCGCGCGCCTCATTCGCGACCGCGCCGCCGAGGGCCGCACCGCCGTGCTCGGCCTCGCCACCGGTTCCACGCCCGTAGGCGTCTACCGCGAACTCATCCGCATGCACCGCGACGAGGGCCTCGACTTCGCCAACGTCGTCACCTTCAACCTCGACGAGTACTTCCCCATGCGGCCCGGCAGCCTTCACAGCTACCACCGCTACATGCGGGAACACCTCTTCGACCACGTCAACATCGCCCCCGCCCACCGCCACATCCCCTGCGGCGACCTGGACGAAACCGACGTGGAGGCGCACTGCCTCGACTACGAACGCCGCATCCGCGACGCGGGCGGAATCGATCTGCAACTCCTCGGCATCGGGCGCAGCGGCCACATCGGCTTCAACGAACCGGGTTCGGGACGCGAATCGCGCACCCGCTGCCTCTACCTCGACACCGTCACCCGCGGGGACGCCGCCGGCGACTTCTTCGGCGAGGAGAACGTGCCCGCCCGAGCGATCACGATGGGGGTGGCGACCATCCTGGACGCGCGCGAGGTGGTGCTGCTGGCGACCGGCGAGCACAAGGCCGAGATCGTGCAGCGGGCCGTCGAGGGCGAAGTCCACGCCGATGTCGCGGCCACCTTCCTGCAGCAGCACCCCGCCGCCACCGTCTACCTCGACCCCGCCGCCGCCGCCGCGCTCACCCGCATCCGCACGCCGTGGCTGGTCGGCGACGTGGAGTGGACGCCGCACTGGGAGAACGAAGCCGTCATCTGGCTCAGCCGCCGCACCGGCAAGCCGATCCTGCACCTGGCCACGGACGACTACCGCGAGCACCACCTCGGGTCGCTGGTGTCGCGTCACGGGTCGGCGGAGCCGCTCAACGGACAGGTCTTCAACGCGCTGATCGCCAAGATCCGCGGCAAGAGCCGTCTCCCGCGCGGCCGCAGGATGCTCGTCTTCTCGCCGCACCCCGACGACGACGTGATCTCGATGGGCGGCCTCCTGCGCAAGCTCGCCGAGAACTGCAACGACGTGACGGTCGCGTACCAGACCTCGGGCAACATCGCCGTATTCGATCACGAGGTGCGCCGGTACCTGGACTTCATGAGGCGCGCGGCCGGGGTGATCGATGTGGGGAACCGCGAGGCCCTGGAAACCGTGTTGAGGTCGGTGGAGGAGGGCCTGGCGCGCAAGGAGCCCGGCGATGTGGATCCCGAGGTCGTACAGCATCTGAAACGCATCATCCGCGAGAGCGAGGCGTGCGCGGGGATCGAGTCGCTGGGGCTTTCCGCCGACCGCGCCCGCTTCCTCAACCTGCCCTTCTACCAGACGGGCAAGGTCCGCAAGAATCCGGTGACCGAGGCGGACGTTGCAATCGTGCACGAGCTTCTGGAAGAGGTGAGGCCGTCGATGGTCTTCGCCGCCGGCGACCTGTCGGATCCGCACGGCACCCACCGCATGTGCCTGCAGACGGTGGAACGGGCACTGGAGCGGTACGGCGGCGACCCGCCCTGGCTCTGGCTCTACCGTGGAGCCTGGCAGGAGTGGAGCGTGAACGAAGCGACCGTGCTGGTGCCCCTGTCGGAACACGAGATGCGCGGCAAGGTGCAGGCGATCTTCAAGCACGAGTCGCAGAAGGACTCCGCGCCCTTCCCGGGGCCGGACGCGCGCGAATTCTGGCAGCGCGTGGTGGACCGGAACCGGGGGACCGCCGATTTCCTGGCGTCGCTGGGGCTGCCGGCCTACCGAGCCATGGAGGCGTACGTCACGCTGCGCGAGGGGCGGCGGGTCGAAGCGCGCGAAATCCCCACCTCGTCGCTGTCGGACGGGCCGGCCTGAGGAAGTAATCTTCCGGCTGCTTGCGCGGATACAACACGTGCCGATGGAACAGGGAACTTTCGGCACCAATCGCCCGGACTCCGGTAACAGCCAAAGAAGGAGGAACGAACATGTGTGAATGTCCGGTATGCGGCGGCGAGGCCGAACTCCCGGCCGACCCCGTCGAGAGCGAGCTGTTCGAGTGCGCCGAGTGCGGTGTCGAACTGGAGATCCTGGCGCTGGATCCCCTTACCCTCGGCGAGGCCCCCGACGCGGAAGAGGATTGGGGTGAATGAGGGTCGGCTTTCTTCATTCGCTGATCAGGAAGGATGAGAAGCTCCTCATCGCGGAACTGCGGCGGCGCCCCGGCATCGAACTCGTCTTCCTGGACGACCGCCGGCTCGTCTTCGACTTCCGTGCGCGGCCCGAGGTGGATGTGGTGCTGGAACGCTCCATCAACCACTCGCGGGCCATGCACGCGCTCAGGCTCTTCGAGGGGGCGGGGACGCCGTGCGTCAACGCGTACGAGGTATCGCGCCGCTGCGGCGACAAGATCCTCACGGCGGCCTCGCTGGCCGAAGAGAGCGTGCCGCAGCCCGATGCGCGGGTCGCGTTCACGCCGGAGTCCGCGCTGGACGCGATCGAGGAGCTGGGCTATCCGGTGGTGCTCAAGCCGGCGGTGGGTTCGTGGGGACGCCTGCTGTCGAAGATCAACGACCGGGACGCGGCCGAGACGGTGCTCGAGCACAAGTCCATCCTGGGCAGCTACCACCACTCGATCTTCTTCGTGCAGAAGTACGTGGCGAAGGGCGGCCGCGACATCCGCAGCTTCGTGGTGGGCGATGAGTGCGTGGCCGCGATCCATCGCACGTCGGAGCACTGGATCACCAACACGGCGCGGGGCGGCCTCGCCGGCAACTGCCCCGTCACCCCCGAGCTCGCCGACCTGTCGCTGCGCGCGGCGGCCGCGGTCGGCGGCGGGGTCCTCGCGGTCGACCTCTTCGAGAGCGCCGACGGCCTCCTCGTGAACGAGGTGAACTACACGATGGAGTTCCGCAACAGCATCGATGTGACGGGCGTCGACATTCCCGAGCGCATCGTGGCGTTCGTGGAGCGGGCGGCCGCATGATCCGCGTCTCCATCGCGGGCGCCTCCGGGTACGCCGGCGGCGAACTCCTGCGCCTCCTCCTCGCCCACCCCGACGCCGAGGTCCACCAGATCACCTCCGAGCGCCTTGCCGGCAAGTACGCCCACCGCGCCCACCCCAACCTCCGCACCCTCACGCGCCTCCGCTTCCACACGCTCGATGAACTCACCGAGTCCGACGTCCTCTTCCTCTGCCTCCCTCACGGCGAGTCCTCACGCCGCTTCGACGACCTCAGCCGGATCGCCCCCCGCATCATCGACCTCGGCGCCGACTTCCGCCTCGACGACCCCGCCCAATACGAGCGCTTCTACGGCCGTCCCCATCCCCGCCCCGACCTCCTCCCCCGTTTCACGTACGGAATCGCCGAACTCAACCGGGCCGCCCTCGCCGGCGCCGACCTCGTGGCCTGCGCGGGCTGCAACGCCACCGCCTCCATCCTCGCGCTCCGTCCCCTCTACCGCGCGGGCGTCGCCGACTCGGCGGTGATCGAGGTCAAGGTCGGCTCGAGCGAGGCCGGCAACCGGTCCACCCCCGGCAGCCACCACCCCGAGCGGAGCGGCGCGATGCGGTCCTACAAGCCCACCGGACACCGCCACCTGGCCGAGATCCGGGCCGTGCTCGGCGCCCCCGTCCACTTCTCCGCCACCGCCGCCGAAATGGTGCGCGGCGTCCTCGCCACCTGCCACGTCTTCCTCAACCGCGACCTCGACGACAAGGCGCTGTGGCGCATCTACCGTGACGCCTACGCGACATGAGCATTCGGATTCACATGTCGTTGTGATCGCTCAGCTTAC
>JAPPNO010000118.1 GCA_028873845.1 Gemmatimonadota bacterium | reverse complement strand
CGTAAGGTCAATGTTCACATCAGGTTGTCAACACGACTGCTTCCGCCGCAGTAGCGGGGACTACCGCGATCAAAGCCACGGTGCCGGAGTCGCCCGCACTCGAATTCGCGACCGCGCCCACGGGCTCCCAGTCGGCGGGATCCGGTAGTCCATGACTGCGGGCCGCCACGAGACGGGCACCATCCGCCAGGGAGGAAGCGGCGCCATCGGCGCTCGCGGCCATGGCGGCGGCCGGGTCGTCGATGAGCATCGCCCGCACCCTGCCGGTTGCCGCATCTTGCAGAATGACCGAGGGACGGTCGGTGTCCCGGTTCAGCACCGCCGATGCGCCCGGCCCGCGCAGGACAATCTCCGCCAAATCGCCCCACTCAGCCCGCGCGGGCAGCGCGAAGACGAAGCCCGCGCGCCCGTCCCCGTCCTCCGACTCGACCATGCCGAAGCGCACGGAGAACAACTGCTCGCCCGCCTCCGACCACCCCTTCAACTCGTATGGGCCGACGGAGGACGGTGGAGCATGCGGAGCGTCCACCCAGAATGCCGGATTCAGAAAAAGCCCGTCCCTTGCGTCGCGCCCTCCCCAGAGGAGCAGCGCTTTCGATTGAGCCGCGCCGCTCGCCCCGGCTTGCGCGCCTTCCCTTCTCAGGCGGTGACGGGCCATCTCCTCGAAATGCCACGCGCCGACCCACGTCGGGTTGCAGTAGCTCATGAAGTCCCTGGTCCTGGGATGGACGACCGACTCCATTCCGGTATCGAAGTCGAACCCGAACGTGCCGACCGACCCGTCCGGCAGCGGGTATCGGGGGTCGCCCGCGGTACCGCAGGGCGCATGGCCCAGGCTCAGGTTGTGACCGAGTTCGTGCGCGATGACGCCGCCGTTGAACACCGACCAGGCGGACCAGCCGCCGCGCAGTGCCACGCCGGACACGCCGCCGTCCCGGTCGATCTGAGCCGTGAGAGCATGATAGTATCCAGACCCGCCCTCGATGGCTCGGAGCGCCTTCACCTGGAAGGGTATCTCGAAGCCGGAGTTCGTCGTCGTGTACACCGGCTCGTGAACGGTGAGGTCGACCTCCCCTACCGGCAGGAGCGTCCTCGTCTCCCAGAACGCCTCCGACTCCGCCGAGATGTCCCGCATGAGATCCAGGATCTCCTCCTCGGGGTCCCTGGGCCACACCCACGGGATCACCGTCAACTCCATTGCCGGCATCTCGGTTACGTTCACCTCGATGCGGCCCTCGCCCGGAATCCGGCGCGCCATGTTGACGCTCTCGTCCACCTCACCGTTCGGATCGATCTCGACCACCATCTCCAAGCCCGGCTGAATCAGCCAACCCGGCACCATTGCGTTGACGGACATCGCGGCATCGCCCTCGTCCACTTCGCCCGGAACCGGACCCGGCTTCCCCGCAACGTCGATGACGTGTGCCGCCGCGCCGTTCAGGTAGAAATGCGCCCGAACGTCGGGGAAACGCTCGACGGCGTCCACCGCCGTCACGAACGCCCGCAACAGCGCCCTTCGGCCGGCAATGAGCGGAACCAGACCGCTCCGGGACTGCGTCGCCTGGATGAGATAGGCATCGAGATCGCCTTGTCCGCACGGCTTCGCCGATTGATCCGCGATACGGCTCAACCAGTCAGCAAATTCGGAGGTCTTCGGGGAGCAAAGGGCCGAGCCGTCCGTATCCAGCCGACTCAGGGCCAAACGCGTCAACTCGCTCGGAAGCGCTCCCGCCAACTCGGGGTTCCCTCCCAGCAACAGTTCGCGGAGACTCGAAAGCTCCCCCCACTCGGGCGGAACGCCGCCTTCGAGCACGTTGCCCGACAGATACAGCCGCTCCAGCTTCGCCAGTCCGCCGATCTCGGGTGGCAGGTTGCCGCTCAGCCGGTTCCTGGACAGAAACAAATCCTCCAAGTGTACAAGATCGGCCAGCTCTGAAGGGATCGGCCCGGTGAGGTCGTTGTGGTCGAGCCACAGGACATCGAGATCCGTCAGATTCCCCAACTCGGAGGGAATCGGGCCGCTCAGGTTCGATCTCGACAGGAATAGCCTGCGGAGACGGGTGAGCCTTCCCAACTCGGGCGGGATCGGGCCGGAGAAATGGTTGTCGGTGAGACTCATGTATCGGAGCTTCGAGAGGTTTCCGAACTCCGGCGGTATCGGCCCCCAGACTTGGGCATCGGACAGATACAGCGTGGTCAGGTTGCGCAGGTTTCCGAGTTCGGGCGGGATCGGACTGTCGAAGTAGTTTCCCGATAGCCCGAGTTCGTACAGGTCCGTCAGTTCGCCCAGCCACGCGGGCAGCGGACCCTCAAGGCCCGCGAACCGCAACTCAAGGACTTGCAGGCGCGACAGCCCCGCCAGTTCGGGAGTAATGGTGCCGGAAAGAAGGTTCGACACCAGTCTCAACTCCCGCAGTTCGGACAGGTCACCCCACTCGGGCGGAATCCGGCCCCAGAGCCTGTTGGAATCCAAACGCAGGAACCGCAGTGCGGACAGTTCGGCCACGACCTTGGGAAGGCGTCCCCTCAGGTTGTTGTCGGCGAGGTCGAGCCGCACAACCCGGCCGGCTTCAGCCCTCACGCCGTGCCATGTGCCTATCGGGTCGTCCGATAGCCAGCCGTCGCGGCGCCGCCAACCGACGCCCCCGGTCGCCCGGTAGAATTCCACGAGCGTCGCTCGATCCGCTTCCGCGAGATTGGCTTGCGCCGAGGGAGCCGTCTCCGTGAACGGACTCAACGGCTCCGGCGCGTCGTCATGGCAGGAAAGCGCCGGCAACACGATGCCAAGCAGGATGACCAACCGCGATCCAACTCGCCGACATGGCGACCGCGTCGCCCGACCAGGTTGCATACGCTGTCCACTTTCTGCCAAAAAACCGGTTGAAGGACACACAATATAGCAAGAATCGTTCCGTCTCGCCGACTCATTCAGGCGGCGAACCATCATGCAGTGCACATCCGCGGGTTGCTCGCCCGATCCTTGGCCGCATCCGCGTCGCGCCCAGCTCCATTCAGGGGCCTCCTCGCAGGGATCGAGGGCCGGGATGCCGATGAGCTTTCGGAACGCTGGCCTGTTCGCCGCGGAACGGCCTTGAGGGGATTCTCCCCCCACGGCTCACCCGGAATTCTCCCGTCAAAAGTCAAGG
>JAPPNO010000085.1 GCA_028873845.1 Gemmatimonadota bacterium | reverse complement strand
GCCATGCGGACATCGACGCCCTTCTCCTCGGTCCCGCGCATGTCGGCACCGCAAGCGCGGCACCTGGCCAACGGCTGGTGGCAGCGGGGGCACGACGGGGGCGAACGCTTCTTTTGGCGGGGAGGCATCGACACCTTCACGCCGGGGAAGGTGTCCACGACTCCCGTTGCCCAGCGGTGGAGTTTTCGATCTGTCTCGCCGGCCGGGTTGTAGGAGCCGTAGAAGTTCAGCCCCTGATACTCGCCCGTCGCGGCGTGATCCACGACTTCGGTCGCGGCGCGGGACAACACCGGCCCCAGCTTCGACCAGTCCGTGCGGAAGGGCCGGTCCACGCTCTTCATGTGCAGCGTGTAGTTCCAGAAGTCCACGAACACGCGGACGCGGTGGCGGCCCTCGAAGGAAGGATGCGCTTCGGTCATCTGCTCGGATGATCCCCGAAAAAATACAGGGACGCGCGAGGCGTCCCTGGGGTCAAGATGATCGGACCCCGTGTTTCCCTGTCTGGGCGGCAAGTCCGATGGGTTGTCTTGAACATGAAGTCTAAGCGCGGGGGCCCCGAGAAGGCAACCCCCGCCCGCCACGACGGCGGCCTGCAGCATGAACACACCCGGTTCGAGGGCAAGCTGGCACAGTCGCCGGGATCCCCGCCTCCGCCGGATGGTCCGGGGGCGACCACCACAGCCCGAACGGCACCGTCCCCAGGCGCGAAGAGGCACCCCCAAGGAGGTCCAAATACTAGAATCGGCCCGACACGCCGAAGAACGTGTATCTTCCGGACCTTCGCGGCCTCCGGCAAACCCGGACCTCGGTTGACGACGGCGCGCCCTTCCCGCGCGGCCTGCCGCCGCCATCGCGGGCCGCCGCGGGAGGCCATCCCGAACGCCACCTCAACAGGAGACTGTGGCCCCATGTGGCAACCGATAGCGACAGCCCCGGCGGACGGCTCGCCGGTCATCCTCGGGCACGGCCTGAGTGACCCCTGGACCGGCGAATGGATCATCGACGCCACCAGCTCCCACAGGCTGTGCATCGCGCACTACAGCGACGGCGAATGGCGCACGTTCTGCTGCCATTCGGACAGGCCCCGTCTTCATGACGTCCACTCGCTGGATGCCACTCCCGGACGCCTGCATCACCGTCAAGCCGCTGTGACGTGCCCTCGGCCTGTCCGGCCTCGCCCTCCGCTACTCGCGCCGCTAACTGTGTCCCGCATCGGCGAAATGGCGCGCTGGCCGTATGTGTCACGCCGCTCCGCTTGTGGAACACCTCCATCCCCACCTGCATCTGGAGCAGGGCATTGACGAGGGCGATGCTGGCCCTCCGGAAGTACGTCGCGAGGCTTCCGAGCAGCACCCGCACGTCGTCGAAGCGGCTTAGGTATCCAGATGCCCATCGTCCCATCCGATCGACCAGAACTGTTTCGCCGGAGTGGATCCGAGCAACCGCTCGAACACCAGCTCCTTCCGTATTGCACGGGCTCCCGTTGTTGCTGGTTCCGACCTCCGGCCGAAGCGCCATCAACTGCAAGGCACGTCGCTCGGCAGCGCGGCGAGCCCGCATTTCTCACACAGGCCAGGCAGAGGCCCGAGGGGAGGGGTTGAGGAGTGTGACCGGGGGTGGCCAAGCGCGTCGGAGTGAGGGGGGGCAGCCCTTGGCGGGTTTTTCGGGCAGGGAACGAAGAGATCGACGAGGTTGTAGGACCCAGATTGGTTCCAGGACGCAGTGGTCCCTTGGAATGCGGTGTTGGGAAGGCGATCGGGAGCCGGCCGAGGCCCTACCCCGGTAATCGAGCGTGGACCCGTGCGAAGGCTGCGGCGGAGGGGTGGGCGGAGTCGATGGCGACCTTCACCCGGCGAACCGAGACCGTGACGGGGGCGCCGATCTTGAGGAGCCTGAGCCGGAGCGTTCCCGCGGTGGCGCGGGCCAGCCGGGTGCCGTGAAGCGCTTGCCGAAGGGCATCGAAGAGGATCGATGCGAAGGCGGAGAAGAGGAGCCGGAGCTGGTTGGCGGCAGAGCAGGTGGCCGAGGTCCGGTCTGAGAAGAGATCGAGCTGCTGCTCCTTAATCGTGTTCTCCATGTTGCCCCGTGCGCAGTAGAGGCGCTCGTAGACGGCCCGGGCCGAGAAGGTGTCCGCGGGCAGAAAGGTGACCACGAAGCGGGGGTTCGCCTTTCCGCCAGATGCTCGGCCTTCGCCACGACTCGGCGCTCGCAGGACCAGCTCGTGAGGGTGGCGTAAGAGAACTCCGTGTACCGGCGGGCAGGCCGGCCCTTCCTCTCCGCTTCCGCCGCGGCGTCGTCAAGTAGCCATTCGACCCGCTCGACCAGCCGCGAGTTCCTGGCCAGTCCAAGAACCTGGCCATGACAGTGCGGCACTCGGCAATAGCGTCAGGTGAGTCGCGCTACAGTCATCGGAGGGGTGGGGGTAGCGAAGGCATTGTTAGGGTTAGGTGAGTATGGGGACTGAGGGACATCTCGCAACCCGCGAGGGCAGGCGCGATGCATCACAGTCGAGTCATCTCGCAGGCGAGTTCAGTCAGTCTTGACACGCCGGTTGGGGATCCGCCATTCTTTCCAACAGGCGGGATTGCCGGCGGTTCCCCAACGGCTCACCCGGACTACTGACGGTTCGCCCCCTCGGCGGGCCGCGTAGCCTTGTAGCTCAGCCGGATAGAGCGCCGGATTGCTAATCCGGAGGTCGGGGGTTCGAGTCCCCCCAAGGGTCTGGGATGGCCGCCGTCAACCTGCCCTTAGTCGGGTCGGCCCGCGATCTGCGCGGTCTCGCTCGGGTCATTCCCAGCCTCCGCAAGCTGTTTGGAGGCTCGGGCGCTGTCCTCGCGTAGCTTTGATTCGAGGCGAACCAACCTTGGGCTCACCCCTTCGCAGGCGAGCGTTGACCAAGGGCGATGACCATCATGCCCGCCTTCATCCGGCCACACTCACTCGCCGCCCCCTCCCTCCGTCGCGCCCCCGATCTGTGCCACGTCCGGATCTCGCCCCCCATCCCCCTCCCCACCACCCTCCCCCCCACTCAACAACGGCCATTCTCGCGCACCGACGGCACACTATCCCCCGCGGGCTGGGTGCCGGGGGCGCGCCGCCTTCAGAGCCGAAACAGCGTCTGCGCCAGGAACGCGCGCGGCTCGGCAGGGCTCAGGAAG
>JAPPNO010000009.1:30405-33637 GCA_028873845.1 Gemmatimonadota bacterium | reverse complement strand
CTGCGACCCGACGGTTAACAGCCGTCTGCTCTACCAGCTGAGCTACGCGGGATTGTGAAGAAGCGGCGTGAAAAATCGCACCGCACGCGCACGGGCGTCAACTGACTCTGATTCGCCGACTCTGATTCGCCGGCTGTCTGATTCGCTGCGTTCGTCCGTTGTCGCGTTCGCCCGTCGCGTTGAAGCGTCGCCCGACTGCTACCCAAAGGGGCGGTCGACGGACATGCAGGCCCATCAACCACCCCCAGGTGATGCTCCCAGTCTTCGGGCCGCGAATCCCGCCTACTTCTTCTCGAGCACCCCTCAATGATCTCGACATATCGCCGGCATCCACGCCCTGACCGCCTGGCGCCTCTACAACAAGGGCGCCGTGGTCGAGCAGCGGATCGAGGAACTGGCCCAGCTCTCGGCCGACAGGACGGCGGTTGACGACACCGGCGGCAACGCCCTGCTGTGGAGCCTCGCCGTCATAGCCTACCAGACACTGCACACGCTGCGCAAACACTTCCTCGCGGGCTCCTGGCGCAGGGCCCAGCCCAAGCGGCTTCGCCTCTGGCTGTTGCGGCTTCCCGCGAAGCTGACGGCGCACGCACGAAAGCACTATCTCCAGTTCCTCCGCAAAGAGCCGGTCCGCAGCCGCGTTCTGGCCGCTCTGCGAGCCCTCGAACACGCCATCCCGCCTCCGGTGCCTGCCTGAGCCGTCCCCTTCCCGCCGCACTCCGCGGATCGCTACCGCGATCCTCGCACCCGAGTCTCCGCCCTCGACGAACCACCCCCTCCTTCGTCCATCTCCCGGCACTGGACAAATCCATCCCACCGCCTTCCGCAGCCTCCAGACGCCCCGTTCACACCCCCTCAGGTCAAGAAACGGCCCAAATCAGTCCGCCTTGCAGGATCCGGGATAACAGTTCACTCGTTCCGCAGAGGCGGGCCTCACGGACCAAGCGACGGTACCACCACCTCGGAAACCCGAAAAGGGGACTGGTAACTCGCAGCCGCAACGCCGATCACTTCGATCCAGTCGAAGAGGACAGTTCTTTCGTCCGACGCGCCGAGGGGAACAACCCAAAGGCCGATTCCTCGCAGCTTGTCCACACCCGAATCACCGGCGATAACGAACGTGAGCACGCTGGTGCCACCAACCTCAACAGTAAGGATCAGGTTGTCCAAGGATACGCCAATGTCGTTGAATTGCCCCGCGTCGTCGGCAAGAAAAGCCGAGTAGGTGCCGAGCATTACCATCCAGTCGTTGCCTCGTGGTGCCATCAACCTCACGTTCGTGTCTTGATCATCCACCTCCACGCCGGATCCGAATTCCAGTGCAAAGCGCTTCCAGGTTGTGGATGATCCGGTGTGGAAGACGGTGCGTACCACGGCGTCTTCGTGAAGGCGCCCCAAGCGAACATCGGTGCGCCAGTTCCTCAGATTCTGTTCCAAGTCACTGCGAGCCGTGCCCGCCACGCCCACTTCCGTATTCGACAGGTGCAGCACTCCATCCAGAATCACTGCATGAGCCGAATCGATCCGCCAGCCTTCAGGATCGCTGGACCCGAAGTCGTCGTAGAAACGCCATCGCACCTCGACGGTGATCTGCTGGGTAGCGGACAGCCCCCCGGGATCCGTTGCGGTTGCCGCAACCATCGTCGTTCCCGGCACTACTGCGTCGATCGTGACCCAACTCCCGGCAATCGCCACGGTTGCGATGCTCGTATCGTCGGAAGTGGCATCGTACGTCAGAGGGTCTCCATCAGGGTCACTGAAATACGTGGACAGGTCCAGGCGGGCTTCCCTCCCCGCGCCAACGATCACCTCCGGCACGCCCAAGACCGCCACCGGCGCCCGGTTCGGTTCGGTCGCGTCCCCATAGCACGCGCCACCCATGGCGACCGCAAGCGCGGCTATCGGAACACGCATCCAACACCTCCCTCCTTTTTGGGCCCAATCTCTGCTTATGTTTGATACGGGTAACCGGCACGACACGAGGTGTCAAGGGGCGTGAACTGATCGGTCCCCTTCGCGTGGCAGCACCAGATGTCCGTGAATAGGTAGAGCTGTAGCAGGATATCCAGCAATTGGTACACGTAGGCGCCCTCCATCGCGTTGCCGCCCAACGGCACGTCGTCGTCCCGCCTGGAGTGAAGTGAACCCATCGAAGCTCGGGTCTTCAGGACGGCCATCAATTCACCTGCGCGCAATCTCTCTGGGTGTCCGAGGTACCGGGGTATCTGTCATAGTCGTTCCAGGCATCGTGAGTACTCTGGGTTACCGCGCACAGTCGCGTTGTTCCCCACACTTCGAAACTGTATTGATACCCGAAGCCGAACCCCCCCTCGCACGTACTCACCATACCGTCTTGCCACGGGGATCCAAACAAGGCAGTGTCGGGCGACATGTGCCTGATCTCAAAGTTGTTGCCAACTGTATGTCGAGCCTCGTTGTCGCGGCTTGCCGGCGCGAATGCTGAAATCGCCTTCTGATAGGACCTAGTTGGCGCGGTCACCAAAGAGTGTCCGGGATATGCGCCTGGTATCACCCACAGGTGGGCCAAGTTATCCAATTCCAAATCTAGTTGCTCTCCTGGGTTGCCGCACCTACTACTAAGGTCACCCGCGACATGACTCCCGCCGTCCGATGGTTTTGCCGCTCGGTTGTCCAAGATCACATAGCGCGTCGAGTCTGTGACCGTCCACTCCCCATCCGGTGTGACCAGACCGCGTATCGTGTCCACCCACTGATAGTCGGCACTTCCGGTCGGGAGTGTCCACTTGGTCCATGTGGCAACGCCGACCCTGAATTCGGAATCGGACCCAGGGTCCAATCTGTCACAGCCGACCGTGAGAAGTGCCAATGTAGCCGAAAGGGGTAACAATTTTGCTCTCATTTTGCTTCCTCTCCTTGGGATGTCCCGGTCCATTCGCAGCGGCTTGTCGCTGCTTCCGTCAGCCTGAATGACGGCGTAGTAGACGACCGACTGTACACGCTACTGGAAGCAATTCTCGTGCCACATGGCCGTAGTTCCTAGCGTCGCCGGGAACCGATCCCCCGTAAGTCACGGCCAAACAATATGTTGGCGACTTGCACGGAGTCGGCTCGTGCTCCCGGCGACCCCGTACTTGCCGTGGGGGGGGGGGGGGGGGGGGGGCCGGGGGCGGGGGGGCCGGGGGACCGCCCCCCCCCCCCCCCCCCCCCCCCCAGCCCCCCCCCCCCCCCCGCCCCCCCCCCCCCCCCCCCC
>JAPPNO010000009.1:0-30395 GCA_028873845.1 Gemmatimonadota bacterium | reverse complement strand
AAAAAAAATTTTTGGGCCATTTCCCGGTCGGGGCCGGGGCCCCCGGGCCCCCCCTTATTGCCGGGGCCCATTTCCCGGCCCCCCCACTGGGGCCCAAATTAAATTGCGACAGGCCCCATCGCGAAGCCCGCTCCCTTCCACCCACCCAGCGTCAGTCCACCAGCCGGCCACCGAACCGCTCCAAACGCCGATACAGCGTCGAGCGGTGGATTCCCATCAACCTGGCAGCCGCACTCTTGTTCCCGCCCGTCGCCTCCAGAGCCTCGACCAGCTCCCGCTTCATCTCCTCGTCGCTCTTCGGCACCGGACGTGTGGCCACCTCTTCCGAACTCCCCTTCGCCACGATCTGCTGGTTCAAGATTCCATCCTCGACGAGATCGGCACCGATCAACCCGTCCTCCGCGAAACGCGTACAATAGCGGAGGACGTGCAGGAGCTGCCGAATGTTCCCCGGCCACTCATAGCTCCGCAGCCGCAACATCGCATTCCCGGTAAGCTCAAGCCGGACACCGTTCGCCCGGAGGTAGCGGTCGACGATCCCGGCGATCTCTCCTCTTCGCTCGCGGAGTGGAGGCACTTCATAGTAGAACGACAACCGAGCCACCAGATCCTCACGGAACTTCCCCTCCGCGATCGCCGCCCCCAGGTCCCGGTTCGTCGCGGCGATGAGACGGGCATCGGATTCACGGATACTCGTCGATCCCATGCGGTTGAACTGTCGCGTCTCCAGGAAGTTGAGGAACATCGCCTGGACCGTGGGTGGAAGCGCGCCGAACTCGTCGAGAAACAGGGTGCCGCCCTCCGCGGCCTCGACCACTCCGGGCTTCGAGTCAGTCGCGCCGGTGTAGGCCCCCCTCATATGTCCGAACAGCTGCGCTTCGGCAAGAGACGCGGTGAAAACTCCACAGTTCTTTGGCACGAACGGTCCCTCGGCCCGCGGACTCAGTTCATGGAGAATCCGTGCAAGATACCCTTTTCCCGACCCGGGCGGGCCGAGTATCAAGACGTGATCCTCCGTGGGGCCGACGCGAGTCGCAAAACGGCGCATCTCTTCCGGGAGGTCATTCCACTCTTCGTTCCAGCGTGTCGCACGTTCTTTCACGGATCTCTCCGCTCTCTTCCGTTGGACGGTATCGCGACTGAGAGCGGATCAGGCCCGCTCGACATTGCCGCCTCTACCCATACTGACAGGTCTCGACCCCGAATCGTGCAAAGTAGGGTCTGTGATGAGGCGCCTCAGCAGGTTCCTCGCGGGTCCCGAGCGGTCCGGCGACGACCGTTCGAGCTCATTCTCCTGCTGCCGATTCTCCCCGCGCCTGCTGCCGGTCAAGGCCGGTCGCGGAGTCGTTGTATGTCAACTGCACATCATATTTTGTAATGTCCAGTTTGCGTTTTCGCACGATTGAGGCCGTGGCGCCCGCATGTTCGGGTCTGTCGACGGTTTGAACGGAGGCGGAAGCCGACGCCCAGATTTCACGCGGAGCCCCTACACATTGAACCGCACCCGCACTATCTCCCCGTCCGCCACCACATACTCCTTCCCCTCCACCCGCATCAGCCCCACCTCCTTCACGGCCTGCTCCGACCCGTACTCGGCGAACACCTCATACGGGATGATCTCGGCGCGGATAAAGCCGCGTTCCATGTCGCTGTGAATCTGCCCGGCGGCTGCGCGTGCCACCGTGCCCCGCGGGATCGTCCAGGCGTGAACGTCCTCGTTCCCCAGGGTAAAGAACGAGATCAGGTCCATGAGACCGTACGCGGTGCGGATGAAGCGGGCGAGGATCGGCTCGGCGAGGCCCAGGTCCTCCAGGAACTCGGTCTGGTCGTCGGGATCCAGCATGGCGATTTCGGCCTCGACGCTGGCCGAAAGAACCATTGCGGCGCCCCCCATTTCGTCGATCTCGCCGGCCAGCCCCGCAGAGAGTTCCTCGCCCGCCCGCTCTTCGTCCACGTTCACCGCGGCCAGGAGCGGCAGGTCGGTCAGCAGTCCGTACCCCTTCAGGAATCCACGGTGCAACTCGGCGGCCGAAAGCAAACGGAGCGCCCTGCCCTCCTCCAGCGCGGCAGTGCATGTCTCGAAGGCATCGATCTCGCGCACGTCCGCCCGTTCCTTTCGCGCCCGGTCGAGCCGCCGCTCCGCCACGGCCAGGTCCGCCAGCACGCACTCGTCGTGGAAGGCGCGCAGCTCGGCGAGGGGATCGGGGTCGGCTTCGAGGGCGGGGTTGGGGAAGTCGCGCAAGACCAGGCAGAGTGCGTTCCGGTCCCGTATCTCCTGCAGGGCGCGGGGGGACAGAACCTTGGGCGCGCCGCCGTGCTCGCCCGGCACGTCGCGCAGGTTGATCGTCGCGTAGGTGGTCTTCTTCGGGGAGATGACACGGGACAGGAAGTCGAGCCGCGGGTCCGGGACGCGCACCGTGCCCACGCGGACCTCGCCGCCGTAGCCGACGGGCACGTCGAGCCCGGTCATCGCGTTGAAGAGGGTCGTCTTGCCCGAACCGGGGAAACCCGCGAGTCCGAATCTCATGGGGAGGGGGCGGCCGATGAATGACGGACACGGCGGTCGCTCCCGCCACTTGCTGCGGGAGTCGGGCCGGGGTCGGGGCCGCTGGCGGCGGACGGCGGATTGGGCATAGTCTCCTTGGGGCGGTTGGACATCCGACAACCTATCCCGGCAGCCGGTGGGAAAACCAATCGATGACTGATGACTCAAGCCGAATCCCGGTGCGCGCGGCAACCCATCCCCTCTCCCGTCGCGGCTTTCTGACCGCCGGTTCCGCGGGCCTGGCCGGCGCCTCGCTGTCGGCCTGCTACGGAGACTCCGCGCAGGACGACGCGCCCCCGACCGATTCACCCATTGTTACGCCCATCGGTGTGGAAGACGCGGCCTGGGCCGACATCCGCGCCCGCTTCATCCTCGAGCCCGGCACCGCCTACATGAACAACGCCAGCCTCGGCATTCCGCCGGCGTCGGTGGCCGCCGCGGTGGGTGCCGGCTACGAAGCCCTCTCGCGCGAACCCCTCCACGGGAAGCGCGACCTGGGCGAGGTGATCTCCAACCGCGTGGTTCCGGGACTCGCCGACTTCCTCAGCGCGGACCCCGGGGAGCTGATCCTCACCCGCAACGCCAGCGAGGCACTGCACATGGGAGCCGTCGGGGTCGACCTGCGGCCGGGCGACGAGGTGCTGATCACGAGCCAGGAACACCCGGCCGGGCGCCGCCCGTGGGAGTACCGGGGCGCGCGCCACGGGGTGAAGGTGAACACCGTCTTCATCCCCAGCCCCTTCGAGAGCGAAGAGCAGGTGACCGAACTGGTGAAAGCGGCCCTCACGCCCGCAACCCGCGCGATCGCTTTCTGCCACGTCACCCGGGGCGGCCATCTCTACCCGGTCCGCGCCCTGTGCGCCATGGCGCGCGAACGCGGGATCGTGAGCCATGTGGACGGCGCACAGGCGGTGGGGATGTTCCCCGTCGACCTGCACGATCTGGGGTGCGACACCTACTCCGCGAGCCTCCACAAGTGGATGCTGGGACCGATGGGGACCGGATTCCTCTACGTCCGCGCCGGTGCCCGCGACCGCGTCCGGTCGGCCTTCGCCCCCGAGGACGGCGCCGCCTCCGCCGGCTACCAGCCCCCCGGCACCTCCCCCCTCCCCACCCGAGCCGCCCTCGCGGCCACGCTCGACTTCATGGAAGCGGTGGGGATCGCGAACGTCGCCGCCCGGACGCGCCACCTCTCCGACCAACTCAAATCCCGACTCGCGTCCCTCCCCGGCATCACCATGCTGAGCGGCCCCACCCCCGCCACCTCCTGCCCCGGCTCCACCATCTTCGAACTGGAAGGCGTCGACGCGATCGCCGCCGTCCCCCTCGTCGAGGAGCGCGCCCGCATCCACATTGACGAACACCAGCGCGACGGCCACAACGCGATCCGCATCTCGACCCACGTCTACAACACGACCGCCGAGATCGACCGCGTCGTCGAGACGCTGAAAACGCTCTCCGAGTAGCCGGTGCGCGACCCACGCCCAGCATCACACACAAGGACCCGATAGGAGCCACCCCATGTCCCTTTCCCGCTCCCTGCCAACGGCCCTGATCCTCGCCCTCCCGTCGATCGCCTGTGAGATCCAGCCCATCCCAGAGGATACTCAGCCCATGTCAACGGATGCTCAGCCCACCCCGGAGTATACTCTGCCCATCCCGGACGCTGATTTCACTCTCGGCACCGAGAACACCCACAACCGCTGGAGCGCCACGATTCCGCCGGTGCTGACCGTCCCCTCGGGCGCGGTCGTGGAGGTGCACACCAAGGAGGCGTCCGACGGCCAGATCACCGAGTCCACGACGGTGGACGACCTCGCCAACGTCGACTTCGGCCTCATCCACGCGCTGACCGGGCCGATCCGGGTGGAGGGCGCCAGCCCGGGCGACGTGCTCGCGGTAACCATCCACGAAGTCGAGGTCAGCGGCTGGGGGTGGGCGACCATCCTTCCCGGCTTCGGATTCCTGGCCGACGAGTTCACCGAGCCGTGGATCCGCGGCTTCCCCATGGAGACCGGCGCGACTGAGGTCCGCTTCAACGACGACATCACCCTCCCCCTGGCGCCCTTCGCCGGCGTGCTCGGCGTCGCGCCCGCCACCGACTCGATGCTGGTCACGATCCCGCCGCGCACCAACGGCGGCAACATGGACAACCGCCACATGACCGCGGGGACCACCGTGTATCTGCCCGTCCAGGTCGAGGGCGCGAACTTCTCGATCGGCGACACGCACGCGACGCAGGGCGACGGCGAGGTCTCCGGCACCGCCATCGAGGCCCCGATGCGGATCGTGCTCACGCTCGATGTCGTGGAAAACACGCGGGGAATGGTCGAGCCGCAGTACGAGACCGACGAGTACTACGCGGTGACGGGGTTCGCGACCACGATCGACGAGGCGGCCCGGAAGGCGACGCGCTACATGATCGACTACCTGGTGGCGGAGCATGGGCTGACGCCGGAGGAGGCGTACGTGCTGTGCTCGCTGGCGGGGGACCTGAAGATCTCGGAGACGGTGGATGTGCCGCACATGCTGGTGAGCATGCATATGCCGAAGGGGATCTTCGGGGGTGGGTAGAGGTTAGGAGCCTTCCGCGACACGCTGCTCAAGGAGCTAACCTCAGGCGAACTTCGGGCGGGTGATGCGGAGTCGTTAGTTTCCAGCGTCTCGCGCGACGGGTCACGAGTTCGCGTATGAGCAGGTGCCGCCTCGAGGAAAGGAGCCTCACGAGTGACTGACACCCACGAGCCCCGCCCGGGCGGTGAAGTCGTCGTCTATGAGGCCCCGAATGGCGAGGGCTCGCTGGACGTGCGTCTGGAGCAGGAGACCGTCTGGCTGACCCGGGAGCAGATGGCGGCCGTGTTTGCCTCCACCACAGAGAACATCCGGCAACACCTACGGAACGTCTTTGACGACGGCGAGTTGGAGGAGTCGGCAACTACCAAGGATTTCTTGGTAGTTCGATCCGAGGGGGATCGACGGGTCCGGCGGCGGATTCGGCACTACAACCTCGACGCAATCATCTCGGTCGGCTACCGGGTAAGTTCGAAGCGCGGCGTCCGGTTCCGCCAGTGGGCCACCCGCACCCTGCGGGAACACCTGGTCCGCGGCTACACCCTCAACCGGCCACGGCTTGCCGAGCGTGGATTGCGGGAGGCGCGCGAGACGTTCGACCTGCTCGCTCGAACATTGCGGAATCAGGACCTGGTGGGGGACACGGGCCGGGCGGTCCTGGAACTCGTTACGCGCTATGCCGACACATGGCGGCTGCTGCTCGAATACGACGAGGATCGCCTCGAGGCTCCGGCAGGCACGCGGCCGCCGACCGCCGCGCTCGATCACGGCCACGCGGTAGCCGCGATCGCGGATTTCAGGGCGGCACTGATCGAACGCGGAGAAGCATCATCCCTTTTCGGCAATCCCCGGGGCGAGGCGCTCGAAGGGATTCTCGGCAACGTCGAACAGACCATGTTCGGAGAGCCCCTCTACCGAACCCGCGAGGAGAAGGCCGCGAACCTGCTCTACTTCCTGGTGAAGGACCATCCCTTCACCGACGGCAACAAGCGCATCGGCTCGCTTCTGTTCCTGCTCTACCTTCGCCAGGAAGGGCTGGATCACGACCTGAATCCGCATCGGCCACTTCAACCAATCGGCGACAATCTCCGTTTCGGCGCGCGGCCAGATTTCCGGGTTTGCGAGGATCGCGAACCTGTTTTCAGCGCGTTTCTCGATCCCGTGTAGCGCGACGACGACGAATCCGTGCCTGTACGGAGGAGTCCGGAGTCGGCGGCGCTCCCCAGTATGCGCGATCTCATACTCGACCTCCATACGAGGCGATGCTTCAACGATGACTCTGGCGAGCATTCGTTGCGGTAGCGTCGGCCATCCGGGGAAATGTCCATCCTCGAAGAGTCGGGTGAACAGGCGTGCCTTGTTCTCGACCAGGATGGTTTGCAACGACACGGACATCTGCCGCACGCAGCCAGTGAGGATTGTGGGAGACTGCCCGTTTCGCAGGGCGTCGTTCAATAGCGAGAGCTGGCGTGCGATGTCCGAAATGGCCAGCAGACCTCGTGCGAGGTCTTGATTCGTGGCCCCCTCGGTGAGCTTCGGAATGGGAATTGCGGGCATCGGTCAGAAGTTCAGGCTCTAGTGGCAGGCACCTCGGATTGGGAGCATGCGGCACACCAATACTACAAGTCTGACGAATGGCAACTTCCCTCCCTTCGGTCAGTCGCAATCTACCAAGTCCTGTCGACGACCTCACCCCCTCACGTCGTCCCTATGGTAAACTCTACTTCACATTTTATCATCTCTACTTGACATCCCACGTCCCAAGTTCCACCCCTCGTTGCCTGTCTCCCGCAGAACGCTACTATTCGTCCCTCGAGCCACCACGCTAGACTCCATCCCCCCCCCATGAAACCCACCCACACCCTCGGCCTCATCCTCTGGCGCATCGGCATCCTCATCGTGGGCGGCTATTTCGCCTTCCTCGCCCTCCGCTTTATCCTGCAGATCGCCGACCCGGTCCTCGAAGTCGGAGTCGCCCTGGTTCTCGCCGGCGGCCTCTTCGTCCTGGTTTCCGTCGTCCGGGAACAGATCGAAGACGCCCGCCACGGAAGGAGTTACGAAGAATGACCCGCCTGCTGCGCATCACCGGCTTCCTTCTGATCGGCGCGGGCGCCGTGGTCATTCTGGTCTGGACGATTCGACCGCTTCGCGCGATCTGGCCGTGGCTCATCGAGTTGCCTCCGGCCATCCAGATCGGATTCGGAGCGGCCGCGCTGGGTCTGATCGTCCTGATGGCTTCCCTCATCGCGGAGAGAATCGGGGAGCGCGAGGCCGACCGGGCGCTTCGGGAGGACCGCCTCGAATCCCCCTCTCCCGAGGAATGACCGCACCCCCACACCCAATCACCAATCCCACAAAGGAGCAGGAATGATCGTCGTCAACACCGAAACCGTCCCGGGCCACGAGGTCGCGGAAGCACTCGGCGTCGTTCGCGGAAGCACGATTCGCGCCAAGCACATCGGGAGGGACATCATGGCCGGCCTGCGCAACGTCGTCGGTGGAGAGGTCAAGGAGTACACCGAGATGCTGACCGAGACGAGGAACGAGAGCGTTCACCGGATGAAGGAGGAGGCGCGGGCGCTCGGCGCCGACGCGGTGGTGAACGTGCGCTTCGCCACGTCCCAGGTCATGGCCGGGGCCGCGGAATTGCTGGTGTACGGGACCGCGGTAAGATTCAGGTAAGACGCCCCTTCGTGGCAGATCCACCACGCGCGCAACCGGTGCAGAACGAAGCTTGGTCCCCATCTTGGGATCAGGTGATCCGGTCGCTCGTCCGGGTTAGCCGGATCGCCCAGGCCGGTCGTCCGCAACTCCGCCGCCGCGGCTCGCACGATATCCTCCTGGTGATGGGGTGCGCCATGCTCTTCGCGGCTTGCACGGCGGCGCCCGACCAGGAGCGCCCGAGCGGACCGCCGTGGGAGATCCCGGTGATGGTGGTGCGCTATCTGCCCACGAGCGACGGTGTCGTGGTGGATCGATCGGTCACCGGCGACTGGGGTGAGTCCATAACCTACACGCGCCGCAAGACGGATTCTCTCACCGCGGCGCTTGTCGCGGCGCTCGAGGACGGATCGCGGTATCGCGCCTATATCGACTCGGCCGCACCTCCCAGCCTGCGCTACCACATCGTCCACACCGAGGAACGGCTCGAACCCCTGCCCACCTTTGACAAGCCCGGGCGCGACGTGCCGATGACGGACTACGGCGCGCTCGCCGCCGCCCATGACTTCGCCGGCCGGGTTGAGGACGAGGGTGTGAATGAAGTGTGGATCTGGGGCTATCACGGCGGCGTCATCGACCTGTGGGAGTCCAACATGGCCGGTCCCTGGGGGGATGTGAGCAACAGCGATCGCGATACCCTCGACCTGCCGGTGACCAGCCGTACCTATACGGTGTACCACTACAACTACCAGCGCGGTCTCACGGAGGCGATCGAGAACCATATGCACCAGCTGGAGGCAGTGATAAACGCCGCGGACGGGCGCGATTCGACACCCGACGATGCCTGGAGCGACCTGTTGTTCTGGGGCAAGTTCGTGGGCAGTGACATCTCGCACCGTATCGCGAGTCCGCGGTGCGGGTGGTCGCACTTTCCGCCGAACGCCGAGCGGGATTACGACTGGGCGAATCGGCGGTTCGTCGAGACCGATTGCGAAGATTGGCGTCCCGACGGCATGGGCGCCACGCAGCGGATGAACTGCGAGCGGTGGGGATGCACTGGTCTGGGCTGGTTCCGATACTGGTCCCAGAACATTCCGGGCGCCGGTCACGTGCTGTCGTACAAAGGTCGGCCGCTGACCAATTGGTGGCGGCTGATTGGGGACTACGACGGGGCCATCCGCGAAGAGTACGGTTTGGTGGAGAGATGAAAACCATCCACCGACCGCTTTGGCTGGCCAACGCCCTGGCTTTGGTCACCCTTCCCCCAACCCCCGCCTCCCCCCAGGTCCCCCCGGAGACCGAAGCCCGCCTCAGATCCATCTTCGAGACCAGGGACTTCGACGCCCGCTCCTTCCAGGCAACCTGGCTGCCCGACGGATCCGCCTACACCACCCTGGAATCCCCCCCGGGCGCCTCGGAGCGCGAACTCATCCACTACGACCCCGCCACCGGCACACGCACCGTCCTCGCCTCCCTCTCTCACCTCACACCCCGTAGCGCCTCCGACCCCCTGACCATCACCGGCTACCAGTTCTCCCCCGACGCCACCTGGGCACTCCTCCAAACCACCGACGGCTTCTGGACGTTCGAACGCGCCACCTCCACGCTCACCAGGGTCGATGCCGGAGGAAGCAACACAATCTCCCCGGACGGCCGCCGGATCCTCTTCACCCGCGACGGCAACCTCCACGTCCATGACCTGAACGCCGGCCAATCCACCCAGCTGACCTTCAACACCGCCGAATCCATCTCCAACGGCCGCGCCGTCTGGAGCCCCGACGGCAACCGCGTCGCCTTCGTCCAGTCCGACGCCTCCGGGGTCCGAATGAGGTCCATGCTCGTCCCCACCGATCCCTCCTATCCCGAGCTCCGCCAGGTCCGCTTCGCGAGGGTTGGCGAGATCATCACCAAGCTGCGGGTCGGCGTAGTGGACGCCGAGGGGCGGGAAGTCCGCTGGGTCTCCATCCCGTCCCCAAACGAAGGCTTCTACCTCGGGCAGGTCAGCTGGGCCGGGAACTCCGAGGAGCTCCTGGTGGAGCAGTTCAGCCGGTTTCGGGACGAACGGGATTTCTTCATCGCCAACCACGAGTCCGATCCGGCCTGGGTCATCGCCAGCTATCGCCTGAACGCCGGCCTCGAGTGGATTCGGGGGGGCGGCTCCTTCCTCTTCCTGACCGAGAAGGACGGGTGGCGTCACTCGTACGTGTACTCGCGCGAGGGGCGGGAGGAACGCCTTCTCACCCCGGGGGCGAGCGACGTCATGGAGCGGGGGCCGGTCGACGAGGGCGGCGGCTGGTTCTACTTCTTCGCCTCGCCCGACAACGCCACCCAGCGCTACCTCTACAGGGTCCGGCTGGATGGTGCGGAAGCGCCCGAGCGGGTCACTCCCGAAGATCAGCCCGGTACCCACTTCTACGACTTCTCACCCGATCTTCGGTGGGCCTTCCACACGTACTCGACCTTCGACACCCCTCCGATAACCGCGCTGATCAGCCTCCCGGACCACCGTGTCGTTCGGATCCTGGAGGACAACGACGAGGTCCGGCGCCGGGCCGGGGCCACGATCTCCCACCCCGCGGAGTTCCTGGAGCTGGACATCGGGGACGGGGTGGTGATGGACGCGTGGATGATCAGGCCGCGCGACTTCGATCCTTCCCGGCGGTATCCGGTGTTCATCTACGTCTACGGTGAACCGCACGCCCAGACCGTCCTTGACCGATGGTCGACCCGGAACATCTACCATCGCGCAATCGCTGACCTCGGGTACCTGGTCGTGTCGATCGAGAATCGGGGGACACCGGCACCGAAGGGCGCGGCGTGGCGGCGGGCGCCCTTTCCGACGATCGGCGTCGAGTCGACGGAGGAACATGCGGCGGGAGTCCTGGAGATGGGCCGGATGCTCCCCTACGTCGATCTGTCCAGAGTGGGGATCTGGGGATGGAGCGGCGGCGGATCGAACACCCTGAACTCCCTGTTCCGAAGGCCCGATGTCTACCACGTGGGGATCGCCGTCGTCCCCAAACCCCAGCCGCACCTCTACAACGCGTGGTTCCAGGAGATCTACATGGAGACCCTGGAGACGAACCCGGAGGGGTACCGCGTCTCCGCGCCGATCAACTACGCCGAGGGGCTGGAGGGAGACCTGCTCATCATTCACGGGACCGGCGAGACCAACACGCACCTGGAGATCGTCGAGGGATTGGTGGATCGGCTCGTGGAACTGGGGAAGACGTTCGACTACATGACGTATCCGAACCGGAACCATGGATTGTCGGAGGGGGAGGGGACGGCGGTGCATCTGCGGATGCTGATGGTGCGGTATCTGCTGGAGCATCTGGCGGCGGGGGTGGGGTAGGGGGGCCGGCCTGCGGGCAAATCCGCACTTTCGCTGGCGCCCGGCCAATTGCCATGACACCGAAACGAGAATTCATTATCATCATCGTCAATTACACGCAGATTCCGCCGTCCCCCTCCCCCGCCGATCCGTCATAATGAAGAACTCTCTCGCCACCGTCCCGTCGAGCACCTACCTAGCTTCCGGATCACGCCTCGTGGCCTGTGCCGCGGTCTGGTGTGGCGTACACTGCGCGCTCACGCCGTTGCTGGTCGTGGCGGCCCCCGCGCTCGCGCTCTCCGAAGGCGTCGAACGGATCATGTGGGTCGGGACTGTCCTGCTTGGCGGAGTGATGCTCGGACTGGGCCCGGCTCGCAGGAACAGGGCCGTGCTCCTCGCTTTCGGCGCGGGAGCCGTGCTGTGGGCCGCCTCCCTCGCAGGCCGTCTCGAGCCGCTTCCCGAAACCGCGACGTCGGCGGCCGGCAGCCTGATCCTCGCAGGTGCCCTGTTGCAGAGCGCCCGTGTGTGCCGGGCCGGCGAGTGCTCGGTATGCGACGACGGGTAGTGCAGCGAGATACCCGTCAGCGCCGGGCGATCCGCCATGTGCTCCAGCACTTCGGGCGCCCTCTCACCCCTGAAGAGATCCTCGACCACGGCCAACGGATCGTGCCGTCACTCGGGCTGGCGACCGTCTACCGGAACCTGAAGATCCTCGCCCGCGAGGGTTGGTTGTCGGAGGTGCAGCTTCCGGGCGGCGGGCTTCGGTACGAGCTGGCCGACCGCCCCCATCACCACCACTTCCTCTGCCGTTCCTGCGATCAGGCGTTCGACGTCCATCGGTGTCCGGACGAAATCGAGGAGCTGGCGCCCGACGGCTTCGAGGTCGACAGCCACGAGCTGATTCTGTTTGGTCGCTGCGCGGCGTGCGCGTGAGAGGGACTTGGGGCGAAAAAGTACACTACAGTTGATAAATTGTAATCTGTACATTACATCTCGCGTCGATTTCAATCCAGACATCGCAGCCCCGTATCCACGCAGGAGCCCCGCACCATGCCCGCTCGCCCCCTCCCCGACCGCCTCGCCCTGCTCCTCATCCTCACCGCCCTCTTCACCCCCCTCCCCGCCACCGCCCAGGGCACGCTCGCCGACTACGCCCGAGCCAACAGCCTCGGCCAGCGCCTCCAGGGCCTCGTCGTGGACATCGCCGAACGCCCCTCCTGGATCGGCGAGACCACCCGGTTCTGGTACCGAAAGACGGTAGAGGGCGGCCACAACTTCCGCCTCGTCGACGCCGAAACCCGGGCCCGGGGCCCCGCCTTCGACCACGAACGCCTCGCATCGACCCTCTCGTCCCTCCCCGCCTTCGCCGACGACACGATTACGGCCATCGATCTCCCCTTCAACCGCATCGAGTTCACCGACGACGAGCAGGCCATCGAGTTCGTCGCGAACAACCTCGCCTGGTGGTGCGACCTCGACACCTACGAGTGCGAGGACCAGGGGGCGCCACGAAGGCAGGGACGCGGCGGCGGGAACCCGAGCGGCGTGTCATGGTCGGCGGGCCCCGGGCAGCTCTGGCGGAACCTGAGCACGGAGCCGATCGTCTCGCCGGACAGCACGCGCGAGGTCTTCATCCAGAACTACAACGTGGCCCACCGGAAAGTGGGCGCGGACCCGGACGACTACACCATGCTCACCTGGGAAGGCACGCCGGGGAATACCTACACCGACCGGTCCATCGCCTGGTCGCCGGACTCAAGAAGGGTGGCGGTCTACAGGGTGGTGCCGGGGCAGGAGCGGGTGGTGCACTACGTCGAATCCTCACCCGACGACCAGCTCCAGCCCACGCACTCGACCTACCTCTATGCGAAGCCCGGCGACCGGCTCGACAAGGAGATTCCGGTGATTCTGGACGTCGAGTCGGGGCGGCAGATGATCATCGACGACGCTCTCTTCCCCAATGCCTACACCCTCTCCCGTCTTCAATGGAGGGAGGACAGCGAGCACGTCGTCTTCGAGTACAACCAGCGCGGGCACCAAGTGTATCGGGTCATCGAGGTCGACGCCGAGACCGGGCAGACGCGGGCCGTGATCTCCGAGGAGCCCGAGACCTTCTTCAACTACTCCAACAAGCGCTTCCGCCACGACATCGACGATGGCAGGGAGATTATCTGGATGTCGGAGCGCGACGGATGGAATCACCTCTACATGCTCGACGGCGAGACGGGGGGGTGAAGCACCAGATCACGAAGGGCGACTGGCCGGTCCGCGGCGTGGACAGCGTCGACGTGGAGAACCGCCGGATATGGTTCCGTGCGAGCGGGATGAATCCCGACCAGGACCCCTACTTCATCCACTACTACCGCATCGACTTCGACGGCACCGGGCTGGTCGCCTACACGGAAGCCGACGGGATGCACGAGGTCACCTTCTCCCCGGACCGCCGGTTCTATGTCGACCAGTGGTCCAGAGTGGATCTTCCGCCCATCGCGGAACTCCGCAGGACTGCCGACAGGTCGCTGGTCATGGAGCTGGAGCGGGCCGACGCTTCGGCACTCCTGGCGACCGGGTGGCAGTACCCCGAGGTCTTCGTGGCCAAGGGCCGGGACGGGGTGACGGACATCTGGGGAATCATCATCCGTCCCACCCACTTCGATCCGAACCGGACGTATCCGGTCATCGAGAGCATCTACGCCGGACCGCACGGGTCTCACGTCCCCAAGACGTTCGGGCTCCACGCAAGCAGAACCTCCGTGGCCGAGCTGGGGTTCATCGTGGCCCAGATCGACGGCATGGGGACCAACAACCGGTCGAAGGCGTTTCACGACGTGGCCTGGCGGAACATCAAGGACGCCGGCTTCCCGGACCGGATCCTCTGGCACCAGGCCGTGGCCCGCGAATACGAATACTACGACGTGAGCCGGGTCGGGATCTACGGGGGATCGGCGGGCGGGCAGAACGCCATGGCGGCACTGCTCTGGCACGGCGACTTCTACGACGTGGCGTTCTCGTCGGTGGGGTGCCACGACAACCGGATGGACAAGATCTGGTGGAACGAGGCGTGGATGGGATGGCCGATCGGGCCGCACTACTCCGAGTCTTCGAACGTGGACAACGCGTGGCGTCTACAGGGGAAGCTGCTGCTGGTCGTGGGGGAACTGGATCGGAACGTGGACCCCTCGTCCACGCTTCAGGTCGTGAACGCGCTCATCGAGGCGGACAAGGACTTCGACTTTCTGCTGTTTCCGGGCGGGGGGCACGGGGCGGGGGGTTCGTTCGGGGTGAGGAAGCGGAACGACTACTTCGTGAGGCATCTGCTGGGAGTGGATCCGCCGGCGTGGGAGCGGTATGTGGCGTCGGAGGGGGATGGGTGAGGGGGCGGGGGCCGCAGCGCCGCTACCGTCCCCGGGCCGGCTCCGTGTCCGGGATCGAGGGGCGTGAGGGGGCGCCGGACGCAGCTATCGTCGCCGGGCCGAACCGGTGTCGGGGGGTGTGGTGGCGTCGGAGGGTGCGGCGGTAGTGTCGGTCGCCGTGCTCGTGGTGTCCGGTACGGCAGCTGAATCCTCCACGGCAACATCCGCCGAGTCACCTGCAACGGCCTCTTCGTCCCCTTCGCCACCAGCCGGTTCCGCCACACCTTCGCCAGCCGCGTCGACCTCCTCGTCCGCATCGGGCTCGGACGCCCTCACGAACGTCACCTCCCCTGTCGCCGCATCCACGCTCACCATCGTGCGGATCATCGCCCTGTCCGAGAGCATGCGGATGTTGGGCGCCAGGTTGTCGGGACGCGCGAAGATGGTGTTCCCCACAAGTTCGCCCGGGCGCAGGTGGTGCTCGATGACCGCGAAGCGCAGCACGCCGTCCCCATCCGCGACAGGCTCGAAGTCGAGGAGCACGCCCCCTTCCGGCTCTCCCCAGTGCTCCATCTGCCAGGAGCCCGTGCCGCCGGGCACGGTCTTCCCGTTGATGGCGGCCAACCGCGCAGCGGTGTCGCCGGGACGGAAGAGCATCATTTCGGCGCCGATTCGAGACGTGACCGAAATGCGCAGCACCCCGCCCGATACGGTGGTGTCGGTCACCACGGCAACGTCCGGTGGGGGGATTTCGGCGGGCTCGGCCGTCGCAAGGGCATAGCGGACCCCAACGGGGTTGAGGGTCCGCACCGTCTCGCGGACTTCTTCGGATCCTTCAGCGTCGAACGGCCCCACCGCCGCCGAGGCCCACGCGACGCCCGGGTCGGCTGCGTCCCGGCCGGGGTCGGTCCCCCACCAGGCCGAACCGGACTCCCGGTCCATGAGGTACACCAGGGTCGACGGGGCGGGCCGGTCGGCAGACGGCCTGGCGGTCGACATCCCAACCGCGAGGAAGACCCCCGCAAGGACCAGTCCCGCCACCGGCGCCCACCACCCGTTCGGCTCGCGCAGGGTATCGAGGAGCGGCACGATCTGGAGCAGGAGCAGGCCTGCCAGGACGGCCACCACCCGCGCCCAGCCCAGTCCCATTGCGAGCCACACCGCCTCGGTGAGAGGCGTCAGCACGACCACGACGGGCAGAGCCGCGATCACCACGCCCATCCAGCGCAACCATCCCGCCCGCCCCTCAGCGGCCACCCCCATCACCACCAGCGCACCGGCACAACCCGCCAGCGCTGGCCACTGGAAGTTCACCGCCGCCATCGGGAAGGCCAACGTCGTCAAGCCGGCCAGCACCACCGGAACGAACAGGGCGCCCACCGCCAGTTCGTCCGTCGCGAACCACCTTCGCAGCACCGACAGGGAAAGAGTCGCGAGCACAAACGCCACCCCCACGATCGCGAGCAGGTACCAGCCCTCGCTGTGAAAGGCCCCCGCGTGCAGCGCACCGAACTCGGGATGCGCGCCCCGCCGCCACGCGAAGAGGAAGTGCCCGATCGCCCCCACCCCTCCCAGCTGCACAACCGCCGCCAGGACACCGGCCACGAACCCCCCGATCCGCCCCCCGCGCAGCCTGACCACCACAAGCGCCACCACCCACAGCAGAACGGTCGCGAACCCCAGCACCCAGACCCACAGCCTCCCGTAGGTCACCAGTCCCGCGACCGGCACCGAGAGGTAGCTCCTGTCCGGTGCGTTCACCGCGCTCAGATCGGCGTGCCCGAATTCGCGCAGCATCGCCAGCACCTGCTCACCGTGGTGCTGCAGCGTCCCCTCATCCAGGTTCTCGGGCGAATCGTAGACCTGGTGGTAGACGTTCGCGCGCGCCACTCCGGCAAAGTTCAGGCCCTGCTTCCCCGCCTCCTTGAAGGGCGTGAAGTCGGTGTTGTTGGGCATGTGCTGGTAGATCTCGAACGCGATCGAATTCGCGGCGGGACGGGGGTTGGCGCGGCGCATCGCGTCGATCACCCAGCCGTTGTCGGCACCGGTCTCGAACATCATCGAGGGGCCGCCACCGCCGCGCATTTCGATCGAGATCACCAGCGCCACGTCGGTCATCCAGGGGTGCTCGGCGATGAACGCTTCCGCACCGAGCAGGCCCAGCTCCTCGGCATCCGTGATGAGGACGATCAGGTCGTTGCGGAGCGGCGGACCCGTGCCCAGCGCGCGGAGCGACTCCAGGATGGCGACCACTCCCGACCCGGCGTCGGCCGCTCCCAGCGCGATTTCGCGGCTGTCGTAGTGAGCAGTGACGAGGACGGCGCGGCCACCGGGCTGCGAACCGGGGATTCGCGCCAGGATGTTCCGGACCGTCGCGACCAGGTTGTCGCCCGCGGGAGCCGAGGTCGCCGTCTGCACGGAAGGCTCGTGTCCCAGGGCGCGCAGCTGGGCCAGCAGGTACTCGCGAACGTCGGCGTGGGCGGGGGAGCCGGGGGGGTGGGCCTCGGAGGCGATGCGGACCAGGTGGGACATCGCACGCCCCGAGGAGAAGACCGAGTCGGGGGCGGTGGCGGGCACCGGTGACGGGATGGTGCGGAACGAACTCGAGAACCAGGCCATGAGAAGCAGCAGACCCAGGGTGACGAAGCCGCGCGAGCCATTCCATGGCGGTGGGGTCGGCGCAGGCGATGCTCCGGAGCCGGGCGGCGACTTCGCGGTGGTTTCGCTCTCCCGCCCGGTCCCCGGCTCCATCCCGGCCTGCGGCCTCGCCGCGCGCTCAGGCCTGCCGCCTTTCCCCGGCTCTCCGGGGCGGGCGGCAGCGGCCTTCCCGACGTCGGACGGGGGTCCACTCGCGCGCGTGGCTCCGGCGCCCTTCCCCGCACCCGCCGCCTCGCGCCCCCGCGCCTTCTTCTTCCTTCGACCGCCAAGACCGAACCTCCCGCCCCCGCGCTTCTTCTTCTCCGTCGGCTCGCCCTTGCCACGGGCAGGCTTCACCGCCGCCGCTCCCGCCTTCCCTCCCTCCGGAACAGGCCGCGGCTCACGCCCCTCCTCCTTCGCGCGCGCCTCCTCAAGTTCCTGCTCGATCTCCCTTTCCAGCTCCTCGATCTCGTCTTCGCTGATCCCCAGCTCCGCAAAGGAAGGGATCCTCGGCAGCTTGTCATCGCCCATCGTATGTCCTTCCTTCTGCGACCTGTTGCGCGAGCCCTCGCCGAATCGGACCCACACCACGCCCAAAGGGTTTCACGGCCGGCAAGCCACTTCCGGGCTCATCCGACCGCACCACCCCTCCCAACCTCCTAAAGCGGCCCATCCCCCCACGGCCCCCACATCGCGTACGTCGCGCTGGGCCGCGAGCCACCCGCTTCCCGCGATCCCTGTACGTTGAAGAACAGCACCCGACCGTCCGGGCTGAAGCACGACCCGGCGAACTCACCCGGATGGTAGTCACCCACGACCGGTGCCCGCACCAGGTTCAGGATGCGTCCCTCGCGGTCCAGGCCACGCACGTACTGGTCGTCGGTGCCGTCCTCGCACATCACCAGTCCCCCGCGCGGGCTCAGCACGATGTTGTCGGGGCTGTCCAGCACGTCGTGCGAGGGCGACTCGAAGACCATCGTCAGCTCGCCGCCGTCGTCGGAGGTGGGGCGGTAGTGGAAGACCTGGCCCGCCTCGGCGTCTCCACCGTTGGTCGAAACGACGTAGATCCCGTCGTCTCCGTAGAAGGCGCCCTCGAGGCGTGCAAAGCGCGCCGCTCCCTGCGACACACCCTGGAAGAAAACGGCGAGCCAGTCCTCCTCCGCTTCCGGCGGATCGGGGTCGTGGATATCCACCCAGTGGACGGGCAGCACGGGGCCCGGAGTCTGTCCCCGGGCGGTCAGGTATCCGGGACGGCCGGTTGCCGCCATCATCTGCAGCCTGCCGCCCGCGGAGAGTACGCCCGGCTGGTTGGGGATGAAACGGTAGAAGCCCGCACCCGGCCGCCGTCCCGGTTCATACCACGTATCCTCCGTCTCATAGACGATTCCGGTGCCGGGGTCGACAGCCACCGCCTCGTGGATGAAGCGTCCCATGTCGCGGAGTGGCACCGGGTCCACAGGCCCAGTCGCCGCAGCCGGAACTTCGAAGATGTAGCCGTGCGGCCTCTCGTAGCCCCTCTCCGGCCCCCATGTGATCTCCTCGCAGGACAGCCAGCTGCCCCAGGGCGTATGCCCGCCCGCGCAGTTGACGACCGTCCCCGCCAGGGACACGAATTCGTCCACCAGCTCGATGGCCAGGTCCCCGCCGGACCCCGAGATGCTCACCTCCAGGGAAGTCGTGCCGCCGCTGGCCCGGGGATCGTAGTGCGGCTCTCCAATGGCCCGCCCCTGGTCTGCTTCGTCGACCATCTCGTGGTTGCGGATCAGGCGGACATTGCCGTTCGGCAGGGGGAAGGCGGCCATGCCGTCGAAGGCGTTGGGGACCGTGAGCCCATCCCGCACCGTCGACGCCACCCCCCCCGAACTGAGGCGGATGCAGCGGAAACTCTCGGGGATCTCGAGTTCAGGGCAGTCCGGACTGGTCATCAGGTGCCCGTAGGGGTGGTAGCCCACTGGTGGCCTGGCCGGGTCGCCAACCCGATTCCAGTTGACCAGTCCCGACAGCGAGGGCGTCAACATTGCGGTGGTGCCGGCGGAAGCCAGCCTTCCAAGGAATACGCGGCGGTCCATTGGCATGAAGCGCTCTCCCGATGCGGATTTGGTCACAAGCAGCCTTCGCCGGGGGGTGTCCCTGACGTTGCCTGTCGTCTGAAGCGTGCGGCAATCCGGTCGCCGAAAGCAACCCCGGCGGGTGAATTGTTTCCCTGACGCGCGCGATTCCCTAGATTGGCGCTTCCCGGCCGGAAGGCCAAGTTGGAACTGGAAGCAGAGTTGCCGGCGGAATGGGCGGACCGGGCGCAATCACTTACAGACTGCAGAGAAAACCATGGATTTGACTGTCAACTGGTCCCGGAACGGCGGAGTCCTCATCGCGAGGCCCGAAGGCCGGATTTACAGCTCGAACTACCTGGACTGGCAGAGCGCCCTCGAGGCCGGTATCGGCCAGGATGATGACGCGCTGGTGGTCGACTTCGAGCAGGTTCCTTACCTGAGCAGCGCGGGTCTTCGGGTGCTGTTGACGATCGCGAGGCAATTCGACGACCCCGGTCGCAGTTTCGCGCTCTGCCAGTTGCCGCGCACCGTTCGCAAGGTCCTCTCCGCGAGCGGGTTTGACCGCGTCGTAGCGGTGTACGATTCCGAGGCGGAGGCCGTTGCCGCGGTCACCACGGGGGGCGCGGCGGGGGCCTGACGCGGGAGGCCGCGCGGAGGGAACCCCCGGTGCCCGCGCGGCGTTTACATCGGAGTCGGGGTTTGGGGAGTCAGCGCCCTCCCCCCTTCCAGCGGTCGTAGCGCATCCTGAGCGTCCTGACCGGGTTGGCGTTTTCGCCTTCCCGGATGTTCTCGTCGTGGACGTCGATGAAGAGCGAATACTCCCCGTCGTTGAACGACTCGCCCTCCGGGTCGTCCGGGTTGGCGACCAGGAGGTAGGCCACATGTGAGGTCTTGCCGTCGCAGGGGACTTCCAGCACCGGCTCGGATTCGCAGGTGCAGCGCCGGTCGCCGCCCTGGGCGTCGGCGGCCTCCATGGCGGCCATGACCCGGTCGGCCATTGTGCCGCCCCCGCTCTTGAACGCGGCCACCGCCATGTGCACCACGTCGTCCGAGGCCAGGATGTTGCCCTGGATCGAGAAGAAGATCCCCTGGTCCGGGACGCTGTCCGCAACGTGCAGCGAGGCCGCTCCGTTGCCGCTCCCCGAGTGGCCCGCGCAGCGTCCCTGCAGGTCCACGATCCCGAACTGGCGCCTGTCGAAGCGCGGATCCTCCGAGAGCATCCCGATGATCTCGTCCGGGGGCGTCCCCGCCTTGAGTTCCCGGTAGATGAGCCGCTGGTTCTCACGCGTGTTGTCCACCCCGGCCTGCGCGGCGGCCACCGCCACGCCCGGCACCACGATGGCCTGGATGTCCATGAGGCCCTCGGCCGGGAACCCCGCGAACCGCCCCTGCGCCACGCAGGTGGCCGACGCGATGATCACCTGGCCTGTGCGCGTGTCGACGGCGATCACGGACCAGGTGGCCGAGAGGAGGGAGGGCGTCAGGGCGAGGAGCAGCAGTGAGCACAACAGCCTGTTGACAATCCCCGGGCGAATGCCGGGCGGATCCTGTGGGCGGGGTGCCCGGCTTCGGACTTGCCGTCCGAAGGAGTCGCGGGTCATCGTTACCTCTCTTGCTGAAGGCCGGGGAGAGCGCTGGCGCGCGCCGCCGCGCATCCGGGCCACCAACGTGGAGAAACCGACCGTGTCCGACAAGCTGAACCGCAGGGATTTCGTGGACCGCAGTTCGAAGCTGGCCATGGGGGCGATGGTCCTCCCGCGCCACGTCCTCGGTGGGCCGGGGTACCAGGCGCCGTCCGACATGCTCAACCTCGCGATCATCGGGGTCGGCGGGCAGGGGACCGAGAACGCGCAGGAATTCGGCACCGAGCACATCGCGGCCATCTGCGACGTGGACTTCGGGGTGGTGCACCGGCGCGTCCAGGAACGGATGGTCGACGGCGACGGCAACCCGCGCGAGAAGGGCCACCGCTGGCGGGAGCAGTTCCTGAAGGCACGCCAGTACACCGACTTCCGGGAACTGCTCGACCGTGAGGAGGACCTGGACGCGGTTGTGATCGCGACCCCCGACCACCTCCACGCGTCGATCGCCAAGGCCGCGATGGAGGCCGGCAGGCACGTCTACGTCGAGAAGCCGCTCACCTACACCGTGCACGAGGCGCGCGCGCTGGCAGAGATCGCCGAGCGCACGGGCGTGGTCACCCAGATGGGCAACCAGGGCCACTCGGAGGACGGCGCGCGACTGATCAACGAGTGGGTGGAGGCGGGCATCCTGGGTGATGTGACCGAGGTGCACATCTGGACCAACCGGCCCATCTGGCCGCAGGGCTTCCAGCGTCCCGCGCGCTGGGACGGTGGCCTGAACCCGGGCTGGTACCAGCAGTGGAACCGGGGCACCATCCTCTCCATGACCGCCGACGTGATGGACGCGGGATATCCCCAGCCCGGTGGAATGAAATGGGACCTCTATCTGGGCCCGACCACGAAGGAGATCCCCTACCACCCCGTCTACCATCCCTTCAACTGGCGCGGCTGGGTCGACTTCGGCGTGAGCGCGCTCGGAGACATGGGCGCACACCTGGTCGACCACCCCTACTGGGCCCTCGGGCTCACCTACCCCACGACCGTCGAGGCCACATCCACACCGTGGGGCGGCCCGTCGGAGGATCCCGCGTCCTTCCCCCAGGCCATGCGGGCGCACTACGAGTTCCCGGCGCGCAACGGCATGCCCCCGGTCGACATGCACTGGTACGACGGCGGCTTCATGCCCCCCCGGCCGAAGACCCTCCCCGACGACGTGCGCCTGAACCGAACCGGCGGCGTCATGTTCGTGGGCGAGCGCGGCATTCTCATGCACGGCACCTATGGCCGCAATCCCCGGCTCTTCCCCGAGTCGCTGGTTGCCGAGGCGGAAGCCGTGCCGCAGACCCATCCGCGCATCGAGGGCACGCACCAGATGAACTGGGTGAAGGCCTGCAAGGAGGGCGGCGAGGCGTCGAGTCCCTTCGCGTACGCGTCTCGCCTGACGGAGGTGATGCTGCTGGGGGTGGTGGCGCTGCGGGCCGGGCAGGGACGGAAGATCCACTACGACGCGGACGCCATGCGAATCACGAACGTGGAAGAGGCCAACCGATTCCTGACGCGCGACTACCGGCCGGGCTGGGAGGTCTGAGCCCATGATCCATTCCGCCTCCTCCCCCCTCCGCCTCCTCATCCTCGGCGGCACCGGGTTCATCGGCCCGCACATGGTGCGCTACGCCATGTACCGCGGCCACGAAGTCACCCTCTTCAACCGCGGACGCACGAACCCCGGCCTCTTCCCCGGCGTGGAGACCCTGATCGGCGACCGGGACGGCCAGCTCGACGCGCTTCGCGGCCACAGCTGGGACGCGGTCATCGACAACAGCGGCTACGTGCCGCGGCACGTGCGCGATTCGGCCGAACTGCTGCAGGGTTCGGTCGGCCGGTACGTCTTCACCTCGACCGGGTCGGTGTACAACTTCGACCAGGACGAGCTCACCGAGGACGCCGAACTCCTCCCCATCGAGGACCCCGCCAGCGAGGACACCAACCGCTACTACGGGCCGCTCAAGGTGCTTTGCGAGAACGCGGTCACCGACACCTACGGCGAGCAGGGGACGGTGGTGCGGCTCCACGTGGTGGCGGGCCCTGGCGATCCCACCGACCGCTACACCTACTGGCCGGTGCGCATCGACCGCGGCGGCGACATCATCGCGCCGGGCAGCCAGGCCACCCCCGTCCAGTACATCGACGTGCGCGACCTGGCGGAGTTCATGGTCCACCTCATCGAGCGCGGCATCGGCGGCACCTACAACGCGGCCGGGCCCGCCCTGGACGAGACCTCGATGGCCGAGTTCCTGTACGGGGTGCGCGCCATCACGAGCACGCCGCTCTCCTTCACCTGGGTCGACGAGCAGTTCCTGATGGACCGGGAGGCGCGTTTCCAGCTCTGGTATGCGCCGACCCACGGTCCCATCCGCGGCATCTCGCGGGTCAGGTCGCACAGGGCGGTGGCGGTGGGGCTCAAGTTCCGGCCTCTGGCGGTGACCGCGCTCGACACGCTGGAGTGGTTCAGGTCGCTGCCGGAGGAGCGGCGGAATGCCTTCGAGCTCAATCTGGAGCGGGACCAGGGGATTCTGGAGGAGTGGCGGGCGCGGTGAGCGGATCCCCATAGAACCGCCACCCCGTCTCGAAGCCCCTCCCCGGCGCCTCGCCCAGCAGCCGCGCCCGCACCATCTCGATCGGCATCGTCCCGCCCTGCAGGATCGCGTCGTGGAATTCGCGTTCGGTCATCCGTCCCCCGGCGACCAGCTGTTCGTGCAGCGACCGGATCTGCAGTCCCCCGAGCATGTAGGCGGCCTGGTAGAGCGGCGAATACGTCCCGTTGAACGAACGGCGCACCTCGGCGGTGGCGTTGGCGGGCTCGTGGCCGACCCGGTCGATCAGGAAGGCGATCGCCTCGGCCGGGGTCATGCGCTCCAGGTGAAAACTCAGCGAGAAGATGATCCGCGCGGCCCGGTGCATGCGCCAGAAGAGCATCCCGACGCGGTCCTCGGGCGTCGATGGAAAGCCCAGGTCCCAGAGCCGCATCTCCCAGTAGAGCGCCCACCCCTCCGTCCAGAAGGGCGTGCGGAAGAGTCCACGGTGCGAGTTGTAGCGCTCGTTCATGAAGCCCTGCAGGTGATGACCGGGGATGAGCTCGTGGTGCACCACCGCGCGCGAGAAGTGGATGTTGTTGCCCCGCATGCTCATGCGCTTCTCGTCGTGGGTCATCTCGTCGGTGGGGAAGGAGACGCGGATGACTTCGCCGCCCAGGAAGAAGGGGGCCACCCGCTGACGCTCCGGCGACATCATCTCCAGCCTCCACCCCTCCTTGGCGAGCGCCGGAATGGTCACCAGGCCGCGCGACTCGATGAAGTCGACAGCCTCCCGGGCCAGCATCCGGACTACCTCGGGCTGCTCGCCAGGCTCCGCGTGCAGGTTCTTGACGTGCTCCAGCGCCGCCTTCCAGTCCCCGCCGAACCCGAGCTCGCGCGACGCCTCCAGCATCCGCTCCTCGCACCAGGCGAACTCGCGGTCCGCGATCGCGATCAGCTCCGCGGGCGTGTACGGGATCATCTCGCGGGCCAGGTCGGCGGCCATTCCGTCGGCGCCGATCGGATTGCCGACGATCGGCTCCTCGCCTCCCTCGGGCCAGCCTACCACCTCCGTCCGCAGCACCGACAGGTACCCGCCGAGCGCCCGGTCCGCCTCCTCGTAGGGCTGCTTCGCCCACCAGGTGAAGAGCGGGTCGTAGCCGGCGTAGTGGCGGTACCAGCTTCCGAGTGTACCGCGGTAGGATTGAAGCACGCGCACGGCCCTGAGTCCGGTGACCGGCATCGGGGTTGGCTGCCCATCCCCCCCCAGGCCAGCCCCCCCGGCGGCTGCGCCGGACTTCAGCGCTTCCTGCGCATCTTCCACCGCGACGGCCAGCGCGGCCAGGCTCCCCGCGATCTCCTGCCCGTCGACCGGGCGGCCATGCTGGCGGATCTCGAGCAGCGCCAGTATGTCCGGCCCGAAGGGCAGCAGCGGAGCCACCTCCGCGAGCGTGCGTTCCTCCCGCGCGAGGAGCTCCCGCCGGTATCTCACCTCGGCGCTCAGCAGCACGTGATCGATGCTTCCGTCGACATCATCCGCCGCGACCGGCAGCGAGGCGAGCGCGTCGGCCCACCGCTCGAGGAAGTCGCGCATGCGCTCATATCGCGTGTCCGAGTACGGCATGCCCGCCCACTTGCGCTCCAGCGCCCCCAGGTCCGAGCTGAACCGGTTCACCACGGAAGCGAAGCTCGAGGTCTCGAAGGCGGCGATGTCGGCGAGATCGGGGACTGCCGACGGGGACTGGGGAGCGGCGGGGGCGGGGGTGGTCGCGGCGGCGGCGAAGGTGGCGAGAGCCAGGGCGAGGGAGCGGAGGCGTTGCATGCGGGCGACTCGTGTGGCTGGTGTACGGGGTGGGGGGGGCGCGTAAGCTAATGGACGTGGTGAGACTGGGCACTGGTGAGGGAGCATGCAATGCAGGTTTTCGGCCAACACGAAAAACAGACGCTGGCCCAGCTTGAGCGGGTCGCCGAGCGGGCGGAACACGCGGCCCTGATGGCCGACGGCCACCTCGGCTACGTCATGCCGATCGGGGGCGTGGCCGCGTATCGCAACCAGGTGAGCGTGGCGGGGGTGGGGTTCGACATCGCGTGCGGGAACGCGGCGATCCGGACGGATCTGGGGCTGGATGATCTTGCCGGCCGCCCCGGTGGGCTGCGGCGGCAGCTTGAACGCATCGGGGACGCGATCCAGGACGAACTGTCGTTCGGGGTGGGAGGCGTGAACCGGTCACCGGACGCGCCTTCGGACCACAGGCTGTTCGCGGACTCGGCCTGGCAGGCCGTTCCGTCACTCCATCGCTCCGCCCTCCTCGACAAGGCGCGCAAGCAACTCGGCTCGGTGGGGTCCGGCAACCACTACGTGGATGTCTTCGCCGACGAACGGGACCGCATCTGGGTCGGCGTGCACTTCGGGTCGCGGGGGTTCGGGCACACGGTGGCCTCGTCGTTCCTCGCCATCGGGCAGGGCGCCGAGTGGGGCACGAGGGTGCGCGAGGCGGAGGTCATCTTCGACCTGGACGCGCCCGCCGGGCACGACTACTGGGCGCTGATGAAGCTGGCCGGCCGGTACGCGTACGCGGGGCGTGAGTGGGCGGTCCGGAAGGCCGTGGAGATCATCGGCGGGCGCGAGGTGGAACTGGTTCACAACCACCACAACTTCGCCTGGGAGGAGGAGCACTTCGGGCGCACCTTCGTGGTGGTGCGCAAGGGCGCGACACCGGCGTTTCCCGGGCAGAAGGGGTTCGTGGGTGGATCGATGGGGGACGATGCGGTGATTCTGGAGGGGGCGAGGGGGGCCGGGCCGGGGTCGCCGATGGGCGAGATGCAGGCGCGGGCACTGTATTCGACGGTGCACGGCGCGGGCCGCGTGATGAGCCGCACCGCCGCGATGGGAAAGCGTCACCGCCGGACGGGCAAGGTGTTGAAGCGCGGGAGGGTCAGCCGCGAGATGATGGTGGAGTGGGTGGAGGGGCGGGGGGTGGTGCTGCGGGGGGGCGGGGTGGACGAGAGTCCGCACGTGTACCGCAGGCTCACGGATGTGCTGGCGGCGCAGGGGGATACGGTGACGGTGCTGCACACGCTCCGGCCGCTTGTGGTGGTGATGGCGGGGGGGCGGTGGTAGGGGAACGCGCGAGGACCTCCGCAATCGTGCGCAAGTCGTGTATGTATTATGCTTGCATAGTCGGCAAAATGCTGATCCCAGAGCATGGGCCGGAGAGAAACCGGCATGATCAACACCTTTCGCACCACCACTCGCCCCGGGCGGCGTATGCTGAGACCAGTTGTCTTCCTCGCGCTGGCCGGCGCGCACGCCGCCGGTTGCGCGTATCGGGTCGTCGAACCGGATCCGCCCGTGACCGAGGGCGAAGCCATTCTGGCCGCGCTCGAGTACATGGCCGAGGGCAAGTGGGGACTAAGCGGGACGATGGTGGTCAGGGGGCAGGCGGCCGTGAGGTATCGAGGGACGGAGCCGCTACCGGATTCCACGCGTGCCTTCCTGGACGATGCGCTTGAGGCCCGTGGCTGGCGCTGGTTCACGGAAGATCCGCGGGTCCCACCGGGCTGTGTCATTGCCAGCGTCAACTGTCGGTTGAAGAACCCCACCGAGCTGTATCTGACCTTCTCAGTGTGGCGCTGGCCGGGAGCGGAGGACCACGGGGAGGAACCAACTGGACCGTTATCGCGCGACAACTTCCACGTCGAGCCCGTCCCGGGAGAGGAAGGCTACAAGGTCCACGTAGAATGGCTGATGCAGAGGGACCAGGGCGGGCCCTACACCGACTTGGGAGGCGAGGGGGTCGTGGTCACTCGAGGAACCGACGGGCTGGCAGTCCAAAGTGTGATGGTATGGATCATCTGACCCGCGGGCGGGCCTCGACCTCTCAATCGGCCGAGGCCCGCCCGCGTGTCCGCCTGGACCTACCCTCGTATCTCCGCGTCGATGCCCTCCTCGCCTTCCCACCTCCCGACCACCGCCGCCCCGCACGAGTCGCTGTAGACGTTGACGGCCGTGCGGCACATGTCGAGCGGCCGGTCGATGGAGAGCATCGCGGCCACGATCAGCATCGCTTCGGGATTGTCCCCGATGCCGATCGCGCCGAGGATGATGAAGATCACAACCAGCCCCGCTGACGGAACCGCCGCGGCGCCGATCGACGCGAGCAGCGCCGTGAAGACGACGACGACCTGGGTCATGAACCCGATGTCGGCCCCCAGCGCCTGCGCGATGAAGAGCGCGCCCACGCACTCCATGACCGCCGTGCCGTCCATGTTCACGGTGGCGCCCATGGGCAGCGTAAACGATGACACGCGATCGGATACCCCGACCTTTTCCCTCACCGTCGTCATGGTGACCGGCAGGGTGGCGGCCGATGAACTCGTCGAGAACGCCACCAGCAGGGGCTCCCGCATGTTCATCACGTGCTTCCACGGTGACACGCGCGCCCAGAAGTACAGCAGGAGAGGCAGCGTGATGAAGAAGTGGATGCCGAGACCGGTGCCCAGCGCCCCGACGTACTTCGCGAGGTTGCCGAATGCATCGAGGCCCGTCGCGTCGACCAGCCTGAGCATCAGCCCGAAGACGCCGATCGGCAGCAGCTTGATGATGCCCGTGGTGAGGGCCATCATCGCCTTGAAGAGCGCGTCGATCAGGCCCGTGATCTTGGTGCGGGGATCTTCCGGCAAGGTCGTGACGGCCACGCCGAAGACGATGCAGAAGAAGATGATCATCAGCATGTCGCCCGCCGAAGCCGCTTCGAAGAAGTTGCTGGGGACGACGGTGTAGACCAGTTCGATGAGCGAATCGGGCGTCGCGAGGTCGGGGGGTTCCGCCCCGGTGTCGGTCACCGGATAGCCCCGGCCCGGGTTGAAGATGTTGAAGAGCATCAGGCCGGTGAGCGCCGCCAGGAAGCTCGACACCAGGTAGTAGGTGAGCGTCTTGCCGAACATCCGGCCCACGACGTGCCCGCCTCCGGCGGAAGCCACCCCCGAGATGATGGAGGTGATGACCAGCGGCACGATGATCATCCGCAGGAGACGCATGAACAGGGTGCCGAGCCACCCGAAGTTCTCCGCGAAGAATGGCCCGAACGGAGCAAAGCCGATGCCGATGCCGACGAGCATCGCGATAAACACCTGCCAGTGAAGACGCTTGTACCATTCCTGGCCCGGCTTGTATTCCATGAGGGTTCTCCGTTAGGGGTTGTCCGTGTCGGGATCCGGATCCGCAGGGCAAGTTGGGGCACCGAGGGTGGGCGGTCAAGCCGCTACGGGGTCTGCGTCGCATTGGCGGCGGTCTGGCCGGATGCGCGGGTTGCAATGCCATGCCGGCCAGCGGACATTGGGAGGCACACCTTACCAAGCCAGTTCCACTGGATATGGTATAGTACACATGACATTAAGTAAAGTTGAGTTTACAGCGTGAGTGAGCCATCGCCGTTGTCCCGGACGCATGTATTGTCGGTCGGATGCACTCGGGGCTGGTTCCGCACGCTGTTGGGGACCTCGGCGGTTGCGCTCGGCGTGGGCGGGGTGCCCGCGGTTGACGCCATCGCTCAATCGCGCACCGAACCTCGGACCTATGACGCACCGCGTGTGCCTTCCCCACCCGTGATCGACGGCTCCCTGGACGACCCGGTCTGGCGAACGCCCCCCTGGACCGAGCCCTTTGTGGACATCCGCGGCGACGGGTGGCCGGAGCCGACCTGGGCCACGCGCGCGAAGATCGCCTGGGACGACCACCACCTCTACATCGCGGCCGAGCTGGAGGAACCCCACCTCTGGGCCACCCTCGCCGACCGCGACGCAATCCTCTACCGCGAACACGACTTCGAGGTGTTCATCGATCCCGACGGAGATGCGCTCGACTACTACGAACTCGAGGTCAACGCGCTCGGGACGGAGTTCGACCTGTTCCTGCCACGGCCCTACAATCGCAAGGGCAAGGCCAACGTGGGGTGGGACATGGTGGGGCTGCGGACGGCGGTGGCTATCGATGGCACGCTGAATGACCCGTCGGACGAGGACCGCGGGTGGTCGGTGGAGATTGCGATCCCGTGGTCGGCGCTGAGGGCGCCGGAGGGCGGCGCGGCCGCGGACGATCCCCGGGAGACGGACCGGTACGCGACCCGCATGCGGCGGCATGACCCCGGTGCCGGGCCAAGGCTGGGCGACGAATGGCGCATCAACTTCTCCCGGGTGCAGTGGCCGGTCGTCGTGGTACCGGGAGGCTACCGGAGGACGCGGGAACCACGCCCCGGGGACCGCCACCCCGAGCACAACTGGGTGTGGTCGCCGCAGGGCGAGATCAACATGCACATCCCCGAGATGTGGGGGATCGTGCGGTTCGTCGACGAGGCCGACCACCAGCGGCACGCGGCACAGACGCATGCGGGCAGCGACATGCCCGTGCCGGACGACGGTAATGCGCGGAGCAGGAGCCGATGAAACGAAGGGACTTCCTGAAGACGGCAGGCGGAGCAGCCGCCCTGGCGGGAACTTCGCCTCTCGCGGCCACCCTTGCCGGCTGCGTCCCCGATTCCAGCCGGGACGTGCCCTTCACCGTCTGGACCTGGGTGCACGGCAACCGCGACTACGACGCCGACAAGTGGCGCCGCCGCTTCGCCCGCCTGCGCGAGTCCGGATTCCACGCGGTGCTGGTCGGCGGCGGCGACATCGAGCTTGTCTCAGCGGCCGCGCACGCGGAGGGGCTCGAGTACCACCGCTGGTTCTGGACGATGAACCGCAACGGCGACACCTGGGCCCAGGAAACCCACCCCGAGTGGTTCACCGTCAGCCGCAACCTGGAGTCCTCGCTCGACCACCCGCCCTACGTCGGCTACTACAAGTGGGTCTGCCCCTCACGCGCGTCCGTGCGCGAGTACCTGAGTGGTCGTGTCGGCGAGTTGGCGGCGAACCCGGCCGTCGACGGCGTCCACCTCGACTACGTGCGCCACTGCGACGTGATCCTGCCCCGCGGCCTGTGGGAGACCTACGACCTCGTACAGGACACGGAGCACCCCGAGTTCGACTTCTGCTACTGCGGCGGAAGCAGTCGTGTTGACAACCTGATGTGAACATTGACCTTACG
>JAPPNO010000030.1 GCA_028873845.1 Gemmatimonadota bacterium | reverse complement strand
GCCCGGTCGAGGCTGTTCCGGGCGATGCCCGGTGGGACGTTTTCGCGGGTGCCCTGCGTGGCTGGCTTGGCCACGCTAAGGTGGACAAGCCAGCTTACCCTCCGTATTACACGGCGGGCTGGCGGGGGGCTCCGCCCCCTCGACCCCCCACAGGTCCGCGCTGCGGAGGAATGCACCGGTCGGGATGCTCGGCCGCCTACGGACGTGGCAGCGCTTCCCGATAGCCGACGGAGGTCGGCAGTTCCCCAGCGGGATACGCTCCGGTGATCGCCCCGGCGGCAGCATCGACCTGCTTCTCCTCACGGGGCTGGACGTGGAACCCCAATATCGTGTGGAGCCGGATTTCGTCGGACACGACTTCGCCGACGATGATTCCGAAGATGGCGTCCGGCGATCTTGCCACGCACTCCATGAACTCGTTGAACCGCTCGGGCCCGTCGTCGAAATCCAGTCGGCATCTGTGGTCCTCGGGATAGGCGATCCTAATGGACTCATGGGTGATCTCCCCAGTCTCGGTACGCGTCTCGCGGTGACCTACCACAACCTCCATCAGCGCGTCGGGGTCACGTCCGAACAGCCGGTTGATCCGCGTGATCGGCAACTTCCCGGCCGGGTAGGTTGCGCCGACCGCCAAGATGTCCTCGTAGGTTCCGGTCTGCGAGCTGAGAGTGACGCATCCTGTCAGCAGGAGGGCGGCGGCGAAGATCTGAGCGCGTGCGATCCGCGTGCCCATCATGTGAATTCTCCTTCCACGCGCTTCGGTGCCACGGACGCAAACCATCCGCATCCGCTCCACCAAGGATAGCCCGACGATGCCGACCCACAAAGCGGTGGACTGGACCGGCGTCCTGACCGCAGATCCCGGAAAGCGGTTGCGCCTCGCAGGTGCCGAGACACCCTCAGCCGTCTCGGCCGACCGGGGCCGGGGTGACGTGGATGTGGCGTCGTCGTCGATCGCCGCCGCGAAATGCCGGGGGTCTAAGGGGGCCGGGAAGTCCCCTTGCCAGACCGCGACGTTCAACGTCGCGTCGGCTGGCTTAGCGGCCAGCGGGTGACCCTGCGCGCCGAACCGTGACGAGGAGTTTCCGCCCGCCTCGCTGGTCCATGATTTGGGTGGCGGCGTGGTCCCGACGGGAAATCCCCGTCAAGGCCGGTGCGGAAATCTCCCGTCAGATTTCGCGGGTCTTTCCCGTCTTGGCACCGCCGCGCGCCCCATAACTTTGGATCATGAAGCGCCGGATTCACCGGCCTTCGAACTCCGAGAAAAGGAGGAGTGGGATGCGTAACATGATGAGACTCGCCTTGGTCGTCCTCTGCGGGTTCGCGGGTGGTCTCGCGGTCCCCGACCCGGTGGTCGCGCAGGACTGCGCGCTGTGCAAGAACTGCAGCAACTGCGATCGCTCCGAGTACGGCAGTGAATCGTGCGACTTCAAGGGCGAGAGCGATGACGGGAAGGGTTGCTGCCGGATGACTGGCAGCGCCTGCAATCCTACCGTGACGCTCAACGTCCCGGATGCCGACCTGCGGCTCGTGCCCGACGACGAAGTGCCGACGCTCATGGCACGTCTTGAGGACAACGTCTTCGGGACGTGGAGCTGCGGGGATGGGTCGCTGCGGGTGGCCTATCGTGAGGTGAGCGATGGTACGTGGATCGAGATCGACGAAGCGGAACTGGCTGTTCTCAAGGAAAGGCACTCGATCTTGGCGTATGTCGGCCGCTTGGGTGAGCACCGCACGACTCACACAGTGTTGTCGTCATGATGGGCCGACTCCTGAGCGGGATCGCCACTGTGGCGATCCCGCTCGCGGCATTCACGCTCGGAGTTCCCGCGCTCGCCGCCCAGACCGTCTCAGACCTTGGGCGATTGGCGGTGACCGAGGTCTGGGAAATTGATGGACATACGCGCCTCGAGCGGCTCTCCGACGTCAGCGGTGTAGCGGAAACGTCCCTCGGGACCGTGTGGATCGCGGGCTACTCGGAGGTCCTTGCCGTCGATCCAAGGGACCCATCCGGCGCAAGCGATGTCATGGTCGCGGAAGGGAAAGGGGATGGACCGGGGGAGCTATTGGGGGCCGACAGAATCGCGATCACGCCTGACGGCCACATCGCTGTTCACGACCTTGGCCGCGACGCGATCGAAATATACTCCGCTGCCGGAAAACCCCTCCGGCGCGTACAGTTGCCCTTCAGTGTTCAGTGGCCCAAGGGGTTCTCGGTCTTGGCATCGGGCGACTTCGTGCTGAGCGGCGGAGTGCCGTGGATCGAGGCAGCAATCCACCGCTTCAATCCGGCGGGGAAGCACCTCGGCAGCTGGGCCGACGCCGCAGTTTCAGAGGAATGGATGGCCCGCGTGGTCGGTACTGGCGGCGCAACGCACGCTTCGCCGGACGGCTCGCTTATGTATTCCAACGGTGCACCGCACTCCATCGTTCGCTATGAGTCCCCACCAATTGGCGACGACGGTGAACCCGTGGGCCGAACCATCTCGGAGATGCCTGAACTGCTTGGTGCGCCTGGGGACGCTGTCCTCGTAAAGGGCGTTGACGAAGAGGGGGTGCAATACACGTCATTCAACGTCTGGTATCCGCAATCCCACGCGGTGTTCGCGTTGGACGGCGGCAGGGTTCTCAACGTGATCCGCCGACGAGACGGGGACGGCGATCTTGAAACGGTGTGGCAACTGTTCGAACCAAGGCACGAGGCTCGCCCTGCGGGCACCCATGCTCTCGTAGCCCAAGGAATCGTAAGCGTACCGTACCGGCTGTGGTTCCTGTGCGGCAACGGCGAAATCCTCGCGACCCGAATGGACGACCTCGGAGTGCAAACCGTCGTTCGCCTGCGGATGAACGTAAGGTAACGCTAGATGGACACTTGCGAACGGAATCGCCACGAGAGGGGCATTGGGGAGCGCCGATCCGCAGCACCAATCATTGGGCAATCCGCCGTGTTGTGTCCCGAGCACCGATGGGAGTGGACATCGACCGGATCATCCGAGAGGAGACTCTCATGAACAAGTGGCTAATGCGCTTCTTCCTCGCCGTCGTTCTGGCCATGATACCCGTCAAGCTGAACATCCGGGACGCGGATTCCGTCATGGACCATCCCCTTCGCCAGATCGATGATCGCGTGGCAAGCAGCGAGCCGACCTTCGGTGGCTGGGACGGTCATCCGGGCAACGAATACGACGAGGTCGGATCACCAGCGGCTCGTGACGGGTTGAT
>JAPPNO010000037.1 GCA_028873845.1 Gemmatimonadota bacterium | reverse complement strand
CGTGCGGTGGCGCCGCTTCCCGTTGACGAGCACCAGGGTGTGGTCGGGGGCCAGAGCGCGCAGGTTGGCCGGCCGTACGAAGGTCGCCGCGTCGCTGATCGGCTGGATGTTCACGTTGAATGACGGGACCACGTTGCGGATCAGGTCGGCGAGATCGGTGTCGCCCTGTCGCAGGATCTCGGCGGGTGGCATCACGTCGACGGGCACGGGCGACTCGGTCACGGTTCGGGCCTGCGCCCGGCGGCTTCCGACCGCGACCAGGTTACCGAGCGCAAGCGTCGTCCGGGTGAGCACCACGTTCAGTGTGGTGGGCTGGCCGTCCACAATGATCACCTGCCGCCGCTCGGCCTCGTAGCCGATGAGCGTGACCACCACTTCGTGTATTCCCTCCGGGACACCTCCGACCTCGTAGGCGCCCCCGGGACCGGTGAATGCTCCCGTGCCCGCCAGGCGGACCTGTGCCCCGGTGATCGCACCACCCGTGCCTGCCGCGGTAACCGTTCCCCGCAGGCTGCCCTGCGCGGCGGCCGAGCCCGCGTGCACGAGTGCAAGGAACCCGGCCATGGCTGCTGCTCTTCTAACCATCTGAAATCCCTCTCCTGCAATGAATGTGTCCCGGAATGCGCTGGTGCCGCGTCTTCATGACATGCCGAACCTGGCCTCCCAGTCGTGGAGCATCTCGAAATGGTTGCCGTCGGCAACGGTGTAGTACACTCGTTGCATCCCCTGTCGGCGATTGGGTCCGAAGGAAACGGTCTGGTCGATTCCCATGGGGAAGTTGCGCACGGTGAAGACCGCCTGCTCCAGTCGCGACTTGTCCAGACGTCTGCCCAGGCGCCTGAGGATTTCCGTCATCAGTCTTGCGTTGAGAAACCCTTCCAGGCTGACGAAGCCGCGGGCAAGGGGCTGATACGGCGTGTCCCCGGTAAGTCTCTCCAGGTCCTCGGGCAGCTGGGGATCGTACTGGAACATCAGCCGATGGTATTCGTGGATTGCCGGGAAGGTGGCATCGTCGTAGGCGGGTACGACCTGCGAATTGACCAGGAACCGCGTGTAGGAATCGGGGTCCGCGCGTCTCTCGCGCAGAACGCGCTGCAGGTTTTCGCTGCCCACGAACGACAGATTGGCCACCGGCACATGCAACCCCTGGTCGACGGCATCCCGGGCGAAGGCGGCGCACGCGGCGTAGGCGCCGATACAGATCACGGCGTCGGGCGACGTTGCCTTCAGGATTTCCACCTGGCGCCTCATGTTCGCGGTGAACGGCGTGCCGCGCGCGTAGGTGGCCTCGCCCACGATCGTCTCCCCGTGCCGGGCCAGCGCCTCTCGCACTCCGGCCCAGCCGCTGCGCCCATACGCGTCGATCTGGTAGAAGACCCCCACTCGCCGGCGCCCGATGCGCACGAAATTGTCGACCAGCCCGGCCGTCTCCTGCCGGTACGAGGCCCGCAGGTTGAAGGCGAACTCGCCGTAGGGAGGCTCGCGCTGCGGTTCTGCTCCCGTGAAGGGAAAGAACAGGTAGACCTGCTGCTCGCGGAATCTCTTCAGCAGAGGCAACACCCGGGTGACGGTGGGCGTGCCGACGTAGCCGAAGAGGAGGAAGACGCCGTCGTCCTGCATGAGGCGGATGGTGTTCGCGACGCACGCATCGGGCTGATACCCGTCGTCGTAGGCCTTGACGACGATGCGGCGGCCGTTCACTCCGCCGTTGTCATTGACGTAGCTGAAATAGGCCATCGCCCCGCGGTACAGCTCCGTGCCGAGGCCGCGGGAAGGTCCCGAGAAAGCGGCGGACACGCCGAGTACGATTTCACCGTCCTGGGTGGCGGCTCCGCGGCGGCTTCGGCTGGCCGGCCGGGAGGTGGCGTCGAGCGGCTTTGCCCAGGGCACGGCGGCCAGCGCGGCGAACCCGGAGCGCAGGAGCGATCGGCGTGACAGCATGGCTCCAAGGTAGGCGCCGGCATGGGGTTGCACAACCTGAGAGGTGCCGCTCCGTTACCAATTGTGCGTAGCGCACCCAGCTCCTGTTCAGGCCGCCCGAGCACACGGAGGATCTTCCAGCGGACCTGCCGGTCCTGTCAATCCGGCCGCGTTCGCCGCAGGATCTCCGCCAGGTCGCAATCGGCCGCCGCCTTCCCCCGGTCGGCCATGGCGATCACTTCGCGGTAGACCCGGTCGAGCTCGGACCGGGTCAGTTCGTAGCCCAGCTCCTCGCATCGCCTGCCCACCGCGTGTCGCCCCGAATGCTTCCCAAGCACCAGCGTCGATGTCAGGCCCACGTCCTCGGGGCGCATGATCTCGTAGGTCCGGCGGTCCTGGAGCATGCCGTGCTGGTGTATGCCCGCCTCGTGTGCGAAGGCGTTGCGGCCCACGATCGCCTTGTTCGCCTGAACGGGCTCCCCCGTCAGCTCGGTCAGCAATTGGCTCGTGCGGAAGAGTTCGGTTGTGTCGATGCCCGTCTCGAACGGCAACAGGTCGCGCCTGACCCGCGTCGCCATCACGATCTCTTCCAGCGAGGCGTTGCCCGCGCGCTCGCCGATCCCGTTGACGGTGCACTCCAGCTGTCGTACGCCGGCCAGCACGGCGGCCAGCGAATTGGCCACCGCGAGGCCGAGGTCGTCGTGGCAGTGGGCGCTGAACACCACGCCGTCGGCGTCGCTGATCCTGGCCATCACGGCCTTGAAGAACACCGCGATCTCACTCGGAACCGAGTAACCGACGGTGTCCGGCAGATTGACGGTCGTCGCCCCCGCCGCGATGGCCGTATCGACAACCTGGCAGAGGAAGTCCATGTCGCTGCGAATCGCGTCCTCGGCCGAGAACTCCACGTCGTCGGTGTAGCCCCGCGCCTGGGCGACGCACGACGCGACCGCCCGCAGACACTCCTCGCGGCTCATCCGCAGCTTGTGTCGGAGGTGCAGGTCCGAGGTGGCGATAAAGGTATGGATCCGGGGCCGGGCGGCGTGCCGCACCAGTTCGCCGACGAGTTCGATATCGCCGGGGATGCACCGCCCCAGCGCGGCGATCACCGGCTGCCGAATCTCCCGCGCGATCAGCCTGACCGCGCGCGCATCATCCTCGGAAGCGACCGGAAAACCGACCTCCATGATGTCGACTCCAAGCCGCTCGAGCTGGCGGGCAAGTCGCAGCTTCTGCTCGGTGTTGAGCGAGAAACCGGGGGCTTGTTCGCCATCGCGAAGCGTGGTGTCGAAGATCAACAGTCGGTCTGAGGCCATCGGGTACTCCGGGGGGGAAAAGAAGGTGGGATGCGCCGGAAGGAATCCGGGCTGTTAGAATCCTGTAAGGTACGGAAGTCGCGACGCCACGCGGTGCACGTCGTCGAATCGGTGGAGCAGCAGGCCGGTCGCGTCCCATTGTCCGCTGAGGAAGGCGTCGCGCAGGGCGGCGGGGAGATGCAGCGGCACCGTGCGGCCGCCCGCCGTGAGCGACAGGTTGCGGACGCTCACCGCCAGACGCGTGACGGGCTCGGCTTCGGCCGCGGCCATCAACGCCGCAATGTCGTCCGGCTCGGCCGTGAGACACGGCAACCCGATCGTGGTGGCGTTCGCCAGGAAGATCTCGGAAAAGGACCGGCCCACGCACGCCCCGATTCCCCACCGCATGAGCGCCTGGGGCGCGTGCTCGCGCGAGGAGCCGGAACCGAAGTTCCGGTTGACGAGAAGGATGGACGCGCCTGCGTACGCGGGATCGGCGAAGGGATGTCCGGGCATCGACCGGCGGTCGTCGGCGAAGACGTGGTCGCCGAGCCCGCTGAAGGTGATCGCCTTCAGGAAGCGGGCCGGGATGATCCGGTCGGTGTCGATGTTGTCGCCCCGCAGCGGAATCGCGGTGCCCTCGACGCGGTCGATCGGTTGCACCGTGCTCACAGCATCGTCCTCACGTCGGTGACCTCGCCGGTGACCGCCGCGGCGGCGACCATGGCGGGGCTCATGAGCAGGGTGCGCCCGGTGGGACTCCCCTGGCGGCCCTTGAAGTTGCGGTTCGACGACGACGCGCACACCTCGCGGCCTTTCAACCTGTCCGGATTCATGGCCAGGCACATCGAACACCCCGCCCCCCGCCACTCGAACCCGGCCGAGCGGAACACTTCGTCGAGACCTTCCGCCTCGGCCGCCTGCCTCACCCTCACCGATCCGGGCACCACCAGGGCCCGCACATGGGGGGCCACCCGGGAGCCCTTCACGACCCGCGCCGCCTCGCGCAGGTCGGAGAGCCGCCCGTTGGTGCACGACCCCACGAAGGCCACGTCCACCCGGGTTCCGCGCAGGGGAGCCCCGGCCGCGAACCCCATGAATTCGAGCGCCTCGCCGATCGCGTCCGCGTCGCCGGCCGTCCCCGACGCCCCCGGATCCGGTATGGGCTCCGACACTCCGACCGACTGGCCCGGGTTGATCCCCCACGTCACCCGCGGTTCGATGGCGCCGCCGTCGATCTCCACCACATCGTCGTAGACCGCGTCCCGGTCCGAGGCCATCGACCCCCACCATTGCTTCGCCCGATCGAACGCATCGCCCGCCGGGGCGAACGTCCGCCCCTTCAAGTACGCGAAGGTGGTCTCGTCGGGGTTGACGTAGCCGATTCGCGCGCCGCCCTCGATCGACATGTTGCAGATTGTCATGCGCTCGTCCATCGTCATGCGCTCGACCGCCTCGCCGCCGTACTCGTACGCGTAGCCGACCCCGCCCCGCACACCCAGCCGCGCGATGATCTCGAGGATCACGTCCTTGGCGTAGACGCCCGGACCCGGTTCACCCGAAACCGAAATCCGCCGGACCTTGAGCGGCGCGATCGCCAGGCACTGGGACGCCAGCACGTCGCGGACCTGCGAGGTCCCGATCCCGAAGGCGACCGCCCCGAAGGCGCCGTGCGTCGAAGTGTGGCTGTCCCCGCACGCTATGGTCATGCCCGGCTGCGTGAGACCCAGTTCCGGCCCGATCACATGCACGATCCCCTGGCGGTCGCTGTCCAGCCCCGCGATCCGGATCCCGAACTCGTCGCAGTTGCGCTCCAGCGCGGCCATCATCCGCTCGGCGAGGTCGTCGGCGAAGGGACGGCGCTGGTCGAGGGTGGGGACGATGTGGTCGACCGTCGCGAAGGTGCGTTCCGGGAAGGCCACTCCGACCCCGCGGCGGCGCAGCATGTCGAAGGCCTGCGGCGAGGTCACCTCGTGGATCAGGTGCAGGCCGATGAAGAGCTGCGCCTGTCCGGAGGGCAGCGTACGGACCGTGTGAAGATCCCAGACCTTCCGGAGGAGAGTCCGTCCCAAGGAATCGATTCTCCCGGGCTTCAGTTCCGCGACACCACGTACATGGTCAGCCCGCCGCCCGCGGCGCGAAGCGAAATGGGCCCTTCCGCCGCGTACACGTTGCCGTCCGCGTCCACCGCCACACCCTCGCCGGCGTACCCGAAGGGCCGCTCCGCGGAGACCGCGTGCGGCGGAATGAACGCGGTCACCCGGTCCTCGGACACATGGCCGATGCGGATGCCCGTCATCCACCCGTCGTGCGTGCGGCGGTTCGACTCGGAATCGATGGCGTAGAGGTTGTCGTCGCCGTCGATGAAGAGACCGCTGATGCGGCTGAACTGGTAGTAGGAGTCGAGGTGGTTGCCGTCCTGGTCGAAGATCTGGATGCGGTGGTTGCCCCGGTCGGCCACGAAGAGCCGGCCCCGCGAATCGAAGGCCATGCCGTGCGGCGTGCGAAACTCGCCCGGTCCGTCGCCGATCGTCCCCCACTCCATGATGTATTCGCCCTCGGGCGAGAACTTGATGATCCGCCCGGTCGACCCCTCGGGAGGGTTGGGGCTCTGCCCGCTGTGCCCGTCCGAGACGAAGATGTCGCCGTTCGCCGCCGTGATCACGTCGCACGGCTCGTTGAGCAGGCCCGGTTCGCTGCCCGGCACTCCCGGCTTCCCCAGCGTCAACAGCACCTCGCCCTCCGGGCTGAACTTGATAACCTGATGGCCTTTTGTGCCGGACGAGTTACCCATCGAGTCGGTAATCCACACATTGCCGTCCGCGTCGACGTGGATGCCGTGGGGCAGAACGAAGAGCCCCGCACCGAAGCCGGCCAATATTTCCCCGGTTTCGCGGTGGAATTTGAAGACGGGATCGACCAGGTTCTCGTCGCACCCCCCCGCCAGCCCCACGCCGCCGCAACGGTCGTAGGCCCAGATGTGCCCGTCGACAGGGTCGATGTCCACGCCGGCGGTGGAACCCCATTCGCGGCCATCGGGCAGATCGGCCCAGTCCGTCACGACCCGGGTTGCCGGACTGGGCAGGGCGCCGCCGGCCGCCGGATCCGCAATGGCGGAGGGATCCTCCCGGGTCGTGTCCTGTGCGGCGGAGCCTTCGGGCGCGCCCGCGATGGCCCACACCAGACCGGAAGACACCAGGGCCCGCGAAAGGATGTGCTTCTTCATGTCGTTTTTCCTGTCATATCGACCCGGCCGGCGTCCGGGGCGGACGCCCGCGACTGTCATGCTGGCCCGGACGAGGCCGCGAGTCAAGCCGCGGGACGGGGCGGTGGCGGACCCCGGCATGGGCAGCGTCGCCGGCGATCCGCTGGCGGAATGCTCCCACTTTCCCCTACTCTATGTTCCCATGGAGTTTGCGGCATCGTTGACCACTCGCGGAAGGACCCGGAAGATGACCCGGATGCAGGCGCTTGCAGTCCGTGGATAAAGCGGCCCGAGCACCGAGGGCGGCGAGGCGCCGGGCGAATAGCAGCGCTATTCGTCCAAGGAGCAACGCAGAGCGGAGCTACAAAAGGACAAAATGTATAGTAAACATGACATCTTGGAAACGGGAGTTTACAGCGTGATCGGGCCGGTTCCGCGGTCCAGCCCGGATGCATCGCCGCTCGAATGCCGGGGGGATTTTGTCCACGGGCTGCTAAATGGCTTGTTTATCGTGACGCTCCTGTCGGCCCTGTTCCCCGGCGCGGCCGCCACTCAACAGGGCACGATCACCGGAACCGTCACCGATCTGGAAACCGGCGCCCCCGTCGCCGACGCCGCCGTCCAGGTGCCGGGACAGGAAGCCGTGTCCGCGGCCACCGGCCCGTCAGGCGAGTTTCGTGTTTCCGTCCCGGCCGGCACCCATTCCATCGTCGTGACCCGAATCGGCTACGAGACCTCCCGCACCGACGGGGTCGCCGTCGAGGCCGGCGCCACGGTCCCGGTCACCATCCGGCTGCGCTCCCGCGCGCTCGCCCTCAACCAGCTCGTCATCACCGTGTCGCGCCGCGAGGAGAAGGAACTCGACGCCCCGGCCTCCATCTCCACCCTGAGCGGGGAGCAGATCTCGCGCATGATCGCGCGCACACCCGCCGACCACATCAGGACGCTTCCCGGAGTCGACCTCGCATCCACCGGGCTCACCCAGAGCTACGTGGTCGTGCGCGGCTTCAACAACGTGTCGTCGGGGCGGCTGCTGAGCATCGTCGACAACCGCTACGCGCGCATCCCCGCGCTCAGGATCAACGCCATCAACATGATCCCGGCGACCGACATGGACATCGAGCGGATCGAGCTGGCGCGCGGTCCGGGCGCGGCGCTCTACGGTCCCAACGCGGCCGAAGGCGTCATGCACATCATCACCTACTCCCCGATCGACAAACCGGGCAGCACCGTGTCGGTGGCCGGTGGCGAGCGGTCGCTGGCACAGGTGCTCTTCCGCAGTGCCCACGCGGTGTCGGAGCGGTTCGGGCTGAAGGTTTCCGGTCAATACCTGCGCGGCAGGGACTGGGAGTACGTCGACCCCGCGGAAGCGGCGGCTCGCGAGGCGAACCCCGACCATCCGCGCATCGGCGTGCGCGATCCGCTCAACGAACGCTACTTCGCCGACCTCCGCACCGACTACCGGTTCGCCGCCGACGGCGAGTTCATCGTCTCCGGCGGGCTGAACAACTCGTTGAGCAGCATCAACCTCACGAGCGTCGGCTCGGCGCAGACCCACGACTGGCAGTACCGCTACGGCCAGGTGCGGCTGCGGAAGGGCCGCTTCTTCGGACAGTTCTTCCTGAACCAGACGCACTCCGGCGACAACAGCTACCTGCTGCGCAGCGGGGGCCCCATCATCGATCGGTCGCGCACCTGGGCGGCCCAGCTCCAGCACGGGCGCGACGTGGGCGAGCGGCAGCGCTTCACCTACGGGCTCGACTGGCAGCGTATCGAACCGCGCTCCGAGGGCACCATCTACGGCCGCAACGAAGACCACGACGTACTGGTCGAGGCCGGCGTGTATCTGCATTCGGAGACGCGCCTGAGCGACCGCCTCGATCTGGTCACCGCCTTCCGTGCCGACCTGCACAACCGTCTGGACGGTGTGAACTTCTCGCCGCGGGCAGCGCTCGTCTTCCGTCCCGCCGAGAGCCACAACCTGCGCCTGACCTACAACCGCGCCTTCGCCACGCCCTCCACCTCGTCGCTCTTCCTCGACATCGAGACCGGTTTCCTCCCGCTTGGGCCGGGCGTCGGCTACCGGCTGCGGGCGTTCGGCGTGCCGGCCGGCGGGCTGACCTTCGCGGACCGGTGCTCCGGGGGCCTGATGGGGCACTGCATGCAATCTCCGTTCGTGCCGGGCCAGTTCCCGGCGAACGCGGCGCTGTTCTGGGATCTGCTGGTCAGGCAATTCGCGCCGGAAGGGCTGCGGCCGTTCCTCCTCGGTCCGGGCAACGTGCCCTCCGATCCCGCGCTGGCGACGGTCTTCCGGCGCTTCAACCCGGAGGCGCTGGGTCCGGCCGGGGGCGACCCCTTCCCGCTCGACAAGGGACCCACCGATCTTCCCGCGCTCGTTCCCACGGTCTTCAACTCCGTCGAGGCGGGCTACAAGGGGCTGATCGAGGACCGCGTGAGGCTCGCCGCCGACGTGTACTACGCCGATGTGGAGAATTTCGTCGGTGCCCTGAAGGTGGAGTCACCGAGCGTCTTCCTGGACCCGTCCGCGACCGTGGCTTTCCTGAGCAGCCGACTCGCCGCGCTGATCCAGGCGGGAGTCGTGACGGCCGAACAGGTCGCCGAACTGGCCGCGGGGCTCTCGTCCGTTCCGGTGGGTGTCGTCGCCCCCGATCAGTTCCAGGCTCCCGATCTCCTGCTGAGCTCCCGCAACTTCGGGTCGGCCAGCTACTGGGGGGCCGACTTCTCCGCGCAGGTCCTGGCTTCCGACCGCGTCACGCTGACCGCGGGATACTCGTTCCAGAGCGCGGAGTGTTTCGACTTCGACGAGGACGGCGATTGCCCCGGCAGCGACGACCTGTCCCTGAACGCACCGAGCCACAAGGGGTCCTTGGCAATTGCCTTCACCGACCGCGCCCGCGGCTTCCTGCTCGACGGGCGCTGGCGCTTCTCCGACGGCTTCGACATGAGGTCGGGCGTCTTCGCCGGGCCGGTGGACGCCTACCACGTGCTGGACCTGACGGCCGGCTACCAGCTGCCCTTCCAGCCCAATGCACGGTTGGAACTCACCGTGTACAACGCGCTGAACAACCTGCACCGGGAGTTCGTGGGTGCGCCGGAGTTGGGACGGCTGGGACTGGTGAGGGTGAAGTACGAATTCTGAGGTGGGGCGGCGGATCGAGACCCGCTGCGCCGGCCCCCGGTTCTTTCCCTGTTCTTTCCCTTGCTGCGGAAAGCTGGTCGGAAGTAGCCTGTTATCTCTGTTTGATCGGGAACATCCGGCATCGAGGGCCCCGCCATGTGCAAAGCTGATCGGTTTTCACGCATCGGGGTTCGGGCCCGGCGAACCATCCTTCCCGCGCTGGCGCTTGCCCTTGCAACCCCGGCCCTGGCCACGCCCCAGGAGGCCCGGACGGTGGCCGGCACCAGAATCCACCGATCGATTCCGCCGCCGGGCGCCAGGACCCACCTTGTGGTTCCCGGCGAACGATTCCGGGCCGGTCCGGTCAAGCGCTGGATCTACGGGGACAATTACCGGGACCTCTGGAACACCCCCATCGAGGTCGCGGTTCTTGACCTCGACAGCGTCGGAGGCGGGCTCACGCCGCTTCGAACCGGCGGCGGCGGACAGTCGATCTCTCTCCACTTCACCGGGGCGGACGGCATCCGATACGTGGTTCGCTCTCTCGACAAGGACACCACCAAAAGGCTGGCCGCCGCCCTGCGGAACACGGTCGTGGGCGAGGTCCTCCACGACCTGGCCAGCGCGCTGCTGCCGACGGGGGCGCTGGTGGTCGATCCACTCATGGAGGCCGCCGGCATACTCCATTCCAAGTACAGCCTCGTCGTGATTCCCGACGATCCCAGGCTCGGGGAGTACCGCGAGGAGTTCGCGGGCCTGATCGGAACGCTGCAGCTGCATCCGTCGGAGGGGCCGGACGATACGCCCGGATTCGCGGGTTCACGGAAGGTCAGCGGGACCGAGAACATGTTGGACGACCTCGAGGACAGCTCCTGCGAGCGCGTGGATGCCGTGGCTTTCCTCAAGGCCAGATTGCTGGACTTCGTCATCGGCGACGGAGACCGTCATCCCGGACAGTGGCGATGGGCGCGGTTTCCCGACGGCGACTGCCACACCTGGCTCCCGGTACCGGAGGATCGCGACCAGGCGTTCATCCACTATGGCGGGTTGGCCATGATGCTGGTCCGCAAGCCCTACCCGAGGGCGGTCGGATTCAGGGACACCTACCCGAGCGTGGCCGGCCTGACGACCAACGGCTGGGGGTTGGATCGCCGGCTTCTGGCCGAGCTCGACAGGGCCGCCTGGGACGAGGCCGTGGGTTGGTTGCGCACGATTCTCGTCGATTCCGTTATCGACGACGCGGTGCGGCGGCTTCCCGCGCCGTACCATGAACTCGTCGGCGAAAGCCTCGAAGCGGCGCTCAGGGCGAGGCGCGACGCATTGCCGGAATTCGCCGCCCGGTACTACGGACTGATTACACGCGAAGTCGAGATCCAGGCGACCGACGAGGACGAGTACGCGCGCTTCGAGCACCTGGCGAACGGCGATCTCGTGGTCCGGATCGGTGTCGTGGGAGAGGCCGGGGAGGGGAAGAGTCCGCCCTGGTTCGAGCGGACCTTCCGTCACGCGGAAACCAGGGAGGTCCGCCTCTACCTCCGGGGTGGCGCCGATCGTGCGGAAGTGGTCGGCGCGGCGGGCAGGATTACCATCCGTATCGATGGCGGTGGAGGGAGCGACACATTCACCAACGCATCCGAGGCCGGTGCCTCGAGGACCCGCTTCTACGACCATCGCGGGGACAACGTGTTTGTGAAGGGCATGGGTGCGGGCATCGATGAGCGCCCGTACCGGCGTCCCCCGGCCACGATACAGCCACGGCGTCCCTTCTCGGACTGGTACGCACTCGACTGGGGTCACCAGGCGTTCACCTTCCCCACCATCTGGGTGGATCCCGATCTGGGTGCGTTCGTGCGAATGGCCCACAGCCGGACGAACTTCGGTTACCGCAAGGGTCCGTTCGCGTCCCGGCATTCCCTTTCCGTCGGCATGGCCAGCCGGGGCTACAAGCCGTTTGCGTCGTATGAAGGCATCTTTCGCCGGGTATGGCCCAATGTCGACGCGAACCTGGCCGTCGAGTACTCGGGACTCGCGGTGACGCGATTCACCGGCTTCGGCAACGACTTCCAGCTCGAAAAACCGTCCTCCTTCTACAAGGTGCGGCAGGGAACCTTCGTTCTCGCACCGGCCCTCGAGTTCGCAGCCGGAGCGGAGGACGGGGAAGCGGCCGAAGGCGGGACGGAGCCGCATCGCTCGAAGCTCACCGTCCGCCTGGGGCCGGTCGTCAAGTGGTCGAGAACACCCGAGGACGCGAATGAAGGCTCTTTCATCGGTTCCCTGGAACATCCTCTGTACGGCACGGGATCCTTCGGCCAGGTGGGAACGCGCGGCGAAATCGAGTACGACAGCCGCGACAATCCGACCTCCCCGACTCGCGGATTCTTCGCGCGCGTTGCCGTCGCGGGATACGCGAAAGCATGGGATGTGGAATCGGCCTTCGGAGGCGTGGACGGCGAAGTACGCACCTACCTGACGGCGCGGATCCGTGCCAACCCCACGCTGGCCCTGAGAGTGGGCGGAAAAAAGGTCTGGGGGAGGTATCCCTTCCTCGAGAGCGCCTTTCTGGGCGGACCCGGCCGGGTCGGCCTGCGCCAGGGGGACGGCCCCGTGCGCGGTCTGTACAAGAACCGTTTCGCGGGCGACGCCTCGCTCTACGCGAATGTCGAACTGAGAGTGGCGGTGGCGGAGGTGAGGATACTGGTGCCCGGAGAATTCGGCTTGTTCGGAGCCGCCGATGTGGGCCGGGTTTTCCGTCCCGGTGATCCGGACGACGGCGACGACTGGCACAACGGCACCGGGGGCGGGATCTGGCTGTCATTCCTGGAACGCGCCGCTACACTGAGCCTTGCCGTGATGAAGGGCCGTGACCTGACCGGTGTTTATGTTCGCGCCGGCCACATGTTCTAAACCAGGAAAGGAGACAACCCGTGCTGAAAAACATCATCGTCCGTCTCGCCATCTACTATCTGTCGTGGCTCGCGTTCCTTGCGGGGGCGTTTCACTTCTTCCCGCGCGCGCTTTCCTATGTCTCCCAGGAACGGGACCGATTCCTGATGGGTACGCTGTACACCGCCGGAGACGAGGTGTCCGACATGCTCGAGAACATCCAGCTGGCCATCGACCGGCTCGGCAATCAGGAAGGCGTGAGCCAGCTGGCCGATCCGGCCCTCGCGGTCCCGGTCGTGCTCGCGCTGACGCTGGCCTTCGGTGTGACGCTGCCCGTCACCTGGGTGTACCGCTGGACCCGCCCGCGCAAGAAGTACAGCCAATCGTTCATTCACGCGCTGCTCGTGACGCCGATCGGCATTGCGCTCGTCGTGTTCCTGGTCAAGGGCAGCCTCCCGCTGGCCTTCGGCCTCGCCGGAATCGTCGCCGCCGTGCGCTTTCGAGCCACGATCAAGGAACCGATGGACGCCGTCTACATGCTGATGGCCATCGGGATCGGACTCGCGACCGGCACCCAGCTCACCACGGTGGCCTACCTCGCATCGCTGATCTTCGTCGCGATAACGCTGGCCGTGTGGAAGAGCAACTACGGAGCGGAGCCGGCGGTGTTGTCCGGGTGGAGAATCGTTCCGCCTGAAGCACAGGCGAAGGCCCCGGGGGCGCCCCAAGGGGACTCGACCTGATGAAGCATGGCCAAATGAATGCGAAGGCAGGACGATGGAGGCGGCGCGGTGGACTTGCCCTCGGGGGTATCTCCTGTCTCCTGTTGTTGGCCGCGATCGGCATGGCCCGTGGTCCCGCGGACGATGGCGGGATCGCGCGAACAGGCCAGAGCCGGGAATCTCTCGGGGACTATGTGCTGGATCCGGAGAATGCGACTCGCGTGGAACTCCCGGGGCGGCTCCGGGAGATCTCCGGCCTGGCAACCACAAGCGACCACCGGCTATTGGCGCACAACGACGAAGTCGGCGTGGTCTTCGAGATCGACCGCCGGGACGGCTCGATCGTCAAGGAATTCGAACTGGCGGACAGGAAGGGCCCGGTCGCCGACGACTTCGAGGGAATCGCGGTGGCCGGCGGACGGATCTACCTGGTCACGAGTTCGGGCAGGCTCTACGAGAGCCACGAGGGGGGGGACGGGGAGTCGGTTCTCTACCGCGAACATGCCACGGGCGTTGGCCGCGACTGCGAAATCGAGGGCCTGGCGCATGACCCGGGCGGGCGGGAGCTGCTGCTGATGTGCAAGGAAGCGCGGAGCGAGGAACTTGCCGGGCGTGTGGCCATGTACCGCTGGTCCATCGACACGAAACGATTGAGTGGCGACCCGCCCACCGTCGTTCCCGTGGCGGACTTCGCTCGGCGGATCGGATCCAACCGGTACCACCCGTCGGGAATCGAGCGACACCCGGTGTCCGGCAACTACTTCGTGGTCGCGGCCCGCCAGGACGCCATCGCGGAGGTGACGCCGGCCGGCGAGGTTCTGGCCGCAAAGCGGTTTACCGCCGGGTGGCATCGTCAGATCGAGGGGATCGCGCTCGCCGCGGACGGAGCTCTGATCGTCGCCGACGAGGGCGGTAGCGGAAGAGCCGTCCTGACCGTCTATCCGAAGCGGGCGACTCGCGACGAGCGGCGCCGTGCCCCGTAGAATCCCGGCGCCCGTTCGGATGCCTCCGGTCTCCAGGTCGTGCCGGTTGAGTTGTGGCGCCGCCGGAGTTCCCGGCACCGTTCTGGTGGTCGCCGTCCTGGCTGGCGCGTGCGGCACCGGCGTCCGGTTCCTGGCCGGCCCTCCGGGCGGCGCGGCGTTCGGCGCGAGGCTCCAGGACACGGTCCCGGCAGCGCGGTTCGTCTTCGTCGGAGACACCGGTACCGGTGACGACCGCGCCCGGGGGGTTGCGGCGCAGATCCGCCGCCAGGCCGAGGCCGTGCCGGTTTCTCACGTCTTCCTGCTGGGGGACAACGTCTACGACCACGGCCATACGGAGTCCATCGGCGACAGGTTCCTCGATGTCTACCATGGCATTCTCTCCCTTGGAGTGAGGGTTCACGCGGCGCTTGGCAACCACGACGTGCAGCACTGCGAAGAGTCGGGACTGAGGCCCGTTCGCCGGGATGGAACCGCCTATGACCCGTCGTCCGGGTGCGAGGTGGAATCCCACCTGGCGACGCCCGAATTCGGCTACCGTGACGGCCTCCGCTACTACTCGATCGAGATTCCGGCAGCGCAACCCGACTGGCCCCGGAGCGCGCGCGGTGGACAGGCCGATGCGCGCTCGGGGGAGCCGCCGCTCGTCGAGGTGTTCGTGCTCGACTCCAACACGCTCGGCGAGGAGCAGACCAAGCTCACGCATGGCACCGATCAGCCTCAACTGCGTTGGCTGGCCGAGGCTCTGCGGCGTTCCAGCGCGCGCTGGAAGGTCGTCGCGATGCACCATCCGGCATACGCGCCAAAGAGATGTCAGTGGTTCCGTTTCGGATGCCGCCGTGAGGATGAGGCGCTACGGGCCGAACTCGAGCCGACCTTCCGTGAGCACGGGGTGGATGTCGTCTTTCAGGCCCACCAGCACCTGTACGCGCGGCTCCGCCCCCGGCACGGCATCCGGTATTTCGTTACGGGGGCCGGGGGGAAGGAGCCGGATTCCTTTCACCAGGATGAGCGAACGGTACCGCGGGACGACCGGGGGTCCTTCAATCATTTCGTGTACGTGCGAGCGACCGAGGATCACTTCGGCTACTGCGTCGTCGACGCGGACGGGTATCTGCGTGATGGCGGGAGTTTCGTGCGTGGTGACACGGTGGATGCTCCCGCCAGTCCCTGCTCGGCGCCGGGAATCGTAGCCCGGCCTTCCCACAGCGGGCTTTCGGGCCGGTATTGAGGGAAACGGCCGAGTTCCGCGGTCCTTGGGGGTGCCCGAGCGTGCCTTACTCCAGGCCGGTCAGTCGCAGGCGGTACATGCGGTACCTCGGGACGATGTCCTCGTCGTCATGGACGGCCAGCCAGCCGGGGGCGAAGAACTGCGCCCGCGGCGCGGGTTCCACGTCCACGACCTGCGATACGATCACCTTGCCCGCTTCCATGTCCACGACTTCAACCACCCACTCCGTCGCTGCGCGCCCATAGCGCCAGGAACCCATGTGCTCCGGCAGTCCGGTGTTCTCCACGTGGTCCCGCCAGTCCGCCGTGGGGCGTTCGATGTACAGCCACAGCCGCCCGGCTTCATCCACATGCATCCAGTTCATGGCGGTCACGGGCGGCAGGTCGGGCCGGGGAGCATGCACGGGATTCTCGTCCGGCCACCAGTCGGCGTCGCGCACGAAGGTCTCGAGGAGTTCTCCCGTTCCCGGGTCCCGGCGCTCGATCCGGTACCGCATGGACTCGGCGACCGCCAGGGACCCGTCGGACGCAATATCGAGGTGGCGAATGAGCGACCCGTGACTCCCCGCGGGAACCCCGGGGATTGAAACCCGAGGCCGACCGTCGTCTCCCAGGATATGCACGACGAGCCACGCATTTGCGTTGTCGCGTCGCTCCCAGCCGCCCTGCGGCTCGAAGAAGTTGATCGCGGCAGAGCCATCGGGAAGGATGGCCATGTCCCTTCCGTCGCACCTCACGCATTCCACCGGCATCGTGCCGACCACTTCGTAGTCGTGGTCCAGCACGGTCATGCGCCTTCTCCTTCGGTCGAACACGTGGAGCCGGTCGCCGTGCTCCCTGATGAACCACACATGGCCGTACTCGCCCGGTCCCTCGCCCGCGCGGCCCACGCGCCGATACTCGGATCCGTCCGGCGAAAAGACCGTGAATTCATACATCACATCGTCGAACGCCATCGCGAAACGACCGTCCGGGAGCCGCTCGATGTCCAGGGCCAGTCCGATCACCGATTCACCATCGGTCCCGAGCACGACATCGGCGGTGATTTCGATGGAGCACGAGGCGCAGAGGTCTTCCGTGAGCACGGTGACCTCCTGGGAGGACGCGCCCACCGCTGCGGCGGGAAACACGAGAACGCCGAGCAGTCCGTGGAGGATGCCGGGGAGATTGTTCCCACGGGCCGCCTGGGTGCCCGAGCGACGACATTTCCTCACGGCGGAATCCGCGATCGTTGCGAGCGCATCGACCGGAGCGGTCATGTGGGACAGCCTCCTCGACTCGCCGTGAGATGGGGCCACCTCGGCGAATGGAATCGATTCCTGTTAGACTAACGTTCCAGTCGAAGTCTGTCACCGCTGTCATCGCACGGCTCCCACCGGATTGCCGCACAGGTCATGCCACGCGAAGACCCCAGTCGCACAACCGCCGCGGCCGCCCCGCCGGCCCGGGCGGCGCCTGCTTCGGCCCACCCCCCCCACCTCCCCCCGTCCGGCGACCCCACGCCGTCCACGCCCCCTGCCCCCATCCGCCACGCCGAGCGCCTCGACCCGGCCATCTTCGACTTCCCCGTCGAGAAGATGCGGGGCGGCTACTACTCCGACAAATACTTCGTGCGCGCCCGCGACCTCCTGCTCGCGCGCGGACGCGGCCCGAACGTCACCATGCAGGTCTTCCAGAAGCGCGACGCGGTCGTGGCGGGCACCGACGAGGCCATCGGCATGCTCAAGCTGTGTCTCACCGAGGGCTACGGCTTCGCCGACCTGAAGGTCCGCTCGCTGCGCGACGGCGACCGCGCGAGCCCGTGGGAAACGGTCATGTTCATCACCGGGCCGTACCCCGCCTTTGTGCACCTGGAAACGCTCTGCGCCGGGGTGCTGGGCCGCCGCACCCGCATCGCGACCAACACGCGCGCGGTGGTCGAGGCCGCGTGGCCCAAGTCGATCATGTTCTTTCCGGCGCGTCACGACCACTGGCGGGTACAGACCGGAGACGGATGGGCGGCGCACGTGGCGGGCGCGATCGGGGTCTCGACCGACGCCCAGGCCTCGTGGTGGGGCTCGTCGGGGATCGGTACCGTGCCGCACGGCCTGATCGCGGCCTTCGGCGGGGACACGGTGGCCGCGACGGCGGCGCTCGCGGAGTCGCTCTCCGAGGAGGTGCGCATCGTGTCGCTGGTGGACTTCGACAACGACAGCGTGGGCACCTCCCTGGCGGTTGCCCGTGCGCTGGGCGCGCGGCTGTGGGGGGTGCGCCTCGACACCTCCGGCACCATGGTCGACCGGTCCATGCAGGGCGAGATGGGCGACTTCGACCCGCGCGGCGTGAACTCGCGGCTGGTGCGCAAGGTGCGCGAAGCGCTGGACCGGGCGGGCTTCGGCCATGTGCGCATCGTGGCCTCGGGAGGGTTCGGTGCAGCCAAGATCCGCGCCTTCGAGGAGGCGGGCGTGCCGGTCGACCTGTACGGCGTGGGCTCGACGCTGATGGGCGGTTCCTACGACTACACGGCGGATATCGTGCTCGTCGAGGGCGAGCCGAGGGCGAAGGCGGGGCGCTGGCACCGGCCGAACGACAGACTGGAGGTGGTGAAGTGACGGATCGAGCCATTGACTCGCCCGGGGGTGGGGGGACGAAGCCGGGCGGCGCGGCACCCCAGCCGGCCCGCGTCGGCTGGATCGTCGATGTGCAGGAGGACTTCATGAGGCCGGACGGCCGTCTGTACGTCCGCGACCTCTTCGACGACTCGGATCCCGGCGCGTCCCGGGTGATCCCCGCGCTGGAGGCCGGCACGGCATGGATGCGCGCGAACTGCGACGTGATCGTCTACACGGGCGACTGGCACGGCCTCGACGACGCCGAGATCGACCCGGTGGCGCCCGATCCGGCGTGCGACACGTACCCGCCGCACTGCATGGGGCGCTCGGAGGATCCGGCCGAGCGCGCCGGCGCGGAGGTGATTGCGGAGATCCGCCCGCAGGACCCGCTCGTGCTGACCCACGACGCCGTGGACGAGGAGGCCGTCCTCGTGGCCCGTCTCGCCGTGAGGCAGCGGCGCCCCGTCTTCGTGCGCAAGACGCGCTTCAACGTCTTCGAGGGCAACCCGGCGTGCGAGGCGTTCGTGCGGTCGCTGGGCGATGCGCTCGGCCGCGCGCCCGAGTTCGTGGTGATCGGCGTGGCACGCGACGTGTGCATGACCCAGGCCGTCGACGGGCTGCAGTCGCGCGGCTACGCGGTGACGGCGGTGCGGGACGCCACGTGGGGGCTCGGGCTCGAGCCGGAGGCCCGGACGCTGGCGCGGTGGGCGGGGAAGGGGAGGGTGGTGACGGTGGCCGAGCTGGTCGGCGCCGCCGGTCCGTAGAACGGGGGGGCCCGCGGGTCCATACGCAGCTTGAGGGGGTCGGCGCGACTGTCCCGCCCGGCGCCGGGCGCCTCAGTCCCGCTTCCACCTCTCGAGCAACCCCACCGCCCGCCGGTTCCGCAGCCGCGTCCCCTCGAACTCTCGCGCGTGCGCCCAGGCGATCATCGATTCGAAGGTGCACGTTTCGCGCTTCGGAGGGGGGGTCCGCTGCGTGTAGCTGCCGTCGGCGGCCATCTCCCAGGCGCAGCGGCGGTCGGAGAGCTGGATGTCGAGCGCCTGGCGCAGCTCGGCCCGCAGTGCGGCGTCCTCGACGGGCACCAGCGCCTCCACGCGCGCGCCAAGGTTCCGTCCCATGCAGTCCGCCGAGCCTATGTAGTACTCCTCGTCGCCGCCGTTATGGAAGAAGTAGATGCGCGAGTGCTGAAGGAAACGGCCCACGATGCTGACCACCCGGATGTTCTCGGAAAGCCCCGGGATGCCCGGGCGGATACGGCAGCCGTCGCGCACGATCAGGTCCACCGACACGCCCTTCGCGGACGCCGTGTACAGCGCCCGGGTCACCTCGGGGTCCTCCAGCGCGTTCATCTGGAACTGGAGCTTGCCGGGGGATTCCTCCGAGTGCAGCGAGATCTCGCGTTCGATCCGGTCCAGGATTCCGCCGCGCAGATGCTTCGGAGCCACCAGCAGCTTCCAGTACTTGCGCTTGGGACGGTAGCCGGTGGTCAGATAGTTGAAGAGTTCGGTCAGGTCCGCGCCGATCGAGGGGTCGCAGGTCAGGATGCCGTGGTCGCAGTAGAGGCGGGCCGTCTCTACGTGGTAGTTGCCGGTCCCCACATGCGCGTAGCGCCGCAGCCCGTCGTGATCCTGGCGCACGACCAGGATGAGCTTGCAGTGCGTCTTCAGCCCCAGCACCCCGTAGGTGACGTGAATGCCGTGTGCCGACAGGGCGTTCGCCCACCGGATGTTGGCGGCCTCGTCGAAGCGCGCCCGCAGCTCGATCACGACCGCCACCTGCTTGCCCTGGCGGGCCGCGTGCACCAGATGATCGACGATGCTGCTCCGTGGCGCCATGCGGTAGAAGGTCATCTTGATCGCGCGCACCTTCGGATCCCGCGACGCCTCGCGCAGGAAGCGGAGCACCGAGGTGTCGAAGGCCTGGTACGGATGATGAAGCAGAACCGGGCCGTCCTCCCTGATGATGTGGAAGATGGGGCGGTTGGTCAGCAGGTCCGGGTGCTCGGCGGGGTGGTGTGCGGGATCCTTGAGCTCCGGCCAGGGCAGGTCGTGCAGCGCCAGCAGGTCCGCCCAGCCCAGCAGCCCGTCGCCCTCGAAGATGTCGTCCTCCCTCAGCCCGAGCTCGTTGGCGAGCACGGTACGCCGTCCGGGATCGAACCCCTCTTCGACCTGCAGGCGCACGATCGGGGCCAGGTGACGCTTCCGGAGCCCCGCCTCGATCAGCTCGAGAAGGTCGTCCGCCATGTCCTCGTCCACGTCGTAGATGGCGTTCCGGGTGACCCGGAAGATCTCGCAGTCCTCGACTCTCATGCCGGGAAAGAGCAGGTCGAGATTGTTGGCCATGACGCTCTCGAGCGGTACCCAGTCCCCTGATTCGGCGACCTGGACGAAACGCGGAATCCCCGCGCCCACGGGTACCTTCACCCGTGCCTTCGAGGTGTGCTCGTCACCCTTGTAGCGCAGGGTGACCAGCAGGTTGAGCGACAGGTTCGAGATGAACGGGAAGGGGTGGGCCGGGTCGGTCGCCTGGGGCGTGACCAGAGGGTAGATGTTGCGTACGTAGTGTTTGCGCAGCCACTTGCGCTGCGCCTGGCTGAGCTCCTGCCACGACGTGACCCGGATGCCCTCGTCAGCCAGCGCGGCCAGGATCTCGGCCCCGGTCGCCCGCTGCCGCGCCTCGAGTTCGCGTACCACCGTGTAGCACTGCTCGATCTGTTCACCCGGTGTGCGGCCGTCCACGGTGAGCTCGGTGATCCCCGCCTCGACCTGCTGCTTGAGTCCCCCGATCCGCTTCATGAAGAACTCGTCCAGGTTCGACCCCACGATCGACAGGAACTTCAGGCGCTCCAGCAGCGGTGTGCGACGGTCCTGGGCCTCGTGCAGCACGCGGAAGTTGAAGTTGAGCCAGGTCAGTTCGCGGTTCAGGTAGTACTCCGGCCGGCCGAGGTCGTGCCCGTCGGTGGGGTCCGGGATGGGAGTGGGGTCGCAGCGCGTGCGAAACCGTGCCGGTTCGGGGGGACCGGAGGAACGCGCCGGTACGGACCGGGTAACATGATCGGAGCGCGCCAGGTCCTTTTCCGCGGCCCCGGCAACCTCGCGCCGTGTTGTTGTCTCGGACATGGCGTAAACATATGGTCCCACGGCGGACGAGACCAGCGCACCCATCGCTCCCCTTTCGGTTGACGGGCGGCGCGGCGGCGACCAATTTGCTTTCGTGGGGCCTTGTGCTCACACACTCGGAAAGAAAGGTCAACGAGGCCCGAGAATGAAGAAACACGCAGCCTTCCTCACCGTGTTGCTGGCCGCCTGTTCGTCCGCCCCCGTCCAGTACTACGGGGTGGCGCCTCCGGGGCTGGACAATGCGTACAAGTGTGCGGTGGCCCAACTGAACATCATGGGCTACACCATCGAAGACGCTACCGAAGGCATCGTCGTGAGGGGACGCAAGCAGACGTCGGGGCTCGGCTTGCAGCTCTTCACGGGCAACACCCACCACGACGTGCTGACCGCCACCGCCTACGACAACCCGCAGACCGGCGAGACCAGCATCAGGGTTACGGTCACGCGAATCGCGGACCAGGACGCTGCCGCTGGCTGGACCGCCAGCGACGGGCCGGAAGAGGGGGAGGATGTGCTGGCGCCTTCCGAGACCGGGAAAGCCGACGCGCAAGCGCTCCTGAACAACTGCGGGGTGAGCAGCATCATGGGTCCGCCCCCGGAGCAGGATGGTTTCGCACTGGAAGGCGTGGCGACATCCGGCGGCATCATGGCGCACGTTGACCGCGGGTTCGCGGGCGGCCGCTAACCCCGGGTGTAGCCTTGGCGCGACCCGTTTTGCCGCAGACGCGGCCGCGCCTGTACCAGATCCGGCGCGACCTGACCGCGGTTTCGCCGGCCGCCTTTCTCGCCGCGGCCCACGGCAAGCCGCGCGGGTTCTGGGCATCCGGCCGTCGCTGGGTGGCCCACGCGGGGGCGGTCGCCGAAGTCGGGGTTGACGGTGGCCGGGAGGACGCCGGGTCGCCGGATCGACGTTCCCGCTTCGCTGTCGTCCAGGACCACTCGGCGCGGTTGTTCGCGAAGATCGGCGGAGAGGGCGGCGCACGTCTGTTCGGAGGTTTCGCATTCTCGGCGCGTCCCTGCGGAGATCCGGTCTGGTCCTCCTTTCCGCCGGCCCGTTTCCAGCTGCCCGAAGCCGAACTGGAGCACGATCCGCGTGCGGGGCAGTGTTCACTGCTGGTCCGCGGCGCGGATCGGAAGGAGGCGGAGAAGTCGTGGGGTCGGTGGGCGGACACGCTGTCGCGGAGTGGCGCGGCGGAAAGCCCCGGGCCACCCCGGCGCGGCAGGCCGGGCGTCCGGCCGGCACGGAAGGCGCGGGCCGCCGAGCGGGCCGCCTGGAGCCGGATGGTCTGGCGGACGCTCCACCGGATCCAGGCCGGAGAGGCGGAGAAGGTGGTGCTGGCCCGCACCCTGGACGTGACGCCGACCCGTCCGGTGCCCCCGCTGGACCTGGTCCTCGCGCTCTGGCAGGAGGGCCACGGGAGCCATGTGTTTCTCTTCGAACCCGCTCCCGCGGAGGCTCTGGTGGGGGCGGCTCCCGAGACGATTGCGACGGTGGTGAACGGTGTCGTCCGCGCAACGGCGGTGGCCGGAAGCGTGCGGGTCGGTGCCGATTCGGTCGAGACCGCGAAGCTGGCGCGCCGTCTCTTCAACAGCGACAAGGACCGGGCCGAGCACGATCTCGTGGTCCGGGACATGTTGGCCAGACTGTCGGGGCTCGGTTGCACGGTGGAGCGGGACGTCGAGCCGCATGTGCTCACCCTGGCCCGCATTCAGCACCTGGAGACCAAGATCGCCGCCGGGATCCCCGAAGGCGTCACGCTTCTCGACATCCTCGCCTCTCTTCACCCGACACCTGCCGTTTGCGGGATGCCCCGCAACGCCGCCCTCTCGATCCTCACCGGGAGCGAAGTCTTCGACCGTGGCTGGTATGCGGGACCGGTGGGCTGGATGGGATCGGACGGAAAGGGAATGTTCGTGCCCGCGCTGCGTTCGGCCGTTTCGCGCGGCGCCGGCTGGCGCCTCTTCGCCGGGGCGGGGATCCTGCCCGGGTCGGACCCGTCGCTGGAGTGGGAGGAGACCGAGCTCAAGTTCGATTCGGTGCTCAGGGCGATCGCGCGCGCCGAGTTCTCGGCACATGCGGCGACCGGTTCGGGGTGATCGTGCGTTGACCAGCGGCGAGTTCAACCTCAAGTGGGCCCGCGCCATTCTCGAGGCCCTCGCGGAGTGCGGCGTCGAGGAGGTGGAGATCGCGCCCGGCTCCCGCTCCGCTCCCCTGGTGCTGGCCGCGCAGATGCTGGCCGGGATCAGGATCCGGGTTCATTTGGACGAACGCTGCGCCGGGTTCTTCGCGGTCGGGTATGGGCGGAGCCACCTGGGCCCGGCCGCGGTCGTCACCACCTCGGGAACCGCGGTGGCCAACCTGCTGCCGGCGGTGGTCGAGGCGGACATGTCGGATGTGCCGCTGATCGTGGTCAGTGCCGACCGGCCCCCGGAAATGCGCGGTGCCGACGCCAACCAGACGATCCTGCAGCCGGGCATCTTCGGCGAGCGGGTGCGCTTCGAGGCCGACCTTCCGCTGCCGTCGGTGCACGGACTCAGGGCGGTGGGGCCCCGTTCCGTGATCGAGATCGTGCGGCGCGCCGCGCGGCAGGCGACGGGCCCTCCGGGGGGACCCGTGCACCTCAACGTCCCCTTCGACAAGCCGTTGCAGCCGGAGGCGCCGGAGGGACTGGAACGGGATGGTGGCGGCGGCGAGGTGCCTCCGAATCTGACCGCGGCCGCCGAGGTGGTCGGACGGGTTGAAGCCGGCGCGCCGGGCAGGTGGGAGGCCGGCCGGCGTGGGCGCGGACGCGACCAGGATACGCTGCTGGCCCACCGCCTGGAGGCCGCGCAACGGCCGCTCCTGGTTGCGGGTCCTGTCACCGATCCCGGTCTGGACGGTCCGGCCGTGGTCCGCTTCGCCACGCAAACGGGTGTGCCCGCGCTCGCCGATCCTCTCTCCGGCGCCCGCTTCGAGCGCGCCCTCGGCGACCCGCCGACGGCCCCGGTCCTGGGTGCGTACGACCATTTCCTGCGCGACGGCGAGGTGCTTCGCCGGCTGCACCCCGACCTGATCATCCGGATCGGCCGCACTCCCACCTCGGGGGCACTGGAGGGTGCGCTGGAGACCTGGCACGAGGCCACGCAGGTCGTGATCGACGACGGGGCGCACCGCAAGGACCACCAGGGCCTCGCCCGGCATTACCTTCACGCGTCGGCCGGACGGGTGCTCAACCGGCTGGCCGACGAACAGGACGTTGACCCGCCTCCCCACTCGCCCTGGACGCGCACCTGGACGGAGATCGAAGCGGCCGCCTGGTCCGCCATCGGGGACGATCACGCCGACGCCGACCACGAAGGCGCCTACGCGGCCGCCACCCTCCGCGCTCTCCCGACCGGCGCGACCCTGTTCGTCTCCTCCTCCATGCCCGTCCGCGATGTCGACGCGTACGGCCGCCCGGCCCCCCTGGACGTCCAGGTGCTCGGCAACCGGGGCGCAAACGGGATCGACGGCGTCGTCTCGTCGGTGATGGGGTGCGCGGGGGGCGGTGCCGGTCCCGTGGTGGGCCTGATCGGCGACATCGCCCTCTACCACGACATGAACGGCCTCCTGGCCGCGCGCGACAGGACGCTCAACGTCGTCTTCGTCTTGGTGGACAACGACGGGGGCGGCATCTTTCACATGCTCCCCATCCGCGACTTCGAGCCGGCGTTCACGCCGTACTTTGCGACGCCGCACGGACTCGACTTCCGGCACGCGGCGAAGTTGTACGGACTGCGCTTCACCGACGCGGCCACCCCGGCCGACCTGGAGAAGGCCGTCGCGGCCGCCTGCCGCCGCGCAGGCACGGAGATCATCCGCGTCCGGACCGACCGCGAGCGGAACCGGGAGAGCCACGAACGCACCCGCGCGCGGGTCGCCCGCCGCGTGCACGAACTCATGAACCGGGAAGAGACATGACCGCCACCGATTGGCAGCCCGTCAAGTCCTACGAGGACATCACCTACGGGAAGCGCGACGGCGTTGCGCGCATCGCGATCAACCGTCCCGAGGTGCGCAACGCCTTCCGTCCGGAGACCCTCTTCGAACTCCTCGACGCCTTCAACGACGCCAACGAGGACCCCTCGATCGGGGTCGTGCTGCTCACCGGCGAGGGCCCGTCGAAGGACGGCAAGTACGCCTTCTGCTCAGGCGGTGACCAGCGCGTGCGCGGCGACGCCGGCTACGTGGGGGGCGACGGCGTGCCGCGCCTCAACGTCCTCGTCCTGCAGCGGCTCATCCGCACCATGCCCAAACCGGTCATCGCCCTGGTCGCGGGCTACGCCATCGGCGGCGGCCATGTGCTGCACGTCGTCTGCGACCTCACCCTGGCCGCGGACAACGCCGTCTTCGGACAGACCGGGCCGAAGGTGGGCAGCTTCGACGGGGGCTTCGGCTCGTCGTACCTGGCGCGCATCGTGGGGCAGAAGAAGGCGCGCGAGATCTGGTACCTCTGCCGCCAGTACAACGCGGCCGAAGCGGTGGAGATGGGACTGGTCAACAAGGTGGTGCCGGTGGAAGAGCTCGAGGACGAGGGATTCAGGTGGGCGCAACGGATCCTCGAGCACAGCCCCCTGGCGATCCGGCTGCTGAAGTCGGCCATGAACGCGGACGTGGACGGACAGGCGGGGCTGCAGGAGCTGGCCGGCAACGCCACGCTGCTCTTCTACATGACCGAACAGGGGCAGGAGGGGCGGGACGCCTACCTGCAGAAGCGGAAGCCGGACTTCCGGAAGTATCCGTGGCTCCCGTGGTGACCCGGACCCAGGCCTGGATCCTGGCCACCCGTCCGCGCACCCTTTCCGCGGCCGCCGCCCCCGTGGTCGCCGGTTCGGGGTTCGCCGCGGCCGACGGCGTCTTTGCCCCGCTCCCCGCGCTGGCCGCCCTGGTCGGCGCGCTCCTGATCCAGATCGCCACCAACCTGGCCAACGACTACTACGACTTCGTCAAGGGCGGCGATACGGGCGACCGGCTCGGCCCGGTCAGGGTGACCCAGGCGGGCATTCTCCCGCCCGAGGCCGTGTTTCGCGGCATGGTGGTCACGCTGGGACTGGCCACCCTGACCGGCGTGTACCTTGCGTCGGTCGCGGGCTGGCCGGTCATCGCGGTGGGGCTCGTCTCGATGCTCATGGGGGTCTGCTACACGGGCGGTCCCTACCCGCTCTCCTACCATGGGCTGGGCGACGTCTTCGTCTTCGTCTTCTTCGGCCCGGTCGCCACGGCCGCCACCTACTTCGTACAGGCGCAGGCATGGTCCCCGGGCGCGATCCTGGCGGGCGTGGGACTCGGCGCCTTCAGCACGGCCATGCTGGTGGTGAACAACCTGCGTGACCGCGAAACCGACGGCGCCGCCGGCAAGCGCACCCTGGCCGTCCGGTACGGCGACACGTTCTCGGTGGTGCAGTACTTCGCCTGCCTCGCGCTGGCGGCCGCCGTGCCGGTCGTCGGCATGGTGATGATGGACTGGTCCGCCTGGACCCTTCAGTCCCTGGCCGGCTGGCTGCCATGCCTGCCGGCGGCGCCCCTCGTCGTGGCGGTGCTGCGGGACTCCGGGACCGTGGACCGGCGCACCCTGAATCCGGCGCTGGGGATGACCGCGCGCGGTGTTGCACTCTACGGAGTGGCGCTGGGCGGGGGTGCTCTTTTCGGGGCGATCGGTCCCTTCGGCTGATCTTGACCGCGGAACCCGGTTCGACCCGGCCCCGGCCCGGCCCGGCCCATGCGCCACCCCCGCCGACCCCCGCCGCCGATCTGGCCCGTCAAGCGGTTGAAACCCCGTCGGCCACCGCCCTGGTCCGGGACGGCGGCCGCCTGACCTACCGGCAACTGGAGGCGCGCGCGGCCGGACTGGCCGTTCACCTGCGCACCCGTGCCGCGACCGGGCCGGCCGCTACCGGCCGCCGCAGCCAGGCCGTTCCCGTCACGGCCACCCTCTGCGCCACCCCCGGCCCCGACGCCGTCGCCGCCCTCTTCGCCCTGTGGAAGGCCGGATATGCCGCCGTGCCGCTACACCAGCGCCTCACCCCGTCCGAAATCGACCACGCACGCCAAACTGTAAACGCCAGTTTACATATTGACAACCAGAGTTTACACGAGTTGCTTCGAGATTCCGGAGGGGCCCCCCGCGAGGATCAGGCCGAAGTGGCCCGGCCGGGGCGTCATCCCTCCGCTCACCCCGACGTCATCGCATACATCCTCACCTCCGGCTCCACCGGCCCCCCCAGGGCGTTCGGCTTCACCCGCGACACCTTCGCCGCCTCCTCGACCGCGGTCACGAGCCGCCTCGGGCTCGGCCCCGGCGACCGCTGGGGCCTCTGCCTGTCCCCGGGACACATCGGCGGCCTCTCGCTCATCGTGCGGTCGGTCATGACGGGGGCGTCCGTGCGGCTGTGGCCCACCTTCGATGCGCTCGCCGTGGCCCGCGCCATCCTGTCCGGCGAGGTGACCCATCTGGCCATTGTTCCGACCATGCTCCGGCGCATCCTGGCCCGTCTGCGCGACCGGCCCGTCCCCGAGACCCTGCGCTGCGTCCTGGTCGGCGGCGCGGCCGCCCCCCGTGCGCTCCTCGACAGGGCCTGGGCCGCGGGACTTCCCATCGCCACCACCTGGGGCATGACCGAGACCGCCTCGCAGGTCGCCACCGCACCCCCCGCCCTCGCCCGCCGACACCCCGGCACCGCCGGACCTCCCCTGCCCGGCATCGAAGTCCGACCCGGGCCCGGCGGAACGCTCCAGGTCCGCGGCCCGACCCTCGCATCCGCCATGATCCCCGGTCCCGGCGCGACTCCGCGGCCCCTCCCCACCGGCCCGCACGGCTGGTTCACCACCCGCGACCTCGGCCGCATCGACCCTGACGGCCTCATCTGGATCGAGGGGCGCGCCGGCGCGATCATTGTGAGCGGGGGGCTCAACGTGAGTCCCGGCGATGTCGAGCGGGTGATCGAGGCCTTTCCGGGAGTCCGCGAAGCCGTGGTACTCGGCCTCCCCGACGAGGAGTGGGGCGAGGTCGTCGCCGCGGTGGTCGAGGCCGATCCGGCGGCCGTGACCCCCGCCGGCGTGGATCGCCACTGCAGGAGGCACCTGGTGCGCGGCCGCTGCCCGACACGCATCGTGGTAGTAGACGAGCTGCCCCGCACCTGGACCGGCAAGGTGTTGCGGCCCAAGGTGAAGGAGCGCTTCGCACCGGAGCCGGACCCGGCGCCCCTCCGCGGCCCCGGCTCGAGCACAAACCCGATGGAGACGACATGATCGAGGAACTCCGCTGGCGCGGCCTCCTCGCCGACGCGAGCGAACACGCGGCGGCGGCCCTCGCGGCCGGCCAGGTGACGGGCTACATCGGTTTCGACCCGACGGCATCGTCGCTGCACGTGGGGTCGCTCGTCCCGATCATGGGGCTCGTTCATCTGCAGCGCGCGGGCCACTGTCCCATCGCGCTCGTCGGGGGCGGGACCGGGCTCATCGGAGATCCGTCGGGCAAGGCATCGGAGCGGTCGCTCCTGGACCGCGCCCAGGCCGAGGAGAACGCCGCGGGGATCCACCGCCAACTGGCGTCCTTCCTGGACTTCGAGTCTCGCAGCGCTCCGGCCCGCATGGCGAACAACCTCGATTGGCTGGACGGCCTCAAGCTGGTGGCCTTCCTGCGCGACGTCGGCAAGCACTTCTCGGTCAACGCGATGCTCCGCAAGGAATCGGTGCGCCGCCGCCTGGCCGACGAGGAGTCGGGGATCTCGTTCACCGAGTTCAGCTACCAGCTGCTGCAGGCGTACGACTTCCGCGAACTCAACCGCCGCTACGGCTGCACCCTGCAGATGGGCGGCTCCGACCAGTGGGGCAACATCACCGCCGGGATCGACCTGGTGCGGCGCATGGGCGGTCCCCGGTGCCACGCCGTCGTCTTCCCCCTGGTCGAATCGGCTGGCGGCGTCAAGTTCGGCAAGACGGAGGAGGGGACGGTGTGGCTGGACCCCGGGCGCACCTCGCCGTACCGCTTCTACCAGTTCTGGGTGAACACGGACGACGGCGACGTGGTCCGCTATCTCAGGATGTTCACGCTGCTGGACCGGGCCGCTGTGGACGAGCTGGCGGCGGCCGTGGCCCGGCGGCCGCACCTGCGCGAGGCCCAGAAACGGCTTGCCGCCGAGATGACGCGCACGGTGCACGGAGCCGGCGAGCTCGAGCGCGCCGAACGCGCTTCGCGGGTGCTCTTCGGGGGCAGCCTGGAGGGGCTCGGGGCGGCGGACATCGCCGAGATCTTCGCCGACGTGCCCTCGACCGTGCTGGCCAGGTCGGCGCTCGAGGGGGACGGGATGGAGCTGGCCGCGCTGATGTGCGACCACGGGATGACCGCATCCCGCGGCGAGGCGCGGCGGCTGATGCGGGGTGGGGGGGTGTATCTCAACGGCGAGAGGGTGGTCGAACGGGGGGCGGTGGTGGGGGTGGACGATCCGGTCGACGGGCGGTTTCTGATCGTGCGCGCGGGGAAGAGGCGGTATTTCGTTGTGGAGGTGAAGTAGGGGGGCGGGGTGATCGGCCGACGACTTGCAGCCACACTGGCCGTAGCCGGGATCCTCACCTGCGACGGGGGCACGGAACCGCCCGTGAACCAGGCGCCGCGGGCGGCCGGCGCGATCCCCGAGCAGGTAGTGGAGGTGGACAGCGCGGTGGCCGTCGATGTCGCGGCGTACTTCACCGACCCCGACGGTGACACGCTGACCTATTCGGCGGTGTCGTCCAGCGTGGCGAACGTGTCGGTGACGGTGTCGGGGAGCACGGTCACGTTGACGGGTGTGGCCGCCGGGAGTGCGGTGGTGACGGTGACGGCGCGGGATCCGGAGGGGCTGACCGCGGAGCAGGCCTTCCCCGTCACGGTCCCGAACCGGGCCCCCGTCGCAGTCGGCGCGATCGAGGACCTGGACGTATTCGTGGACAGTGTGGCCGAGGTCGATGTCGCCGGGTACTTCACCGATCCGGACGGGGACGAGCTGGCGTACCGGGCGGTCTCGTCGGACACGACCCTGGCCGTGGTGGCGGTGGCGGGCAGCGTGGTGACGGCGACCGGTGTGGCCGTGGGGAGCGTGACGGTCACGGTGACGGCACAGGACACGGCGGGGCTGTCGGCCGAGCAGGGCTTCGGAGTGACGGTGCCCAACCGGGCGCCGCAGGCGGTCGGGACGATCGCGGACCGGGAAGTCGAGGTGGACAGTGTGACGGTCGTGGACGTGGCGGAGTACTTCACCGATCCCGACAGGCAGGAGCTGGAATACTCGGTGGCCGCGTCGGACACGACGCGGGTGGCGGTGGCGGTGGCGGGCAGCGAGGTAACGGTCGCGGGCATGGCCAAGGGCGGCGCAGCGGTGACGGTCACGGCGAGCGACCCGGGTGGGTTGACGGCCGGGCAGAGCTTCGTGGTCACCGTCCCGAACCGGCCGCCTCACGCGGTGGGCGCGGTCGCGCAACAGGACGTGTACGTGGGCGACTCGGTCGGGATCGACGTGGTCACGCACTTCAGCGACCCGGACGGGGACACGCTGGCCTACTCGGCAGCCTCGTCGGACACGACCCTGGCGGCGGTGTCGGTGTCGGGGGGAACCGTGACGCTGGCCGGCGTGGCCGTCGGGAGTGTCACGGTGACGGTGACGTTGGCTGAGCCCTGGGTGAGCGCGGCCACCGCTATCCCGCTGCCGTTCGCTGCTGCGGTGGCCGTCGCGGGGTTCGAGGTCGCTGCCGCATAGATGAGGGTGTCCCCGTCGGGATCGGTGAAGTAGGCAGCGACGTCGAGGGTGGCCGTATCGCCGACATGCAACGACTGTGGTGGGATCGTGCCGACCGCGAGGGGTGCTCGGTTGGCCGGGAGTTCCGTGCCCCCGTCTCCGCAGGCTGCAACCCCGACGACCATGGTTGCAACTACCAGTTGCCAGGCTGGGCGAGGTTGTATCATGTCGGGCAAAGTATGCGCGTGGGCGAATAGACGACAGTTCCCTGGGCGTGACCGACAATGTTACCCACTTAGGTTAGCGAAGCTAGATCTCCCCCCGCCGCGCCGCCCACACCGCGTAGTGACTCGCGCGCGCCGCCAGCGCCATGTACGTCAGCGACGGATTCTGACACGCCGACGAAGTCATCGCCGCCCCGTCCACCACGAACAGATTCGGCACGTCCCACGCCTGGTTGTGCGCGTTGAGCACCGAGGTGGCCGGGTCGCGTCCCATGCGAGCCGTCCCCATCTCGTGGATGGTGAGGCCCGGCGGGGTCATCTCGTCGTCGATCGTGATGTCGCGGCCGCCGCCCGCGTCGAGCATCTCGGCCGCGTTGTGGGCGGCGTCCCTCATCATGAGACGCTCGTTCTCGCTCCACTCACAGCTGATCCGCAGAGTCGGAATCCCCCACTTGTCGACCTGTTCGGGGTCGAGGGAGACGTGATTCTCCTCGCGGGGCAGGCACTCGCCGAAGCCGTTGATCCCGAACGACCACGGTCCCGGCCGCATGAGTTCGTGCTTGAAGTCCGTGCCGTATCCCGCCATTGACACGCCCCGGCCCCACCCGGCCCGCGACGCCGAGCCCTGGTAGCCGTAGCCGCGCAGGAAGTCGGACGAAGGCTCGGTCACGTTGGCGAAGCGAGCGACGTAGATGCCGTTGGGGCGCCGCCCGCGGGTGGTGCGGTCCTCCCAGCCGTCGAAGGTCGCGCGCGCGCCGACGCCCATGGTGTGGTCCATGAGGTACTTGCCGAGCACTCCGCTCGAGTTGGCGAGGCCGTCCTGGAAATCGGAAGACGTGGAGTTGAGCAGGATGCGAGTGGACTCCAGGGCCGAAGCGGCCAGAAAAACCGTGCGGGCGTGGAATTCGAGCTCCTCGTGGGACTCGGCGTCGATGACGCGGACGCCGGTCACGCGCCCGGCGGCAGGATCCCAGATGACGCCGGGCACCACGCTGTTGGGACGCAGCGTCAGAAGCCCGGTCGCCTCGGCTGCGGGCAGGGTCGCATTGATCGAACTGAAGTAGCTCCGGGTACGGCACCCGCGGTGGCACGGCCCGCAGTAGTGGCAGGCGCTCCGCCCCTTGTGGTCCACGGTCAGGACCGCTGTGCGCCCGATCGTCATTCGCCGCCGCCCGCCGAAGGCCCGGTCGATCTCCCCGGCCACATGCTCCTCCACGCACGACATCTGCATGGGCGGCAGAAAGACCCCGTCGGGGACCTGCGGCAGCCCCTCGGCCCGCCCACTGATGCCGACGAACGCCTCGACATGGTCGTACCATGGGGCGATGTCGGCGTAACGGATGGGCCAGTCGACCCCGTGCCCGTCACGCGCGTTGGCCTCGAAGTCCAGATCGCTGAGACGGTAGCACTGCCGCGCCCACATGATCGACCGTCCGCCCACCTGGCGCCCGCGGATCCACAGGAAGGGCTTGCCGTCGTCGGTCGTGTACGGGTTCTCGACGTCGTTGACGAAGAACTTCCGCGCGACCTCGTCGCAGGCATAGCACTCACGCTGCACGGGCTGCTCGGCGGCCAGCGCCTTGCGGTCGTTCCAGCCCCGGTACGGCATCTCGTAGGTGGGGAGATGTTCGGCGTAGTCGCGCTCGGGGACGATCATGGGCCCCGCTTCGAGGACGAGGACGCGGGCGCCGAGTTCGGTGAGCTCCTTGGCGGCCCAGCCGCCGGACATGCCGGAGCCGACGACGATGGCGTCGTATTGCTGGCGGCGCGGGCGGATGTTCATGGGCCGCCGAGTGGGGTGTTGGCGCCCACGGGTGAATCGGGAAGACGCTTGCCGGCGGGCCTGGGCAGGGGACCGCCCTCCGCCGGGGTCAACGGTGCACACCCCTCGAAGGTACGGTAGGAGGTCCGGTGCCCGATGGCCGCCAGGCCCACCTCCGAGGTGAAGTAGGCGGTGATTGTGAAACGTTTCACATGGTGGAAGAAGTGACTGGATGCACTCGCGCCGGGGTCCTCGCGCTGGCGGGTGACCTGTGCGTCGAGTTCGCCGACGTATTCGGACTGCTGCGCGGCGGTGCAGTCCGCGAAGTCGGCGCCGAAGCGTTCCCGGGCCGCGGGGTCCACCGTGTCGAGCCCGGCCAGGAAGAGGTCCCGGTCGTCGTCGTCGAGCCAGCCGTCCACGAGCGCGGCCACGAACTCGGTCACGCCCGCCTGCGATGCACCCGGCGTGTCCGTCTCGGGGATGATAACCTCGGCCAGCGCGGCCATGACGCGGGTGCGGGGCGGGGTGAGGCGGGAGGGCGCGTCGGGAGAGCGAGACGATTTGCGGACGCGCTCGCTCCACGCCAGCAGCTCCGCGAAGGCGCCTGAAGGCACGAGGATAGGACCTGCTGCGACTCCTCCCAGGACACCGATGGCCTGCCTTCGCTTCATGCGCTACCGTACCCGTTGATCGGGACTGCCGGACTGCAGTCGTGAACCTTCACCGCATGGAATGGGGTGTCAGAATGCCGAACCTTACGCGTCGTCAGGCCCTCAGGGCAACCGGAGCCGCGTCGCTGGGGCTGATTGCGGGGGGAGTTGGAGGGCGTGTCAATGGGCTGACAGGTGTCGGCATCACCCAATCCGTCGCTCGCTGGTGCTTCGCCGACATTCCCCTCGAGCCCTTCTGCGCGTCGGTCGCCGATCTGGGCCTCACCGCCATGGACCTCCTCAAGGTCGACGAGTGGTCCGTCGCCCACGACCACGGCCTCACCGTCTCCTGCGGCGATGTCGGCGCCGGGACGATCGAGGACGGGCTGAACGAGCCCGCCAACCACGCCGCCATCATCGGCGCCTTCGAAGAGCACATCCCCCGTGCCGCGCGTGAAGGCGTCCCCAACGTCATCTGTTTCTTCGGCAACCGCCGGGGCATGGCCGACGGTCCCGCGATCGAGAACTCGATCCGCTGCCTGCGCGAGTGCGCCCCGATCGCCGAGAGCGAAGGCGTCTCCAGCTAGTGCCGCTGGACGCGCATCTTGTTGTGATCGTGCGATTTGTGGACGTA